>CATXCB010000007.1 GCA_958366705.1 uncultured bacterium
TGTCATTCTGAGTTAACAGAACATCATTCTAAACACACAATTTGTCACCCTGAACTTGTTTCAGGGTCTAAGTATAATAGATTCCGAACTAAATTCGGAATGACTGTGCTACGCACATAGCATCCACTCAGAATGACAGATATGTTGCCCCCTCGCCCGATTTTGGGAGAGGGGCTGGGGTGAGGGGTATTACGTTCGGAAATTCCTATATGTTTAAAAATTGTTAAACTAAGCAAAAAAAAACGACTGTCTTTACAAGTCGTTGGAAAATCAATAGGAAAAAGGGAAAGGAAAATTTTATTATATATTTTTTTAATCTTGTTTAGCTTTTTGTAAATCTTTGCCCATCTGCTGAGCTATTTTGGGATACTTCGGTTACACCTCAGTATGACAATTATGCTTACTTTAGACTACAGTTAGTTATCTGCGTGCGTCACATCCTTGCGGAGCTGAATAATTGACGTTGATATTAAATAACTGGTAGCAAATCTACGTGCGTAGCACCCTTGCGGAGCTGAATAGGAATACTTCCTTCAGGCTATAACTGGTGGCATAATACCCCGTCCGGCGAGGACTATGCGTTGAATGTTTTGAAACTTGATTCTACGTTTTTGGATATTACTTTTTTTACTGCATCCATCTCGGTAGATATTGCGTTTTCTTCTGTATCTAATTGTTTTAGTTTAAGTTCTAAGTCTTTATCCTGAACTTGAACTACTTCTATTTTTGAATTTATCTCCTGAATTGCCTGTTCATACTGCGCTTTATCGTAGTTATACTGATTCATAGCATCGTTATATGCATTATCATCAGTTGTTGTAGTTGTTGTAAGATTATATTCTGTGCCGATAGGGTTACCTTTGTCATCATATTTAATATTACCATCAGCATCAGTTTCATAAATGAACAAACTCATATAACGACCACTGCTATCTTGCTCAACACGAGCTAAAGCATTTTTCACTTCGCGAGTTTCAGTAGTTTGTCCATATACATATGATTTAATATTTGTTAAAGATGCACCTGTTTTATCACTATATTCAGCATCTTCTATCTGACGTTTATTATAGAATACTGGTTCATAAGTATTTGTTTTTGTATTCAACTGATAACGAACTAACCAATCTGATTCATTGTATTTATCTTGAAGCATAGTTAGATATTGTTTTTCAAGAGCTAACGCAGCTTCTTTTTCTTTAGCAGTCAATGAAGATAAATACGGGTCATTTGCAACATCTGTACCTAAATCTCTTAATTTTGTTGCACCAATATAATAATCATTATCCTGCTTTGTTACAATTACAGTACCGTTAGATACTACAGATTCTGTTTCAGTTGATTGCGTATAATTCAAAATATAATAGCCATTTTTTTGAGCGATTAGAGAATTTATCACATTTTTATCAGAACCATCTGTAAATGAATAAGTTGTTTTTGTATAATCCTGAGTTGAAGGAGGTGTTGGAACTGTCATGTTTGTCAAACTGTTATAGTAATTAGCTGTTTGATTTGACAGTGTAGTTCTTTGTTGGTTGATTTGTTGACCTTCAAACTCTACATTTGATTTTCTTGCTGTCAAGCTTAAGAATCTTGCTTGAGATGCTGCCATACTCATGACGTTCTTTCCTTTCTCGTTGTTTTCCTTAATTTTGTTATCGGCAAGCCTTCTATAAATCTTTAACAATTAAAAGGATTATGTTAACATAAGTTAACATTTCAAATTAAATAAAAATCAAGCCAATCAGTAACAGTGGAAAAACCACCATCCTGAAGCTATATTAGACTCCAATTAACAAGATAGAAACTTAAATAAATTCAGTATGGCAATAAAAACGGATTCCAAACCCGGTTCGAAATGTCATCACCTTTTAAACTATTAAAAATTTTTCAAATTTATAAAACGTTTTTTAACTCTTTTATAACAACATCTAATGCACCCTGCTGGTCTTTAAAAACAAATTCACAATCTGCGCATGCCCTCTTATAAAACTCTTTGTCGGCTAAAAGACGCTCAACATATTCGGACAATTCCTTAGGAGTTTTAACTATTTTACCTGCATTAGTCCGCGATAACAGCCAGTAAATATCTCTAAAATTATGAATTGATGGACCTGTTATTGCAGGTTTTCCATATACAGTAGCTTCTAAAGGATTGTGTCCGCCAGTTTTATTAAAACTTCCGCCAATAAATGCAAACTCACATAAAGAATACATTTTACTTAATTCACCCATTGTATCTAAAAGAATAATATCCTTAGATTTAAATGAATCATTTTTTGAACGAAAACCATAATTCAAATTCATTGAATCTAAAAGCTCAATAATTTTAGGAAGACGACTTGTATGACGGGGTGCAAGAAGAAGCTTTATATCAGGATACTTTGACAGCTTATCCTTAAACATAGAAAGAACAATTTCATCTTCACCTTTATGAGTACTTCCTGCAATGATAACCCTGTAGCCTGCCTGTCCAATATCAAATGTTTCTTCAGATTTTTTTACATCAAATTTCAAATTTTTCATAACAAAAGTTCGGTCTTCGGGAGCACCTATAGACACAAGTTTATTTCTATCAATGTCACTTTGTGTCAAGATTTTAGTATACTTAGACAAAACCATTTTAAAAAAGTGTTTAAACATACGATATAAAGAATATGTAGAATCAGACATTCTGCCATTTATACAGTACAATTTAATACAATTATTTTTACAAAAGAAAGAAAACACCGGCCATAACTCTGTTTCTGCAATTAATACAACCGTTGGATTAACTTTTTTCAAAAATGAATCCACACAGTAAGGAATATCAAAAGGGAAATAAGTAATAAAATCTGCCACTTCTGAAAACTTTTTAATTGCAATTTCCTGTCCTGTTTTTGTTCCGGTTGTAACTACAATTTTATAATCAGGAAATTCTTCTTTAGTTTTTTTTATCAAATTTTCAAGAGCTATAACTTCACCTACAGAAACGCCATGATACATTATAACCTTATTACCAAGCACTGGATTTTTAAAAAATCCAAGTTTTTCTTTCCATCCATATAAAAACTTACCGTTAAATACACGAACAATATAATAAAACGGCAAAAGAATAATAAATACAATAGTTGAAACAAGTCCATACAGAAATAATTCACTGAACATTGAAACTATAATTAATACTAATAATATTAAAATAATTGAATATGTAACCATAACAAAAATTATACAACAAATAGTAAAACATGTTGACAATATATACAAAAATTTATAAAATTTAGTTATGGCAATTGTATATTTAAGTTTAGGCTCAAATAAGGGTGACAGAATAGGATATGTTCAACAGGCGGCAAGTTTACTTGGCGCAGATGAAAACATTTCTATTGTGAGAACTTCTGCATTCTATGAAACAGAACCATGGAATATGAATACTCAAACATGGTTTGTAAATGCTGTTGTAGAAATCAAAACTAAATATACACCAAATGAACTTTTAAATATTTGTCAAAAAATAGAAAAACAACTAGGCAGAACTGATAAAGAAACTAAGGATTATTTGGACAGAACCATTGATATTGATATCCTTTTTTACAATAAAGATATTATTAATGAAGAGAATTTAATAATTCCTCATAAATATGTTCACTTAAGAGCTTTTACATTAGTTCCAATGTTAGAACTAAATGCAGATTTCATTCATCCGGTTTTGCATAAGAGCATTGTTGAAATGCATAATGATTTAGAAAACCCTGAAATGGTATTTTTATATGGCACAAGAGTCGACTTCTAGTAAATCAATTGCTATTGTTGGAGCAGGACCGGCAGGATGCATATGCGCAAAATTTTTAATTGATGCAGGATTAGATGTAACAATTTTTGACTGTGGAAAATTCTTACGCACAATACTCCCAACCGGCGGAGGAAGATGTAACCTTACACATGCAGAATTTGACTTTAGGGAACTTGTCAAAAATTATCCTCGTGGAGAAAAGTTTTTGTATTCAATATTTTCAAAATTTGGAGTATGTGAGACTTTAGAATTTTTCAAAACTATTGATATAGAAACCTATACACAAAAGGATAACAGAATATTTCCGGTTTCTAATTCGGCAAAAGATGTCAGAGCAAAGTTCCTAAAAGCTATATCAAAAGCCATTTTTGTTAATGAAAAAGTTTTAAATTTAAAACAAATATCTAACGGATTAAAAATTACAACAAATAAAAGCACTTACGCTTTTGATAATGTAGTTGTAGCAACCGGCGGGCATGCAGGCTATGAAATTTTAAAAGAACTGGATATAAACATTCAACCTCCGACTCAAGCTCTTGTCGGACTTATCACCAAAGAAAATTTTTCAAGCATAGCTGGAGTTTCAATATGTGATATATTGTTTACACATAAAGGCGTTTCTGGCCCGCACATATATAAATTATCATCAATAAATGCAAGAAAAGAATTTCCATATAAGCTTTCATTTCAATTAGCAAAATGTGATAATTTGCAAAATGAATTAAATTCAAATCCGCATAAAGAAATTAAAAATTTACTCGGGCAAATTATCCCAAAAGGATTAGCAGTGTGGGTATTAAACGAGTTAAACATTTCTCAAGACACCCCGTGCCACAAAATTGACGGTAAAACTCGTGATAAAATCATACAAAAATTAGAAAACTTTGAAATTACAGTTACAGGAAAAGTTCCGGATGGAGAAGTCGTCACATGCGGAGGTGTAGATTTAAAAGAAGTAAACCCGAAAACTCTGGAATCAAAAAAATATTCCGGATTATATTTTTGCGGAGAAGTTCTTGATATTGACGGATTTTGTGGCGGGTTCAATCTCCAAAACTGCTGGTCAACAGGATATGTAGCAGCAGAAAGTATTAAAAGCTGTTTATAAAATTATTCCATAAAAACTTTTTGTACTATAATTAATTTGTTATGTACAGTTAGAGGGGCCCACCTCGGGGGTAAATTATTCTTTCAAGTGTTTTTGACTGATACGGAAATTCTCCGAAAAGATTTACTAATCCTTAAAAGGGCAGAAAGAAGAAAAATGGAAAAAAACAATGAAACTTTGAGTATTTTAAGACACTCAACTTCACACATCATGGCGCAAGCTGTTCAAAGCCTGTTCCCATCTGCAAAGTTAGCAATAGGGCCGGCTACAGCTGATGGTTTTTACTATGACTTTGATTTGACAGACGGTCATGCTTTTACAGAAGAAGATCTTGCTAAAATCGAAGAAAAAATGAAAGAAATAGTAAAACAAAATCTTACTTTTGAAAAATATGTAATTCCTGATGTTGATGCTCAAATCGAAGAATTCAAAAAAGAAGGTGAAATTTACAAAGCAGAATTATTGGAAGAACACAAAAACGATAATCCGACTTTGTATATTACAAAAGACAAAGACGGAAATGCACTATTTAATGATCTTTGTGCAGGCCCTCACCTGCCAAACACATCATATATTAAAGCTAATGCCATTAAACTTTTGAAAGTTGCAGGAGCTTACTGGCGCGGTAACGAAAAAAATAAAATGCTTCAGCGTATTTATGCTACAGCATATTGGAACAAAGAAGATTTACAAGCTTATTTAACATTTATTGAAGAAGCTGAAAAACGTGACCACAGAAAACTTGGTACAAAACTTGATTTATTTTCAGTAAGAGAAGAAATCGGCGGCGGGCTTGTTCTCTGGCACCCAAATCTTTATACTGTAAGAGAACAAATTGAAAACTATTGGAGAGAAGAACATAGAAAAAGAGGTTATGTAATCGTTCAAACTCCTCAAATTGCAAAATCAAAATTATGGGAAATATCAGGTCACATGGATCACTACAAAGAAAATATGTTCTTTGTTCAAAAAGATGAAGATTCTGATGAACAATTTGTTGTAAAACCAATGAACTGCCCATTCCACATCTTGATTTATCAAGCAAACAGACATTCTTACCGCTCATTACCATTAAGAATGGCTGAACTTGGTACTGTTTACCGTAAAGAAAAATCAGGAGCACTTTCTGGTCTAACACGTGTACAAGGCTTTACTCAAGACGATGCTCACATCTTCTGCACACCTGAACAGCTTGTTGAAGAAATCAACAGAATCATTGACTTTGTAGCTGACACAATGGCTATATTTAACATGAAATTTGAAGTTGAACTATCTACAAGACCTGAAAGCTTTGTAGGTGAAATTGAAAACTGGGATAAAGCAGAAGCCGGCTTGAAAGAAGCCATGGAAAGACGCGGTATGCAATATGAAATCAACGAAGGCGACGGTGCATTCTACGGACCAAAAATTGACTTCAAAATTAAAGATGCTATCGGCAGAACATGGCAATGTGCGACAATTCAGTTAGATTTCAATCTTCCTGCAAGATTTGATATCAAATATCAAGACAAAGACGGTCAACTGAAAACTCCATTGATGCTTCACAGAGTAATCTTCGGTTCTATGGAAAGATTCCACGGTATTTTAATTGAGCACTACGCAGGAGCTTTCCCAACATGGCTTGCTCCAACTCAAGTAAATATTGTTCCTATATCAAATGAAAAACACGTTGATTTTGCAGAACAAGTTTACAACAAAATGCGTGAAGCCGGAATTAGAGTAAATCTTGATGATCGTTCTGAAAGTATGAACTACAAAATCAGAGAATCACTTCAAGATAAAAAAATTCCTTATGTTTGCGTAATAGGTGATAAAGAAATCGAAGCAGATTCAGTTGCAGTTCGCGCAAGAGGCATCGGTCAAATCGGCACATTTAAGATTGATGAATTTATCAACAAAGTTGAAGATGAAATTAAGACAAGAGCAAATGAATCATTTGCAAAACAATAAATAAATGTACAATGTACTTTTTAAAAGAGCTAACTTATAACGATAAGTTAGCTCTTTTATATTTCAAACTCAAAATAATAAGATTATATTACTTCACTTTCCAAAAATCTTTATTCAAAAATACCAAAAATGGTATTATTTCTAAACGTCCTACAAGCATATTAAAAATAAAAATCCCCTTAGATGCTAAAGATAGAGTTGCAAAACTACCCATCGGGCCAACTACAACCCCTAACCCCGGACCAATATCTCCCAAACTTGCTATAGCTGATGTCAAACCAATAGTTATATCTTCTTCTAACAAGATCAATACTATAGCACTCACTGCAAAAATTCCAAAATAACAATATGTAAAAAATAATGTTTGTCGAATAACATCTGTTGCAACAACTTTATTATCAATTTTTATTGTTCTTACGGCATTCGGATGTAATATTCGATATAATTCATTTTTTATATATTTGAAAATTAAAATCCAACGTGTAATTTTTAACCCGCCACCAGCAGATCCTGAACAAGATGATATAAACATAGCAACAAACAAAATTATTTTTGCATCAAAAGTCCATAATTGAAAATCTTCACTGGCGCTACCAGTCGATGTAGCAAGAGTTAATATCTGATAAAATGAAGCTGTTAAAGAATGAAAAGCAGTGAAATGCTGTTGAAAATACAAGACTCCGGCTAAAGCTAACGAAAAAGTTAGAATAGTAAAAAAGTACCATCTAAATTCTTCACTTTTCCAGAATAATGATAATTTTCTTTTTGCAATAACCTTGGATTGAAGAACAAAACTTGTACCGGCAAAAAACATGAAACAAGTAATAATCCAAGTAATAATATTCGACCCATATCCCTCGATACTTCTGGAATTTGGAGAAAAACCACCGGCAGCTAAAGTTGACATCGCATTACAGATACAATCATAAGGATTCATGCCGGCCAGCCACAAACATAATGCACAAAGAACCGTTAGCCCTGCATAAACAAGCCACAATGCAGAAGCTGTATTTTTTATTCTTGGAGTAAACTTATCCTCCGTCGGCCCCGGAGCCTCTGCAAAAAACATCTGACGTCCGGCAACCGCAAACTGGGGCAAAATAGCAACGAACAAAACTATTATTCCCATACCGCCAAGCCACTGAGTAAAGGAGCGCCAAAATATAACCGCCCTTGGATAATCAAATCGTTGTAATATAGTAGCCCCGGTTGTTGTGATTCCGGAAACAGCTTCAAACAAAGCATCAATTGGAGCTAATCCATAATATAAATACGGAATAGCAGCAATCACCCCAAACATAAGCCATGAGGTTGAAACAATAGCAAGAGCTTCTGATTTTTTGATATCATTAAAAGATTCTACAGTAACATTTTTTACGCATCTTTTGAAAATAACTCCTAGAAATAATGCAAAAATTCCGGCAGCAAAAAATGGCAGAATAGAACCAAATTCTTGGTAATATAGAGCAACGAATATAGGAATAAAAGTCACAAGACCAATATCCTTTAATATCAAACTCAAAGCATTTACTATATAACCTATTCTCATATCCTACGCTACCTTGAAATAATCTTTTATTTTCTGTGCAGTATCTGCTTTCGTAAATATAATCAAAATATCATGTTCTTTTATCTGTGTATCACCTTTTGGAATAATAACATGATTTCTACGTTGAATAATACCTACAATAGCCGGGGCAGGGAAACGTAATTCCATAATTTTTTTATCGTTAAAATCATATAGTACTGCGATTTCTAAAACTTCTGCCGCACCCTGCTCTACAGTAGCTAATATATCAACATTTGTTTCATCTAAATCATTTCTGACTTCATTTATTGCCGAAGTTTTTGGAGAAACCGCAATATCAATCCCGACTTTTTCAAACAAAGGAATATTTAAAACCTTAGAAACTCTTGAAATAACCCGTTTTACTCCGAGTTGCTTTACCAGCAAAGAACAAAGTAAATTTCTTTCATCATTATTTGTAACTGAAATTACCACATCACTTGAACCAATTTCTTCTTCATCCAAAATCTTCAAATTAGTTCCGTCTCCGTTAATTACGAGCGTTCTTTGCAATTCTTGAGCTAAAAATTCACAACGTTCATAATTTTTTTCAATAATTTTGGTCTTAATTTTCATTTCTTCCAAATTTTTAGCAAGCATATAACCAACATTACCGCCGCCAATTATAGAAACCGATTTTACCTGTTCTTTTTCGTGGAAAAATGTTCCGGCTAAAATATCCAATGAGCGGGAAGTCCCCATGAATATAAGCTTATCCTCTTCATTAATTTCGGTTAACCCGTTAGGAATAAATAAAAGATTATCACGTTTTACACCCACAATAATAGTATCCTTTGTAAATCCGCAATCTTTAACCATTTTACCAACAATAGAAGAGCCCGGCTTTACTTTATACTCAAGCAGTCTTGCCTTACCATCTGCAAAATTTTCAACATCAAGGGCATGTGCGACTGTTACAATTCTGAATAATTCTTGAGTAAGAAGAGCTTCCGGCCAAATAACATAATCAATAAAAAAATCACCGAGATAATCACCGGTTTTATCAAGCTCCATTGTATTACGGTATTCTTCTTTTGAAACAAAACAAATAGTTCTGATTCCGCTTATCTTTTTTGCAGATAAACATGCAACAATATTAGCTTCATCTAGAGCCGTACACGCTATGAATACATCAGAGTTGATTATATCGGCAGCTTTTAGTACATTAATATCTGTAGCATTACCATGCACAAAACTAATATCTAGCTTATCAAATTCATCAGTTCTGTTTTCTTCTTTATCTATTACAGTAATATCATGATCTTCAAAAAACTCAGTCGCTAAAAGGCATCCAACCTCTGTTGCTCCATAAATTACAATCTTCATATATAATTATCCTATCCAGCCAAACAATGAAAATATAAAAACTGCGCCATAAACAATAGCATTCCTCAAAATTATTAACACGAAAGTAGCCACAATCGGCGACAAATCAATAAATCCCAATGGCGGAATAAACTTTCTGAATAAATCAAGATATAAGTCCACAGATGTCCTTAGGGCTTTCAATATTGGATTATCCCAATTTAAACCCGGAATCCATGTCAAAAAGCATCTGACCACAATCATCAATAAGTATATATAAAAACAATTTGCAATTGCCTGAACAATTTTAATTGCTATCATCTTTCTTATCCTTTCCCTTTTCCTCATTTAATTTTTGCATTAACTCTTCCGGAGTTACTACAATTATCTTTGGATTTTTATCTGCATAATATTTAGCATAAATTTTTCTTAACCCCATAGAAACTAGAACTGCAACAACCATTACCAGTGTCGGAGAAAAAGAAAAGCCTGCTACAGACGGAATTATATAAAAACCTGCAAATTTAAAAATAAAATCAAACAGCGGATAATCCGGATTTATATTCGGCACCCAGGATAAAAGACATGCCCCCAGAACAAAATACAAGTACAAATTAACCAATCTATCGAGAAATACAATTAAATTTGCCATAGCTCCTCTTTATAAATCTAATTTTGTAGAATTCATACAGTCGCAGTGCACCTGCTCCATAGGAATATTTTCTATCATAGTAAATAATAAAGATTTTAAATTAGCCACATTATTATTAAATACTTCAATAACAGCATCGTGAGAAACCGGAGGAACATCCCCAACCAATCCGGCATCATAATCTGTAATTAATGAAATATTTAAAGGACACATATTCATTTCTTTAACAAGATAAGCCTCAGGGTATGCTGTCATATTGATAACCTGCCATCCCTGTTTTGTAAAGAAAGCTGATTCCGCTTTTGTAGAAAATCTTGGGCCATTAATTACAACAACGGTACCAGATTCATGAATAGGAATACCAAGTTTTTTACCTGTTTCAATTGCCAGAGCCCTCAATTCAGGACAATAAGTATCTGCCGGTGACGGGTGTTGAACTACAGGACCTTCGAAAAATGTTGTTTTTCTTCCATCTGTCCAATCTACGAACTGATCGCATATAACAAAATCACCTGGCTTTACTTCTTTTTGAAGGCTGCCTGCTGCACAAGGTGAAATTACTCTTTTACAGCCAAGATGTTTCATAGCCCATACATTAGCTCTAAAGTTTACAAGATGAGGCGGAATTGAATGATTTCTGCCATGACGCGGCATAAATGCTACATTGTGCTCTCCAATTTTTCCTAAGAATACACTATCACTTGTTTTGCCGTATGGAGTTTCCACAGTAACTTCTTCAATATTTTCTAAAAAACTATAAAATCCTGAGCCGCCAAACACACCAATTGTTGCTTTATTTAATATTTCCATATTTTTCTCCCACATTTAAATGTCCGTCATACAGAATTTAGCCTAACACAAAACGTCAGCCTAAACAATAGTTGTATTTTATTTTACAATATAAAATTTTATTTTACAAAAGATAAATAAAACTTCATATAGATTAGCCCGAACGGTTAATATAAAACACGCCGTAAGACTAATTTAAAAAAGGGTATATATTACGTTTAATATAATTAATCTTTTTCATACTTCCAGCTATTCTTAATTCAACGAGCCTCATTCGGGGCTCTTTTCTTTTGTAACAAAATGCAAACTTAAGTTACAAAATTCAAAAAATATGATAAAATGCCATTGAAATAAAAAGAAAGAGAGAGTTTGCATGAGAAACAAAATTTTAACAGCACTATTAGCATTAGTACTAGCAGCACAGGTTGCAATGGCAGAACCTTTCAATGCTAATGCAAAAACTAAAAGGATTCCTGCAGGAACAACACTGTCTTTAAAAATGCTTACACCGATAAACACCGGATATAACACTAAAGGTACAAGTTTTACTGCAATGTTAATGACCGATCAAAAATCAAATGATGATGTCATTTTACCTATGGGTTCAATTGTAAGAGGAGATATCAAGGAAATCACTCCAGCAAAAAGATTATCAAAAGGACCTATTTTATATCTTGACTTTGATCATGTCGTAACTCCTAACGGAAGACAATTACCATTATCCTTAACCATTGTTGGTCGCGCAGATATGACTAACGACGGCGGTATCACTACAACTAAAGGATACTGGGATGCATGGGAAAAAACATGTAAAAAATCCGGTGACATAACCAAAAATTCTATTGAATGGGGTAAAAATGTAACAGACAGCGGATGGCAATATGTTTTAGTTCCTGTTGCAGCATTCGGAGGAGTATTTGGAACTGCCGGTTATTTTGTATACGACAGTATTGCTGATGTCATCAGATTAGGCAAAGATGTTCAAATACAATCAAATGAAATCTTAAATGTAATTTTAACAGAACCTGTTGATGTTCCTGTAATCTAATAAGTTATTTATATGTCTAAACTTGATAAAATAGAAGAATTACAAGGTTTACTCAAAGAAGATTCATCAAATTTTCAAGCAAGACGACAACTTGCAGTCCTGCTTATGGATTGCGGATTTAATGAAGAAGCTTTGCAGCACCTTTTGTATCTTGCAAAAATGTTCAAATACGATGACGGGATTTTTTATAATCTCGGCATCGTTTTTGAAAAAATGAAAAAATATACAAAAGCTAAAGAAGCTTACGAAAAAACCATAGAACTTGAACCGGAAGCAATGGATGCCGTTTATAATCTTGGTCTTGTATATACCGAATTAAAAGATTATAAAAAAGCAATAGAATGTTTTGAAAAAGTTATAGAATCCGACGATAAAGATTCTAATTCTTACTTCAATCTCGGACTTGTATATTTTAAAATGAAAGATTACCTGCTGGCAATTGACTATTTTCAAAAAACTATAGACCTGAATGATGATGATATCTATGCACACTTTTATATAGGCAATATCCTTAAAGAATTCGGTGATTTGGATTCTGCAAAAGAAAAATTTGAAAAAGTCCTGAGCATATCTCCTGATTATAGCTGGGCATACTATAACCTTGCGGTTATAAACTATGAAGAAGGTAACCATCAAAAAGCAAAAGAATTTTTAGAAAAAACTATAGAATTAAATCCAGTTGATATTGAAGCATACAAAATTCTTGCGAAAATACTGGCAAAAGACAGTGAATTCGACAAGGCATGTAATATTATGCAAGATGCTCTATCTAATTGTGAAGAATCCGGAGATTTATACTATATAACAGCAGCAATTTACAAATTAACAGGTGATATCGAGAATTGTAAAATGTACATGAATGAAGCAATAAGGAATTATCAGACTCTTACTGTTCCTGTAAATATTGTAAAAGAAGAGTTAAATCGAATTCGATAGGTCTATTTTTGTGATAAAATAAAGACATTGAATAATTTATATGAGGGATAAAATTATGAAAATGTCAAAATTATTTGTGCAAACATTAAGAGAATTTCCATCAGATGCTGAAGTTGTATCTCATAAAATGCTTGCAAGAGCTGGTTATATAAGAAAACTTACATCAGGGGTTTATAACTATTTGCCGCTAATGTGGAGAGTCTTAAAAAAAGTTGAAAACATAGTAAGAGACGAAATGGATAAAGCCGGAGCTCAGGAACTTTTAATGCCATTTGTACAGCCTAAAGAACTCTGGATTGAATCCGGCAGATGGGAAGCTTACGGAAAAGAATTAATGCGTCTAAAAGACCGCCACAACCGAGAAATGTGTCTCGGACCAACTCACGAAGAAATTATTACAGCTGTGGCCAGAGACGTACTAAAATCATATAAACAGCTGCCTACAAATCTTTATCAGATTCAATCTAAATTCAGAGATGAAGTAAGACCTCGTTTTGGTCTGTTAAGAGGCAGAGAATTCATTATGAAAGATGCATATAGCTTTGGCACATCTCAGGAAGAACTTGAAAAAGAATATGAAAACATGGCTCAAGCATACAGAAATATCTTTAAAAGATGCGGATTAGATACTAAAATGGTTCAATCTGACTCCGGTGCAATCGGAGGAAGCGTTTCTCATGAATTTATGGTAATCACAACGACTGATGCCGGAGAAAATGATGTATTTTATTGCGATGACTGTGATTATTCCGCAAATTCAAACCATGCGATTTCAAACTTGCCGGGTGCCGTTGTAGATGGTAAAGACTATTTTAATAAAAATGAAATTTTAGATACTCCGAATACTCACTCTATTGAGGAGTTATCAGAATTCTTAAAAATTCCTGCTACATTAATTTTAAAATCATTAATTTACATTGTTGATAAAAAACCGGTAATGGCACTTATTAGAGCAGACAAAACTGTTGAAGAAACAAAACTTATGAACGCTGTCGGCGGAATAGACATCCGTATCGCAACGTCCGGTGAAATTGAAGAACTTATGCAGCAAAACGGATTTGATGCAATTCCTGGATTTATTGGACCAAAAGGATTTAAAGATATAACAATCATTGCAGATAACACAGTAAAAGAAATGAAAAACTTCGTTGTAGGAATTAATCAAAATGATGTCCATATGGTTGGTGCAAATCTTTCTGATTTAAATATTGATGAAATCAAATACGAAGATTTAAGATTGGTTGAAGCAGGAGAGTTATGCCCTCAATGCGGTAAACCTCTAAAAGTTACAAGGGGTATAGAAGTTGGTAATATTTTCCAATTAGGAACAAAATACTCAAAACCAATGAATGCGGTTTATCTTGATAAAGACGGCAAATCAAAGCCTTATATTATGGGTTGCTATGGTATCGGAATTTCCAGAACTGCAGCTGCCGCAGTGGAAGCCCATCATGATGATTTTGGTATAAAATGGCCTTTAGCCATCGCCCCATACCATGTTGTTATTGTTCCTGTTAGCACAAAAGATGAAACCCAAATGAGCGTAGCTATAAAACTATATGAAGAACTTCTGGCAAACGGGGTTGAAGCAGTATTAGATGACAGAGATGAAAGACCTGGTGTAAAATTCAAAGACGCTGACTTAATAGGATTTCCGTACAGAATAACTGTAGGAAAAACAATTCAAGAAGGTAATGTTGAATTTGTAATAAGAGAAACAGGAGAAAAAATCCCGATGAAACCAGAAGATGCAGCGCAAAAGATTATAGAAGCTGTAAATAAAATAAAATAAAAATATATTATATGCAAAAAAGTCGAAGCTCAAAACTTCGACTTTTTTATAATACAAAATCAAACTATTAATTAGCTTTCTTTAAGATGCTTAATATGTTTCCAAACATAAATGCCACCAAGAATCAAAATAACTAAAATAATGACGATGTCGAACTTATGCCATATTGCTTTTAATTTATCTAGATGTTCTCCAAGTTTTACACCAACATAAACAAGAAGATAACTCCATATCAAGGAACCTAGAAAGGTTAAAGTAAAAAAAGTTCTTTTTCTTGCCTTTAAAATACCCGCAGGCAAAGAGATAAAAGTCCTTACAACAGGCAGCATCCGGCATATAAAAAACGCCCAATCTCCATATTTTTCAACCCATTTATCAGCATCATCCAAATCTTTCTTTGATACAAGAATATATTTACCATATTTTTCGAAGAATTTACGTCCGCCGAAATAACCAAGATAATATGATGGAATTGAGCCGATAACACATCCAATCGCACCTGCAAAAGCTGCCATATGAAAACCCATTTCCCCTTTGCTGACAAGATATCCTGCAAATGGCAAAACAGCTTCACTTGGCAGTGGAATATTACATGACTCAATCGCCATTAATAATGCAATACCTGCCGGTCCCATAGCTGTTATGACACTTTCTATCCAGCTAATCAATCCGGTTAAAATACTATCCAACATAATTTAATTCTCTCCCTCAAAATGTCTATGGTTATTATATCAAAAATAAACAAAAAACACAGATAAAATAATATATAAATTAATATTAAAAAAGGGTTCTTGTTATATAAACAAGAACCCGCAATTTATTAACATCAATATGTTTACTATTTTCCGTTAACAACAGTTTTGAATTTTTTACCAGCTGAGAAAGCAGGAACTGTTTTTGCAGGAATTTTTAATTCTTTACCAGTTTGAGGATTTCTGCCAGTTCTAGCAGCTCTTTTGCGAGGTTCGAATGTACCGAAACCAACTAAAGTAACTTTTTTACCTTTAGCAACTGTTTTTTGAATAGTATCAATTAAAGAAGTTAAAACTTCTGTTGCTTCTTTTTGAGTAACGTTAGCTTTTTTAGCGATTTCTTGTACTAATTCTTCTTTGTTCATAATAAAACTCCTTCTTCTTGTGTACAAAAATAATTATATAAAAAATTTCCTGCAATGCAAGTATTTTAACGAATATTAACACTTTTTAACTAAAAAAACATACTAATAGTGGATATTAAATGGTTTGCAGGAAACCTTAACATAAATACCATTGCAAAATGTATCAATATATTTATATAGAAAGACCTTTTCATGCTTTTTTGATAAAATCATGCTTGTAAGTAAAAAGTTTTTTGTAGGAAGTAAGAAGAATAATTTGATATGAAAGAAAGAATTTTATTATTTTTTATTGTCTTGGGCTTAACAGCATTTATTTACATTTTCCAGAGCTACACAGTATGGGGACTTGCAATTTTAGTTTTATTGATGGCTGTGTATGCTATCTTTACAAATATTGCCTATAAAATAAAAAAAAGAAAAAGTCTTAAAAATCCACAATTAAAAAATGAACAATATAAACCGTTTGTTAGTATAATGATTCCCGCACACAATGAAGAATCTGTAATTTCAAACACAATTGAAACAGTTCTGAATTTGGATTACCCGAATTTTGAAATAATTGCAATTGATGATAGAAGTACTGATAATACGGCATCAGTACTTAAAAATCTGGAAAAGAAATATCCTAACAAAGTTATAGCCTTTATTAGAGATAAAAATGCATTTCCAGGTAAATCTGCAGTATTAAATGATGCTTTACAATTTGCAAAAGGCGAAGCAATCCTTGTATTTGATGCTGATGCAACAATGGAACCAAACTTCTTGACTAATCTTGTTTATGAACTTGAACCAAAAGATGTGGGTGCTGTACAAGCCAGAAAAGTTATAAGAAATAAAGATATTAATATATTAACCCGCTGTCAAAACAATGAAATGACAATGGATACATATTTTCAGGTAAGCAGAGACTCTGTAAAAGGCGCTGTTGAACTTCGAGGTAACGGAGAATTAATTAAAAGAACCGCACTGGAAGATATTGGAGGCTGGAATAATTATACAATTACAGATGACCTGGATATGTCAACACGCTTGCACATAAAAGGGTGGGACGTGCGATTCTGTCATGAAACAATTGTTTATGAAGAAGGTATAATGTACTTGTTCCCATTATACAGACAACGCAGACGCTGGCTGGAAGGAACTATTAGAAGATATCTTGAATATTTCTGGGATATTTTGACTTCTAAAAAAATGTCTATGCGTGTGCGTGTTGATATGATAGCTTACATTTCTGAATTCATAATGCCGGGATGGTTTATAATTGAAATCGGCATATTATTAATGAAAATAATTGTAAAAGATGCACCGCCTCATATCTTATTGTCATCAATAATTATGGGGGCAATTATAGGGCTTGGCTTTATGATAGCATGCAGATACAGCTTGAGAAGATATGACAATCTGTCAAGAAAAGATGCTTTTTTCCAAGCAATAGAAACATCTATTTACCTTTTGCTTATATGGTTCCCGCTTGTTTTATTTATAGGAACAAAAATTCTATTTATGAAAAAAGATATGAACTGGGGAAAAACTGCGCATGGGTTAATTCAACATGAACATGCGATACAGAAAGCAAAAGAAAAAATTAGACAGGCAAAAGAAGAATTAAAAAAATTACTAAAAAAATAGGAGAAATATAAATGGCAACATTAACAATTGAAGATGTAAAAGCAAAAATCAGAGCAGTACCGAATTTCCCGAAAGAAGGAATTGTATTCCGCGATATCACTACAGGGTTAAAAGACGCTCAAACAATGAAAGAAATGGTAGATTACTTATGTGCTCAATATAGTGATTGCAAAATTGATTATATTGCAGGTATAGAAAGCCGAGGGTTTATATTTGGAATGCCAATGGCTTATAAATTAAACTGCGGATTCATTCCAATCAGAAAACCTAATAAATTACCTGCCGAAACAATTAAAGAAAGCTATGACCTTGAATACGGTTCAGATACAATTGAAATCCACGCAGATGCAATTGAAGAAGGTGCAAATGTTTTAGTTGTTGACGATCTTTTAGCAACTGGCGGAACCGCAAAAGCTGCTTGTAATCTTGTAAAAAAAGCCGGCGGAAATTTAGTTGGTGCAGCATTTTTAATTGAACTCAAAGACCTCAATGGCAGAGAAAAATTAGGAAATTGCGGAAAAGTAATTTCTATGTTACAATATTAGTAAAATATAACATAGGAGATATAATATGAAAAAATTAGCAATATTATTCGCTGTAATATTATTTCAAACACAAGTTATAGCAATTTCAGCAACTACAAATTCTAATTATAATAAACAGCCGGCTCAAAAGGTTCAACCTCAACAGGTTAAACAGGTAAAAAATCAAACTACTCAAACAAAACCTGCAAATAATAATGATGATGATTACCTGTTAAAATATAATATTAATGACCTTGAAGCTGCACCATGGTTAAATAATGGACAAAGAAAATTATAATTATAAAAAGCCATCTATAAATTAGATGGCTTTTTATTTCATTATATTTAATCCACAAAAAACGGGAAACCTGATAAATCAGATTTCCCGTTTTCTTTCTAAATATTCACTATTTCAAATAGAAACTTGCATTTACTGTTGAATATATTCTCACAACCCCAGGCTCAATTTTAGCAGGAGCTGATTCTGCCATATCCATAGCTCCAGAAGCCTTTAGCATCATATTTCTATATTGCGGAACACCATAATTTCCGTGCACAGAGCAAGATGTATCCAATGATTTGATACCTGAAACAGAAGAACCTGCTGCACCGGCAACTAAATCAGCTCTTTTTCTTGCTTGTTTAGTTGCAATCGTCAACAAATCAGAACATTGAGCATCTTTTTCGGATAAACTAAAATTCAAGCTATCAACATCTGTAGCTCCAAGAGTCAAGGATTTATCAATCATAGATGAAATTTTATCTAACGATTTTGTATGAACCACAACATTATTTGAAACTTCATACTTATCAAAAGTTCTCTTACCGTTATTATAAGTATACAATGGAGAGGCTGTATAGTTTGAAGTTTTAATATAATCACCATCTGCATTGTTTATTGCAGATTTCAAATATGAATATATTTTATCAGAAATTTCTTTATTTTTTCTTGAAGCTTCCTGCATTGATTTTTTATCATAAGTTTTAACAGCAATAGCAATTTCAACAGTATCAGGAGCAACTTCTTTTTCTGAAGTATAAGAAACAGAGACATAACCTTTTTTTGAATTAGAATCAGCCTGACTATTTATAGCTCCAGCCGGTAAAGTTGTCAATGGTGCAGCCAATAATACTGCGCTGAATAAAGATGCAATTACAAATTTTTTCATAATACCTCCATAAAATAACATTATTTCAAATTAGAAATAGCTTCATCATCTTTTTTATCAACAGTCTTGTCGTTAGCAAGTGACACAGGTGAAGACATATGAGACAGCTCTTTATCATTATTAATTGAAATATTTGACTTAGATTCAAAACTATCAGATTTCTGAATCATTCTGTTTACACGTGTCAGCTGCGATTGTATTCTTGCTCTTTTCATAATCATATCAAGCTCTCTGTCTGACAATTCAGGAGTATCTTTAAATGAAACAGCCAAACCTTTTTTAGACAAAATGCAATATGAAATAGCTACAATTCCCCATAATAAAACCCCTTGAAGCAAATTCAATACAGGGAACATATATAATGCAACAAGATATTTATTCCACAAATGCATTGCAACTAACCCTGGAAATACTACAAAACCGGCAAAAAGACATACACCAATAAATGCCGCCGTTATTAAACCTTTAAATCCATCTATTTGAATAATTTTCATATTACACCTTAAATCCTTTTACACTATATCATTTCAAGAAAATCTTTTTCTGTCAATATTATAACACCTAAATCTTTAGCTTTGTCTAATTTTGAACCTGCATTTTCTCCGGCAAGAACATAAGATGTTTTTTTAGACACAGAAGAAGATGTTTTACCACCATGAGATTTTATTATAGCAGAAGCCTCATCACGTGTCATATTTTGTAACGTACCTGTCAAGACAAATATTTTTCCAGCAAGTTTATCTGACTTAGGTTTAATTTTGGCAACAGGATTCACGCCAAGGTCTTTTAATTCTGCAATAAGCTTAATATTATACTCATTTCTAAAAAAGTCATATATTGACTTTGCAATAATTTCGCCAATCCCTTCAATTTTTGACAGTGTTACTAACTCTGCAGCTGCAAGCTCGTCAATAGTTGAAAATTCACCCGCTAAAATATCGGCAGTTTCCTTACCTACATGCCGGATTCCTAGCGCAGTTAATAATCTGTTAAGAGGTCTTGTTTTACTTTCCTGAATGGCAGTGTATATATTTGTAGCTGATTTTTCTTTTATCAAATCCAACTGTAATAAATCTTCAATTGTTAAACGGTACAAATCAACCGGATTTGATATGAATTTTTTATCATACAACTGCTGAATCAAGGATGGCCCAACATAATCAATATCCATAGCTTCCTTACTTGCCCAGTATTCAATTTTAGAACACATCAGGCTGCTGCAATCCGGATTTGTACAATATAAACCGACTTCTCCCTCTTTTTCTACTAATGTTCCGCCGCAAGCCAGACAGTATTTCGGAGGCTCATACTCTGGTAAAGATTTATGAATTTTATTATCCATAACTTTAACAACTTTAGGAATAATTTCTGCTGCCTTTTTAATTAAAACAGTATCACCAATTCGAATGTCAAGTCTTCTAATTTCATCAAAATTATGGAGACTGGCCCGAGCTACAGTACTCCCCGCCAGCTGCACCGGCTTTAATATTGCAACCGGAGTGACAATGCCTGTTTTCCCGGTATTCAATTCTATATCAAGAAGTTCAGTAGCAACTTCTTCCGGCGGAAATTTAAACGCAGTTGCCCATTTTGGAGCTCTTGCTGTATACCCGAGGTCTTTTTGAATTGCTATATCATTAACCTTAATTACAACACCGTCTGTAGCATAATCTAAATCAAATCTTTTAGAATCCCATTCCTTGCAATAATCAATAGCACCCTGAATATCTTTAACCAGACGAATATTAGGATTAACTTTGAATCCCAATTCCTTAAGATACTGCATACCATCATAATGTGTTTTTATATTTTTGTCTTCTAAATCTTCAAAAATTCCGGTATAAGTGAACATAGATAAATCACGCTTAGCAGTAATTGTGCTATCTAGTTGACGCAGAGAGCCGCTTGCTGCATTCCTTGGGTTCGCAAAAATTTTTTCTCCATTTGCTAAAGACTCCTCATTCAACTTTTCAAACGCCGTTTTGGGCATATATATTTCTCCACGAACCTCAAGTGTTTTAGGTTCAAACAATTTTAAAGGAATGGCTTTAATTGTTTTGAGGTTTTGCGTAATATCCTCCCCGGTGATACCATCACCACGAGTTACACCGAGAGTAAACAAGCCTTTATCATAAGTTAGTGCAATAGCAAGTCCGTCAATTTTTAGTTCGCAAACAAGTTCCAATTTCTTATCATATTCTTTACAAACACGTTCATACCAGCGTTTTAACTCTTCTTCATTATAGGTATTATCCAAACTGTATAATCTGTATTTATGCTTATGAGAAAAAAATTTTTCACTCACAGAACCTACACGCTGAGTTGGAGAATCTGCAGTCTTAAACATAGGATATTTCTCTTCAAGTTCTTTTAATTCAGCAAATAACTTATCGTAATCAAAATCACTTAAATATGGATTTTCTTCCACATAATATCTATAATTACTCTTATTTATCTCATCTTTTAAATATTGAATGCGCTCTTCAATCTGCATAAATTCCTCACTCAAATTCCTGCGATAACACGAAGAAGAATAAAACTATGACATCGCCATTAAAAGTTCTCTTATTACCTTAGTTGCAACAGCTGTTGAAACTCCGCTTGCATCATAATCAGGAGCAAGCTCAACAACATCTGCTCCAACTATATTGAAATCTTTTAAATACTTAAACCAGCCGACCAGTTCATTAAATGTCATACCTCCGGCTTCCGGAGTCCCTGTTCCAGACATAATTGATGTATCTAAACAATCTAAATCAACAGTTACAAATACATTTTTACCTTTTAAAGAATCCAAATCAGAATAATTATGGCACAACGTATTATGTTTTTCCATAAAATCCCATTCTTCTTTCATACCTGAACGAATACCAATTTGCTTAATATTTTCAGGCTTAACAAACTTTGATATATGACGAATAACAGCACTATGCGACATTTCTTCGCCCATATACTCTTCCCTCAAATCTGTATGAGCATCAAAATGAACTACTGCCAAATCTTCATAAAATTTAGATACAGCTTTTACCTCCGGAAGAGTAACCAGATGCTCTCCCCCGATTCCAAAGACTTTTTTACCATCATTATAAATATCTTCAACATTCTGTTCGATTTGTTCTAAAGTTTTATACGTATTCCCCAGAGGAAACTCTAAATCTCCAGCATCATGAAAATTTACATCTGCAAGTTCTTTATTAAAAACAGGAGAATATTCTTCTAATCCCCAGCTAGCAAGACGAATTTGCTCAGGTGCGAATCTGGAACCCGGTCTGTACGATACGGTACCATCAAAAGGCAAACCTAGCATTACTATATCAGATGAATCATAATCCGGATTTTGAGCCATCCAACTTCTATCTAAAAATGGTCCTCTCAACATTATTTTATTCTCCTCTAAATATATCCATATAACTATAATTTTACTATAAAAAAAGAAAAAAGTAATTATAATTAAAAGGGAAGAATAATCCTTATTCAGATTTTGAATAAAACATGCTTAAGGTAAACACTCCCAATATGTTTCCGCTGTTCCATCCGGACACTTATTTACTACAGCATATTGAGCACATGTTATACCATTTACTGCAGACTTTGCATTTTTAGAACATTTATTTTTATTTTCTTCAGTATTGTTATAATGGAAATTGCCATCTTCATCATAAGTACCCTCTGACTCAGTAGTTGCAGGTACTAAATTACTTGTTCCGTTCGGTGCATAAAACAAAAATATATCATGCCCCATAGCATTAGGTCCATTAAAAATTCCATTTGTATCAACGGTAACCCATAAAGCTCCACAATTCTGAGCAACTGACAATACAGAACCATCAGCAGCCATAAATGCACTTGCTGAAGATAAGAATTGAGAACATTGGGGAATTCCGGCCTGTTTAGTTCTTGTATAATTTTTAATACTTTTTTCATAAGCCGCTTTTTGCCTACCATCGATTTTTGTTTGCGCACGATATTTCAATCTTAACTCCCTGCCAAATTCAGAATCGAAATTCGGATCACCATCCGGTCTGCTGTCTGTAGGGTTTAAAACATAAACAGGATAATCATCAGCAATTACAGCTCTAAATGCATTTTGTAAATTAGCATAAGTTTTTTTGAATGACATCTCCAAAACCTTGTGTCTATATTTAGAAATTAAAGTAGGAATAGTCATAGCTGCAACAATTCCTATTATACCAAGAGTGATAAGGACTTCAGCAAGGGTGAATGCGGCATTTTGGCAAACACGGTTATTCTTAGCCTGCACGAGCAGAGGGCGAGAACGTAGTGGAGTCCCGTTTAATGCGAGTGCAGTGGGGTGACCGAAGAATCTTTTTACACCTTTCACCTTGACCTTGCGGAGCTGAATTGTTGAAGTCGTGAGTAAATAATTAGTAGCATACCTACGTGCGTAGCACCCTTGCAGAGCTGAATTTGCTGGTATTGGGAATAAATAATTGGTGGCAAAAGTACCCCGTCTCTTGGATTGTTGACCGTTCGACCGCTTAAACAGCGCTCTCTCGATAGACGTTTCACGTCCGTCAAAATCCGCTCCGGCGAGCACCGTCATTCCGAACTCGTTTCGGAATCTCTTCATTGGACATTTTGATTGAGAGCCTGAAACAAGTTCAGGGTGACAATTTATATATTCAGGATGACATTGCTGATTATTAGTGGATTGCCGCGTCGGCAGAAGCCTCCTCGCAATGACGGTAACCTTACTTAATTCAAATAAATTCAAAGACCTTAGAATACTGTCGGAGTAAAACTTTAAAAGGTTACCCCCCCCCCGATTTTCAAGCTATGATTAAGTTTTAGACACATTATTCTTCTCCTCTTATATTCTATATATTTAAATTATAACATTTAAAAACTAAAATAATACATCTATTTATCTTTTACAAATTCTATATGATAACCTATTGTTTCTAGAAGTTCACAAGTTTCATTAAGTGTAATAGTTTTTCTTAAGAGTTTTCCAGAGAGAGTATTGATAGTATACTTTTTACCTGTTTTCTCAGACATTAACTCTGCCATCTTTGTCAAAGTGACAGCCTCTTTACCCATTATATATTTTAATTCATTTCTAATATCCATTTATTAATTATATAAAATTTGACAAAGACTATAAATATCCATATAATATTCATGATTTATTAATAATTTTCTTCATAAATCATGAATATTATTAAATAATAAAGGATAATTTAATGAGAAAAACAAGAGAAAACGCATTCACACTGGCTGAAGTTCTAATAACTCTCGGAATAATAGGAGTTGTTGCAGCAATGACAATTCCAAATCTAATACAAGCTAACAAAGCACATGTTCTAAGTGCACGCTTTGTACAAACATATTCAATACTACAACAGGCATTTAAGCAAATGGAAGCAGATGATGTTTCTCTTAATCCTGCGGATTATGGAACAGGAAAATTTTATAAAACATTTATGAATTATCTGCAAGCTCCATTTGATTGCGGTTTAGGCGGTACAATAGGACAAAATTCTGGAAATAAACTCTCAAAACCCTGTTATCTGAATCTGCAAAATGATAAAGACAGTGATAAGCCATATAAAACTTTAGATGGAAAAACAAATGCTAACAGAAGCATTCTTGATGACGGGCAGATTGCAACACAAAACGGAACACTCTTATTATTTGAAAATAACAGCGGTTACATAATTATCTCTGCGGATTTAAACGGATACAACAATCCACCCAACCGACTTGGTTATGATTTATTCACCTTTCAATTTATAGACGGCGAACTTATTACAATAGGTGCAAAAAATTCCAGATATCCGAATACAGAACAGTATTGCAGCATCAAAGGTTCAGGAAGCAACATCAACGGGATAACTTGCGCTCAAAAAGCTAAAGAAAACCCGAATGAATACTTTAAATATATAGTAAAAAAGGCTAAATAATAGAGTTAACTATATATTTTTCAAATGCTGAATTTTCAAAACCGGATAGAGTATTATTCCTATCACATCAATTCTATAATTTTTGACATTACTGTGTTCCTGCAAATATGATAATACACCCGTTTTGATATTATTATATTTGTTTTTAGTAATAGCTTCCACCGGCGTCCCAAAAGAGTCATTTTTTCTTGTCTTAACCTCTACAAAAATTACTGTATCTTTATATTTTGCAATAATATCTATTTCGCAATATTTTGAATAATGTTTATTTCGTTCCAGAATCTCATACCCGTTTTTAATCAGGTACTCGCAAGCCAAATCTTCACCTCTAGAACCAAATTCCCTGTTATTCATACTATTGTTTAATTCCACATCTCACAAATTTACTTATATCTATAAGCTTTTCAACATCAGAACAAGAAAAATTCCTACTGAATCGAACCGGAGAAATATCAATTCCTCCGCGTCTTGTATATAGAGCACAAACAAGTAACTCATCCTGTTTATCCAGAATATCAAAAAGCCTTTTATAAATCATTTCACAGCATTCTTCATGAAAATGATACTCTGAACGAAATGAAACAAGATATTCAACCAAACTACTTTCATCTATATTTTTGCAGGATTTATAATAAATAAATACATCTCCAAAATCTGGTTGATGTGTAACCCTGCAATTTGACCGCAAAGAATCAAACATCAAATAATGTTCTGATTTTTCAGGAGTAAGACCAGAGACTTTCAATACTTCCGGAGATTCTTTAAATTTAGCTATTGTAATATTCTCTTCAGTAATTAAACTTTTCAAATCTACAAAATTTGAAAAAATATTTTCTCTAGATATATCATTTTGTAAAAAAGCCGCTTCAACTCTAGTACAAAGCATTTCCCCTAAATCTTTTTCAATCAAATTACGACAAATACTCAAACATTCATCACTATTTTTTCCAAACTTTGACATATTAAATGAGTTTAGATAAAGCTTCAAGGACTTCGATTCAACGATAAATTCACTAGAACAATTATATCTTAGTTTTAAGACTCGTGTAACCGGTAAACCTTTTTCTGTAAGACACGAAAATTCATATCCATGCCAAACATCCCAGCCCTCAAAAGGTAAATTTTCATTATGAATATCATAATGTTTTCTGTTTTCAATTCGAGGTACTGCAACAAGCAATGAAGAATCATATGTTGTACTGCCGGAACTTTTTTTACCTAAATGCGTTGATGCAATTTTATCTGTAATATTATCCATACAGCCATAATAACATAAACCTCAAAACAAAGAAATCCACTACAAAAGTGGATTTCTTAAATATTAAAAATTCTAAATTTGCACTAGGCTATTTCTTCATATGCCTGCGGATTATTTAACAAATCATAATTAATTTCATTTTCATTATCAGCAATTGTAGCAGCAACAACAGCATCTGAAGTGACGTTGAGAGTTGTTCGCAGCATATCAGTAATTCTTTCAATAGTAAACAGGAATGCAAATCCTGCAACCAGCTGCTCCGGACTCAATCCCATACCATTCAGAATAAGAGCAATTGTAATCAAACCACCACCAGGGATTCCTGCACATGTACTAGATGCAACAATAGCAAGCAATGCAATTTGAATTATTAAAAACGGATCCAGCGGAACCTGATAAGCCTGAGTAAGGAAAATAACAGCTACAGTTTGCAACAGTGCAGTACCGTCAAAATTCAAAGTAGCCCCAAGCGGCAACACAAAACTTGAAATTTTATGAGAGATACCGCGTTTTTCGCAGCATGCTATTGTCAAAGGTAAAGTTGCTGATGAACTTGCTGTACCAAAAGCTACCATTGTGGCTTCCGCAATAGCAGAAAACAACATTGGCGCAGAAACTTTTGAAAAGCACTTTAAAAATAGCGGGTACACAATAAACATTTGAATCGCAAACCCTATCAAAAGAACAAGTAAATATTTAGATATAGCTGCAAATATATCAATACCAAAACTTGAAACAGCACTGGCAGTCAAAGCAAAAACACCAGGAGCTGCAAATAACATAATCCAATCTGTTATTTTCATAGTTGCAGCAAAAACAGATTCAAAAAATGAAACTATTGGTCTGTTTACATCTCCAACTTTTGCAAGAGCAAGAGCAAAGAGCACAACAAACAGAATAATAGGGACCATATTACCGTTAGCAAAAGCCTCAACCGGATTATTTGGAATAAAACTTAAAAACAGATTTAAAATATTTCCCTGTTGTTGCTGCATTGCAGTTGCAACAGTAGCCTGAACATCAGAAGCAATATTTGCAGAAATATATTCGGCTGCACCTGAACCCGGTTTTACCAATAATGCAAGCGCACTACCAATTGTTACAGCAATAGTTGTTAAAATTCCATAATATAAAATCATTTTTGAACCAAATTTACCAAGCTGTTTGTTATCACCAACACTGGTAATACCAATTACAATTGCAGATACCACAAGTGGAATTACAACCATCTGAATCAATCTAATAAAAACTTGTCCAACAAACATTAAAATATTGTCGACTAAAACATTCTGGTGAGAGTGAAGAAATATTCCAACCAAAATACCGGCAATAATTCCGAAAAAAATGTGCCAGTTACGTTTAATACCAAGACCTAACGCAATAAGGATCTGCATGTGAAGCTTCATATTTATCTATCCTCTTAATTCTACTTTTACTAATAATTTGACTTGTTTATTATACAACCATTAACAAAAAATTTCAAATAAATAATACAAAGATGGTATATAAATAGGAAGAGAAAATATACTGCATAAAATTTATCCATAGACTGATTATAGCATACATAATTGGTTTGACCCTGAACTTGTTTCAGGGTCAAACCAATATAAAAAAGAGGTCTTTAGACCTCTTTTTTATATTGGTGGGCGTGAAGAGACTCGAACTCCCATGCCGAAGGCGCTAGATCCTAAGTCTAGTGCGTCTACCAATTTCGCCACACGCCCTTATTTATTTGTCATAAATGTAATTTATAATAAGCAAGATTAATTGTCAAGATAAAATTTTAGGTAAGAGACAACATGTTTACACCAGATATGTGTAAAACCGTCATGCTGAACTTGATTCAGCATCTCTTAACAGAGGAGACCCCGAAACAAGTTCAGGGTGACATTGTAAACTTAATCTATTTAAACAGCCTTTACTGTTATTTTGAATTCAGTTCGGAATCTTATAAAATGCAGAAACTAGTCCAACATGACAGTTGTTTAAAATTTTAAGATAAATTTCTTTTATCATTATTTTTATGATAACATTATAAACACAGACTTTAAGGGATTAAGGATTTGGAAGTTAAAAATATTCAATTATCTAATATAAACAATTACCCCGCAAGAAAAATCACGGGTCCAAAGTATGCTGCGAATATTCGTCCCGAACGCAGGATTAGCAAGGATGTATTTATAAAACAGAAGCTTCCTGCAAACAACACTTCATTTCAAGGTAATTTCTACACTGATAGCTGGATAACAAAATTTTTGAAAAACAGAAGTTATGAAACTTCTATCAAAGGCTCCAAAAGGCCCTATCTTTCTTTGAGTGACGAGTTAGCCAATATAATAAAAAGTGTTGAAATAAAAGTTGGAAAAGATGAAAAAATTAATGCTTTCGATATTAATCCCAATAATGCCGATAAATATTTAATCTTTTTACACGGTTTTTCCCAAAATATTACGAGCAATCAGCCGCTATACAAAGCAGTTAGTAAATCAAATTTTGGGATACTGACAATTGATTACAGAGGGTATGGCAAAAACCCCAAATCGACCCACACATCGGAAACTGACATTATGCATGACATTCAAGCTGCTGCAAAATATTTGAAAGAAAAAGGGATTAATAGTATAGGACTTGTCGGACATAGTTTTGGAGGCTACATGGCAGCCAAAACATCTAATATCAACACTTTCGACTTTCAAATTCTTGTATCACCTATGCTTTCACTTGAGTTCTGGTTAAATAACGTGCTAAAAAACCCTAAGAAATACAAACTTGAATCACTTATGGTTAAATATATTCCCGGGTTTAAAGAGCATTACATGAAGACATTCGATATTGAAAAACATATATCTTCAAACACAACCCCAACATATATTGTCCACTCAAAAACAGATGGTTATATAAGCGCCAAAAGAGTTAACGAATTTTCAAAAAAAGTATATAATAAAAAAGATTACATCCTGATTCCAAAAGGCGGGCACCGTATGGATGAAAATAAAATTAATGAAATTGTTAACATTCTAAACAAATTGTAAATCCATTTATTTTATGCAATACTAAAATTAAAAAAGGGAGCAAATAGGGATTATGGAGTACAAATTAAAAGATACGCTTTCAAAAGATGCGTTCAGATACGGCTATTTAGTAAATAAAATTATGCCGTTTATAAAACCTCACATGGGCAGAATTATCTTGAATATGGTATTAGCAATTCCATTAGGATTACTTGACGGTGTTGTCGCATTTGCCCTAAAACCATATATGGATTGCGTTATAAACGGAAAAACCTGGACAATCGGCAGTCTTACAATTGAACAAAATATGCTTGCTGCAGCCATACCTTTTGGAATTGTATTATTCGCAGTTGTTCAAGGGCTGTTAAAATATACAAATAACTACCTTACAGATTGGACAGGAAACAAAATATCTAACGCTTTAAAAGTTGAACTTTTTAGAAAACTAACATCACTTGACCCTAAATTTTATGACTTAAATTCTTCAGGCTTAGTTTTGACAAGATTCTTAACAGATCCTGAAACAGCATCAAAAAATATTATAAACACAATAAAAAGCTTTATTATGACTATATTTGGGATTGCAGGACTGGTTGGAGTTTTATTATATAACTCCTGGAAACTTGCAATTATTGGTGTCGGAATTATGGCAATTGCAATTACTCCGGTTACCTTAATCCGAAAAAAAATTAAAAAAGTCTCTAATGCAACAATGGTTGTTGGTGGAGACATGACAACAAACTTCAACGAAACATTTGCCGGCAACAAAATTATGACGGCTTATAACCTGCAAAAACTCCAAAATAATAAATTTGAACACCAAATAAAGGAACAGTTTAATTTAACAATATCTTTAACAAAACGTGTTGGCTGGATGTCGCCAATAATGTATTTCATTTGTTCTATAGGTATAGCACTTGTAATGTTTTACGGAAACCACTTAATTATAAGCGGACAAATGACAGCAGGCAGTTTTGCATCTTTTGTCACTTCGTTATTACTACTATACAAGCCGGTAAAAGATTTAGGCAGAACACTTACAGATTTACAGACAACATTTGTCGCTCTGGGACGTGTGTTTGAATTATTTGAACTCGTTCCGCATATAAAAAATAAGGAAAATGCAATAAAAATGAACGGATTACAATCTTCAATTGATTTTGATAATGTACAATTTGAATATGAAGAAAATATTCCGGTTTTAAAAAACTTCTCTTTACATGTAAACAAAGGAGAAACCATTGCACTTGTTGGAAATTCAGGTGGAGGAAAAAGTACTACAGTAAATCTGCTGCCGCGATTTTACGATGTTAAAAACGGCTCTATAAAATTCGATGGTATTGATATCAGAGATTTAGAACTTGAATCTTTAAGAAACAATATTTCTTTTGTGTTTCAGGATAATTTTTTATTCTCAGGAACAATAAAAGATAATATTCTGATGGGGAAAGAAAATGCCACCGACGAAGAAATTCTTAATGTAATAAAAATGGCACATCTTGATGAGTTTTTAAACACGCTGGAAAATGGAATTGATACCTTTGTCGGAGAAAGAGGCGCCTCTTTATCTGGAGGACAGAGACAGCGTGTAGCAATAGCGCGTGCAATGATAAAAAATGCGCCAATTGTCATATTAGATGAGGCTACATCCGCTCTTGATAATGAATCTGAAGCTATTGTACAAAAAGCCCTTGATAATTTAATGCAAAACAAAACAGTGTTTGTTATTGCGCACCGTCTATCTACAATCAATAACGCTGATAGAATTGCAGTGATTAATGAAGGTGAACTTGTTGAACTCGGTACTCATGCTCAACTTATGGCAATTCCGGACGGAAATTATAAACACCTTTATGAAATGCAATTTAAAACTCAAGAGGTAAATGCTTAAAATTATGAAAAGTATCATTATTACAAAATGGATAGAACCATATAAATTATTAGAAACAATAAAAAAAAATTATTCATATAAAGATTTTACATTCGATGGAACAACAAAACTCATTGAAAAGAAAAAGTTTTTTAAAGAATTAGAAAACTCGCAAGATTCACTTGGACTGTATATGAAAAATGTGAATAAATATTATTTCTTTTCTTCTGGGAAAAATTTTGATATTTGGTCAACACTTACAAAAACGTTTGACCTATCAGAAAATGATTTTCAATTCAGTGAAGACATTGATAAACCTTTTAATCTTGTTGATATGGGAAAAGCCGAAGCCGGATTGATAATCCCGTAACATTTTTATACATTTATGGCAATTTTTTTCTAAAAAAATACTTTATATAAATATATAGGGGAAACATAGAGGAAAAAATATTGTTTAATATTTTTACACCAATATCTTACAATACAGATATTAATCCATTTTTAATGTCTTATTTTACAGGTGCAGGACAGGGGGTTAACCCTTGGTTAATGCCGGCTTGTACCAATTTTTCATGTGGCAGTATATTCAATTTTTGCAATACTCCTGTAAATATGTATACAACAAATCCATTCAGCTTTAGCGGCAATTCCGGTTATTATTACAATACACCTCAGCCGGATTTATTTAGCTATACCGGAGGTGGAGACTTCAATATTTATAAAATAGGACAACCTGCAAATACTGCAACTAAACAAACCCTTAACACAAAGCAAAAAGAAAAAACAACAAATATAGAAAAAACACCACTCAAAAAGACAGCTGAAACAGAAGAAATCAACAAGGATTCCGAATCTTCAGAATTATTAAAAAGCAGCTATTTAGGAAGAAGTTTAGCCCAAAACGCTATGCAATATTTAGGTTACAATGAAAATGACGGCTCATACAGAAAATTTTCAGACAGCAAAGAATGGTGTGCTGATTTTGTATCATACATTGTAAAAGAAACTTACCAGAACAAAGGGCTTGAACCACCAAAAGGCTTCGGAAATCATAGAGTAGAAAATCTGAAACAATGGGGCATTAATAACAATAAATTCTTCTCCATTGCAGATAAAAACAATAAAGCCCAACTTATTGCTGATAATGTAAAAGTAGGTGACATTTTAATACTAAGAGAAAATGGTGCATCACATACAGGAATAGTGTCGAAAGTCAACTCGGATGGTTCATTTGAAGCTATTGAGGGAAACAGATCTGATAAAGTCGGCATAGGACGATATAATCCGAACAATTTTGAAATTAGCGGATTTTTGAAGTTAGCAAGTTAGAAACAGCATCTTCTAAATTTTCAATTGTAGAATTATTATAAATAACCCAATCCGCTTTTTTAGCTTTCATCTCCTGACTTAATTGCGAATCCATACGGCATTTTGCATATTCAACATCATAACCGTTACGCTTTATCAAACGCTGCAGCCTGATTTCATCATCTGTGTATATAAAAAGAATTTTATCAAACATATCTTCCATATTAGCTTCAAACAACAGCGGAATCGCAACAAACACACACGGTGCATATTGATTGCAGCTAAAGAATTCTAAAATTTTATCTTTTATTAAGGGATGCAAAATACTTTCCAGTTTCAATTTTAATTCAGGATTAGTAAAAACAAGCTTGCCAAGCTTTGTTCTTGATATTTTATCATTTTCAAAAATATCATACGCTTCAAAAGCAGATATTACATCTTTGTTTTCTGCTAACAATTCATGCGCAACAGAATCAGTATCTAGTACCTGATACCCGCTATCTTTCAAAATATTTTCAACGGTAGATTTTCCGCTGGCAATATTCCCAACAAGAGCAACCTTAATCATTACGTTTAGAAATCCTATTTAAAAAATTACGAAGTTCCTTAATTTGCTGAGGTTTTATAGGTTTTACATCTCCGCGTTTTAAACCATCTAAATTCAAGGTTGCATGCTGAATTCTTTTTAATGTTAAAACTTCAAACCCAAGATGCTCAAACATTTTACGGATTTGCCTGTTTAAACCTTGATAAAGCATAACTTCCATAACTGTATGATTATTATCAATATCCAGAACATCTACCTCGGCGTAAGCTTTTTTTCCGGGTTCGATTTCAATCCCTTTATACATTTTATCAATGTCGTTTTGAGTAATTTTACCATTGATTGATACTCTGTACAATTTTGGAACTTTAACAGAAGGGTGAGTTAACTCATTAATCAAATCCCCGTCATTTGTCAAAATAATCAATCCGGTAGATTCTCTATCTAATCTGCCAACAGGTTTTAAATGATGCAGATTTTCGGGAATTAAATCATAAATAGTTTTTCTACCTTTTTCATCCTCACTTGTAGTTATATAACCTGCAGGTTTATAAAAACGATAATATTCATGACGTACAGGATGAATAAGTTTTCCATTCACAAAAACTTTATCTTTAGGTTGTACAGAAAAACCCAATTCAGTTACTCTCTTACCATTAACAAGAACGACTCCGCTTTCAATTAATTCATCAGCTTTACGGCGTGAACACAAACCGGATGATGCAATATATTTATTTAAACGAGTACCGGACATTTTAAAACCTCATTAAAAGATTTAGCCAGAACTTCTGGCATTTTGCGATATAATTTACCATCATTACTTATAGCAACAACAGAGACATCCGCATCAACGCAGATTTTCCCAGAAAACTTTTCCCTGATAATCTGTTTAAATTTCACCGTAAAGCCATTAAATTCAACAATTTCTGTTTCTATAGACAACATATCTTCTAATTTTGCAGACATTTTATATTTAATATTCAAATTGGTAACAGGAAGCACAATATCGTTATTTTTTAAATCAACCAGATTATGCCCCATCATTTCACAGAGGCAAACTCTGCCCATTTCTAACCATCTTAAATATGCACCATGCCATACAACACCATATGCATCAGTATCAGAATAAAATACCTTTTGTTCAAATAAATGTTTCATATACAGATTATAACACTAAAAATAAATAATTCGCCACTTTTTATGTATAATATAGATATGAACAATAAAATATCAGACAAAGTTATAAACAGATTAACCCTGTACCATTGTATACTAAAGGATTTTATAGACAAAAAGACTGAATATATTTCCAGTAAACAAATTGCAACACTTTTAAGAATTGATGATTCGCAAGTTAGAAAAGATATAAATTTGCTAAACAATTCCGGAAAATCCCGCGTTGGTTATATTGTAAAAGAATTAAAAAAATCCATAGAAACAACACTTGGATTTACTAAAGATAAACGAGCATACATAATTGGCGCCGGCAACTTGGGAATGGCTCTGGCAAAGTATGATAATTTCACAAGCTATGGACTAAACATTATAAGTTTGTTTGATAATGACCCAAATAAAATCGGAGGTCAGGTTAATAATAAAAAAATTTTAGACATACAAGAGCTGCCTCTCTACTCCCAAAAACACGAAATAGACATAGCAATACTCACAGTTCCTGGAAAATTCGCGCAACAAACAGCCGAATATCTTGTAAAATCAAACATTAAATACATATGGAATTTTACACCAACCATACTTGATGTTCCAGAGGACGTACAAGTTTGGAATGAGAACTTAATGGGAAATTTCTTACAGTTTACATATAATATTTAAACTCTACAAAGTTATAACTCAATCTTTTTAAAATAATCTTTATCTTTCAATGCACAAGGAGTGCACATCATTCCGTCATTAACATTTGTTGTCCTTTTATGTGTATATGCACAGCAATAGACTCCAGGACTACCTTTGCAAGGATATTTAGGGACAAACTCATTAGATTCATCATAATCAAAATCAAATAAATCAATACCCCATTTATTAGGTCCTTTATCATAACCATTAATGTCCACAAGAAAATTTATTACACCATCTCGAGCGGATGCATTATACATTATACCATCAAGAGTTACAAAACTATTTATAACAGGGTGAAGACAGGAACTAGACGGGCAATAATGCGCTTTTAAATTCGAATTTTTTGCAGAAGTATAATAATCTTTTAAACTACTTTCGGAAACGTTTAATTTATAATACCCGCCTTTCAAATATTTATAGAAAGCTTCACGTAAGGCTTTACCATTCTTATCCCCCGTAGAATAATAAATAGAATATAAATCATCAGTTTCATCTTCTTTCCAAAGCTTTATTGCCTGATAAAGATAAGAATGTGCCTTTCTAAATTGAATTTCAAGCACTCGTCTTTTATAATTTGTAGCTAAAGCCGGAATTGTCAATGCAGCAACAACACCAATAATCCCCAGAGTTATCAACACCTCAGCCAACGTAAAGCCTTTCTTCATATCAACCCTTTCTATTAAAATATATTAAATTATATTCAACTACACATGAATATATTATATTCTAATTTACTTTTAAGTCAAATATAAAGCAAATGAATATAATGTAAATATGATTACAGTAAAATTACACGAATTAATCTGGCGGCATAAAGTTAAAGGCTATCAGGTAGCAGAAGCAACAGATTTAAGCAAAGCTACAATATCTAAATTAGTGCAAGGCGAAAATATTGACGTTAAATTAAGCACCATAAATAAACTTTGCAATTATTTTCAGTGTGATATTAATGATTTAATTGAATATACGCCAGATTAAACTTAAACCATTACTTTATTCATTTTTACAGCATTCATATTGTATATAAAGCGCAGCCCCTCAAGAGTTAATGTAGGATTTACATAATCAAACGGTCTTTTTAAATAATTTGCAATCAACCCGCAATAACCACCTGTAGCAACGATTGTTGCTTTTTCGCCAAGCTCCGCCTCACACTGCGCGACAAGCCCATCCACCATGCAGGCAGTACCCCTAATTACACCCGACAATATCGCGTCTGTAGTATTATGCCCTATTGCATTTTGCGAAATAGATACATCAATCTTTGGAAGTTTTGAAGTAGAACTTTTCAAACATTTCATCTGAGTATTAATTCCAGGGGCAATTACACCACCTAAAAACTCTTTATTTGAATTTATAATATCAAAGGAAGTTGCAGTTCCAAAATCAATAACAATAACAGCCCCGCGATACAGCTTAGCAGCGGCAACAGCATTAGCAATCCTGTCGGCGCCGACTTCGCGCGGATTGTCTGTAGATACCGTAATTCCAAGATTGATATCATATGAAACAAACACTGATTTTATACCGAAAACATTATCCACGGCTCTTTTAAATTTTATATTTAACTCTTCTACAACTGAAGCAATGACACAACCGTCTATCACATAATCTTTAAACAACGAGTTCAAAAGAATTTCATACTCTTCCCCTGATAAATCTTTATCTGAAGCTAAACGAAATTCATTAATATATATATCATTGTCGTATAACCCTAAAGTTATGTTTGTATTTCCAATATCTGCTGTTAATAACATAATAGACCTGTCCTCATATATCTGAGAACAAGTCTATTACAAACATAGTTTTTATGCAAAAGCCAATTAGATATTAGTTCCGCCTAATGTCTGTGAACCATATCCGTCCCAAACAGAATTAACGAAATTTCCGCTTTGCGCACTTCCAACAGCAGAATTACCACTAAAAATCGGCGGGAATTTAACTTTCTTTATATCATAGTCGCCTGTTGCCAAAGAATTTAAAAATTTATTAGCTTTATTATATCCGCTTGTTATTGCTTCGATTGCATTGCTGCCCATATTTTATCCTCCGTCATAATCTTATATATAGATAAAATATTTTTTAATGATGAAATTGCTCAAAATCAAAAATATTGTTACATAAGTTAACAATTAGCAATCTATAGAAAATGTTTCAATTTAACATTATAATCTTGACAAAAAATTATGAGCGATTAGAATTATAATTATCGTAGAATACTAAATTATAGTAGTATATAGTAGACAGAAAGAAAAGGAGATTAATCTCATGGCACGTGAAAAGTATGAACGTACGAAACCGCACGTTAACGTAGGTACAATCGGCCACGTTGACCACGGTAAAACTACATTAACAGCAGCTATTACAGCTACATTAGCTGCAGCTGGTAAAGCAGAATTGAAAAAATTCGATGAAATCGATGCTGCTCCAGAAGAAAAAGCAAGAGGTATTACCATCTCTACAGCTCACGTTGAATACGAATCAGATAAAAGACACTATGCTCACGTTGACTGCCCGGGCCACGCTGACTATGTTAAAAACATGATCACTGGTGCTGCTCAAATGGACGGTGCAATTCTTGTAGTTGCTGCAACTGACGGTGCTATGCCTCAAACTCGTGAACACATCCTATTAGCTAGACAGGTTGGTGTTCCTAACTTGGTTGTATTCTTAAATAAATGTGATTTAGTTGACGATCCTGAATTATTAGAATTAGTTGAAATGGAAGTTAGAGAACTTCTTTCTTCTTATGAATTCGACGGCGACGCTATCCCATTCGTTCATGGTTCAGCTTTAAAAGCTTTAGAAGCAGTTCAAGCTAATCCTTCAGTTGCTCGTGGCGACAATGAATGGACAGATAAAATTTGGGAATTAATTGATGCATTAGATTCTTACTTCCCAGATCCAGTTAGAGACTTAGACAAACCATTCTTGATGCCTATCGAAGACATCTTCTCTATCACAGGTCGTGGTACAGTTGCTACTGGTCGTGTAGAACGTGGTATTGTTAAAGTTGGTGACGAAGTTGAATTAGTTGGTTTAGGCGAAACTAAGAAAACTACAGTTACCGGTGTTGAAATGTTCAGAAAACAACTTGACCAAGGTCAAGCTGGTGATAACATTGGTGCATTACTTCGTGGTGTTGATAAAACTGAAATCGAACGTGGTCAAGTTCTTGCAAAACCAGGTTCAATTCACCCACACACTAAATTCACAGCTAACGTTTACGTATTGACTAAAGAAGAAGGTGGACGTCATACTCCATTCTTCCCTGGATACCGTCCTCAGTTCTACATCAGAACTACTGACGTAACTGGTTCAATCAAATTTGAAGGTCAAATGGTAATGCCTGGTGATAACGTAGTTATGGAAGTTGAATTAATCGCTCCTGTAGCTATCGAAGAAGGTATGAGATTTGCTATCCGTGAAGGTGGTAGAACAGTTGGTGCTGGTGTTGTTGACAAAATCGTTGAATAATAATTTTTAAACAACATAGTAAAAACTTAAAAAGGACTTGATAGAAATATCAAGTCCTTTTATTTTCTTCTTTCTAAATACCTTTTACCTGAGAATTTAACCAAATTTAACCAACGAAGTCCCCTAAATTTTATGCTAATAATGATTCTAAAATCTTAGCATTTGTTTTTGCTCTGCGCATACTCAACAAATATTTTTCAACACTTGCTTGTAATGCTTGAGCATTGTCATCTATATATTTGCCTTCATTATCCAGCAAATTTAAGTATTCACATACTGTAACCATTTGATAAGCCTGATTTTTCATTTTCCCCATCCAAAATTTATATTACGACAATCTGTTCAAGTTCGCTAACCAAGTAGAGCATCTAACAATTCAGCATTAGTTACTGCTTTTTTGCCATTTCTAACTTGATTTCTGTACATATAAGTTCTTAATGCTTCACGAATCAATTCAGAACGCGTACGATTTTCTGAATTAGCAACTGTATCAATCTCATCTAAAAATTTTTCAGGCATTGAAATCAAAACTCTAGCCATATTTTTCTCCTTTAATTTTTCCTAACTATAATCCCCTGGTATATATATAAACAAATTTTAGATAAAAAAATTGCCTATTTTATACTCATTATGTATATAATTGTAATATAATTTAACATTATATTTTCTATTAAAAAATCTAAAAACTTCAGTACAAATATCTAAAATCGAAAAGGAATTGATAATAAATATCAATTCCTTTTATACTTTTATTCAAACTATTGATTTAAAATTAAGCTAACAAAGCTTCAACAATTTTAGCATTAGTTTCAGATCTTTTTACACTTAATAAATATTTTTCAACTTGAGCTTGAATTTCTTGTTCTGATGCTGATAAACATTTTACGTTTTCAACTGTATCTAAGTAATCAACAACTGTAATCATTTCATAATCATTTCTCATAATTTTCCCCTTTATCTTTATTTTTTATTCATTTCCCTTACATATATATAAACAATTTTTAGATTTAAAAATTGCCTATTTTACACATAAAAAGTATATATTCTTAACATATATTTACAATTAAAATATTACAGACAATATAAGAAAGCGCGAATTAAAATTTTAATTCGCGCTTTCTTAATTATAAAACATTCTCAAAACTAAGCTAATAGTTTTTCCAATAATTTAGCATCTTTTTCCGCTTTTGTTTCTTGTTTAGAAATAGCAAGTTCAATTTTCTTAGAAATAGCTTTTTCTTGTTCTGAGACATATCTATCATCAACATCAAGAGATTTTACATAATCTTGAACCGTCATTAAAGAAGATGCCTGATATTTAACATATTGAGTTCTTAATGATTTTGCATAATCTTCTGCAGTTATCATAGATTCATCATTTGGATTATTATCATTTCTTAAAGATTTTACATACTCATCAACTGTAATTAAATTATAATCATTTCTCATAACCATATCCCCTAATATCTTTTATTTCCCTTACAGATATATAAAGGTTTCATCTTCATAAAAATTGCGCAATATTTAAATAAAGAGTATATATTGAAACATTTCGTTACATAATAATACAGTATATAATAAAATAAATCAACACCAACATTTTAAAACGTTTTAGAATCAAATACAAATTCAAAATACCAAATACAAAAAAACTCATATTTAAGAAACATATCTTTACAAAAAGAGAAAAGAATATATATTGCAACGCATTTGGGGTAAAATTAAAGTAAAGAGAAATAGCTAAAAGAGGTTGAAATATAAATGCTTAGAACAGGAATTGTAGGACTACCTAATGTAGGTAAATCAACATTATTTAATGCACTAACAAACGCGAGAAATGCTCAAAGCGCGAATTATCCGTTTTGTACAATAGAACCTAACATTGGAGTAGTAGAAGTCCCGGATGAAAGACTTGCAATATTATCAAAACTATGTAAAGCTCAAACAATTATACCAACAGCAATTGAATTTGTTGATATTGCCGGACTTGTAAAAGGCGCAAGTAAAGGGGAAGGGCTTGGCAACCAGTTTTTGCAAAATATTAGAGAAGTGGATGCAATTATTCAAGTTGTAAGATGTTTTGATGATGAAAATACTATTCACGTTGAGGGAAAAGTTGACCCTATAAGTGATATAGAAACCATTAATACAGAATTGGCTCTTGCTGATATGGCGTCAGTAGAAAGACGTCAGGCAAGAATTGCTAAAGTTGTAAAATCAGGCGATAAAGATGCTGTTCTTGAAGATAAAGTTCTTAAAAAATTAACAGAATTACTTTCAGATTGCACATTCATTGATATCTCTAAACACTTTGAAGAAGATGAAATTCCTGTGGTAAAAATGCTAAACTTGCTATCTACAAAGCCTGTTATATATTGTGCAAATGTATCTGAATTCGATTTAAAAAATGGCAATGATTACACGAAAAGAGTTCAAGAATACGCAAATAGCCACGGCGCTGAAATGGTTATAATTACAGCAAAAATCGAAGAAGAACTGGCAGATTTAGGCAAAGAAGAAGCTGAAGAATACTTAAAAGAGCTGGGAATTGAAGACAGCGGCATAAACAGAATGATAAAATCCGTATATAGTCTTTTAAAACTAAGAACATTCATTACTGCAGGTGAAAAAGAAATTCATGCCTGGACAATTACAGCTGGTACCAAAGCTCCACAAGCAGCCGGAGTTATCCATACTGACTTTGAAAAGGGATTTATCAGAGCAGAAATCACTCCGTATAAAGATTTTGCAGAACTAGGTTCATATAATGCCTGTAAAGAAAAAGGGGTCACAAGACTTGAAGGTAAAGACTATGTAATGCAAGATGGAGACCTTGCACATTTCAGATTTGCCGTATAATCAAACAACAAAAAATTTAGCAAAGACGCGATACTTTTATTTTAAAGTATCGCGTCTTTGCTTTCTGTATATCAAATGTTTATTTAATGATTGCTAATCTTCTTCCTTGTTGACATTCTTTTGTTTCATATGCGTTTATTACAGCTGTGGAAGGCTGTGTATTATATAAACCGGTAAATGTTAATGGTTTATTTTCAGGAACGTGATAAAGAATAAGTGTTGTATCATCTACGGTAATTCTGCCATCACCACTGCCATGTTTTAAGAAATATTTGCCATCAAGTTCATTAACATAATAAACATCATTCTCATCTTTGGCATTAACGAATTTGGTTCCATTTTTCAACCCTGGTATACCAACACCATCAGCGCCATCGCAAAATACAGTATGCTCATTTCCATTTGAATCTTTCTGAGTTTCAAAATTCAGCTTAATAGAATCCATTGTTAATTTTTGCGGAGAATAATATTTTTCATAGTCTGAATGTAAGCCGGATGGATTTAAGACAGATATTGCCATTCTACCATCAGTACTTTGCCTGAAAATAACTGGAACCTTAAAATTATTACTATCATTATATGCATCCTTAGCATCTTGCAATGGAAGCATAAATGGAGCCCCGTTATTTAAAGCATTGCATTTTGGATTCTTACGGAGTGACATTATCTCATTAAATTCTTTTTTGTGTTTTGCAATAAAGTCTTTATACTTTTTATTGCCAACCTCAGCCCACTCATCATGAACTCTCTGACGCCCCTGTAAATACATATTTTTTGTCTTGGAATCATAACCTGTTGCACCAACGTCATCACCATCAAATAATGTTGGCATGCCAGGTAGAGCAACCAAATACTTCATCATTCCTAACAATTTTGAAATTGCAGGATCGAGCGCTTTTTCAAAAGCATCTTTTTCGAAATTATTTCCAAATTCAGGAGGAAGTCTAAATCCATAAAGAGCTCTTGCCTGTTCTAAAGCCATATGAATAGACACATCAAATGGTTTTATTCCAAACGCATCCGCGTCAAAATTTTTACCCATATATTTTCCGCGGGATAAATCAGAAACAGATTGAGATATAGCCTTAAAGGCCGCATTAAACTTCTCATCAGGGAAATTATTCTCAGGATTTGATTTATAATCATTTAATACATCAATAAATGCTTTTCTTAATGCATAACCCATTGCTATTGCTTTTGGAGATACTGCAGAAAAATCATAATTATTAACATCATTTGGATTAACATAATCAAAGAAATTATTATTAATCATCTTATAAGCTTTTAAACGATTTTCATAATTTTCTTTATAATTCAAATCAGTATAGAACATACCCATATCCAGAGCTGCACAATGTAGAGCACGCGGTTTATCATGATTCCCAATAAATGTATATGAATACATTAAAGAATCTAATGAGCCAGATTTAAAATACGGGTCATTGCCACCTACCATTTTTTCAAACAATAAACGCTGCAAATAGTTACTATCTTCCCATGATGAACCGTCTTCAAAACATTTTGTAAACATCTTAGCAATATCAGTAAAGAAATAAGAATAATTTGCAGTAGATGTCATTCCTGTTTCTCTCTGGAATTTTGTAACTATATCAGAATATTTTGAGAATTTTCTAGAATGGTAGCCAAGTCCCATATCATGCAAAGTTTTTTCATCTGTTATCTCTGCAACTGTATAAGCATTTGGATTTTTTGCAATTACTCCCTGAGTAAATTTTTTCCAGAAGTCAATTACACTTTGCCATGTATATTCAAAATTAGTATTTCCATTCCTCAAAGCTTCGACATCTGCAATATCTTTTGTCGCATCAATTCTCCAGTCTAATCCGGCCTGCGTTTTATCAATAATCAAATCTGCAAGTTGATAACTATGGACATTAGTATCTTTTAAAGCTTTAACCAAACTTTCAATAAGTTCGCTATTTAAGGAAGTATCAAGATGTTTTATCCCTTTACGCATAGCAGAAATTACCATTCTTGCTTCATCTTGAGGAGATGACGGATTAGTAATACCCAAAGTCTCAAGTGATACCTGTTTTAAAGCTTTGTAATCGTATGTTAATTCGCCGCTTCTTCTATCAATGGCAACATCAATATCAGGTGCTAAAGACTTAATAACTGCGAATTTAGCAACAGTTTGAGTTACTATAGGTAAAACATATTTACCAAATTCAGTAACATCTTTGCCATCAAACAATTTACTTTGTTCCGGTAATAAAGTATCTACAAGTTCTAAAACAGTTGAGGCATAATCAGACATCTCTTTTGCATATAATGCGTCCATCTGTTCATATGTCTTTTTATATTCTGGTGGTAAGTTTTTATTTCCGGCTTTGTATAAATTATATCTAGGCACACCTATTTCTGAGTAAACATTTGCTCTTTTTGAAATCAAAGGAGAGGATAATACTGAAACAAGGTTATCCCCAAACTCAAATGAATCAAGAGGAGTATTCATCAAACCTTCAAGGATTTGAGCCTTTTTATTTTCGTCAGAAAGTGTACGCTTACTCTTGTACATACCATACAAGACATTTTCAACTTCTCTTTTGCCAAGCTGAGCTTTCAATGATTCAGGGAAAATCTTACCATCTGCTTTTTTCATAATTTGAGAATACGCAAGCGATGGATTATCTGTATCTATATTTTTCAACTGTTGAGCAATTGAAACTCTTAAAATATCATCAGTTTTTTGTGTCCAATACTGCCCTGAGGTTATTGCATAATCCTGAACCTGCATATTACCTCTAATCATTTTTTGCATTTCCTGCTTACGCTCTTCCGGCTTAAAGTTTTTCAAAACCTTTGTATCTGCATTTGAAAATACAAAATTTAATTTTGCAATATCCGGATTTGCATCCCAGGTTTCAAAACCACTTTCAAATTTACCTTCAACCTCAAAGTTTTGGAATTTAGATAATATTCTTGCAGCTTCAGGGTCATGTAATCTTATAAATCCATGTTGACTGGATTTATTATATTTATTTAAAACTTTGATATTAAAATTGTACACTTCAGGATCAATTTCAAATGCATAAGGCATAATTGAATCATTATGAGTATGCAAATTGTATACATTATCCGTACTCATTTTTGAATATGTTTTAATCAATGAGCGAGTATCTGTTTTTTCAGAGTCAGAAACAAGACGGCTGTCGAAAAATTGTATATATGTAGGCTTCTTAGAATCATACATAGGATTTTTCTTAATTGAGACATGCCCGATTGCATTTTGATTATAAACATATGGAGAATTTACAACCTTATGAGATATATATCTCATATTTTTTCCAAATACCCCCATTGCTAAAGGCCCGTCTTTAATTCCTGAAGCTTTAAACCAGTTATAGAAAGGAGATTTTTCTCCCCATTTTAACAAGTGTTTGAAGTGAACACCTTCTAAACCTTCATTAACAAATGCGCCGTCTGAAACAAAGTTTAAACCATGCGCAAACATTTTTCTTTGTAATGAAGCATAGTTATTTATATTTCCTAATGAACTTGCCATTTGAAAACAATTTTTATTCCAATAAGCATGAGCTGAAAAATCATCATCTGTGAAAATAGGAAGAGATATAATTCTGCTATAGCCATCATATTCGCCGTTATCAATAGCTGTTTCCAGTCCGGCAAGAGTTCCTCCGAATTTATTGGCAATAGTTTTAATTCCGTTTTCACCGCGTTTTGCAAGTTCTTCATCTTTAATTATCACATTATAATCGTTATATACGTATCCAACTTTTTGAGAATCTATAATGACCAACTTCATAGAACCGCCGCGTGAAATATCAGATTTTGACGGCAAAACAATATTAAAAATAGAACGACCATCATTATTAAAACTTCTTTCATCAATAGAATCACCCGCATCGATTCTTGTTTTTGTATACCCATTTTTCTTGTCAACAACAACATAATGGTATGCAAAAGGGGTATTGTCATCTATACCGTAAGTTCTTGCTAAATCAATACGATTTGAACCCGGTGACATTTTGTAACGGTCAGCCCCTTTTTTAGAATAAATTTTACCGGTTGAAAAATAATTATTATAAGAGTCCTTATCAAGCCTGAATAACTCTAAATAACAATCTTCTTTATCCTCATCATAAGGATATGCAAATTCAACTTCTTTAAATCCATCATCAGATTTTACAACTTTAAATCCGCCAAAAGCTACATTTTGCTTTTGAATCTCCGCATTATTTTTCCCTAAATTTAAACTTACTTTCACACAACACTCCTTAGTGTCAATTATAACAATTCTAAAAATATTTTTTTGTTACATGGGTTATTTTTATTAAGAAAAATTTACATATCAAAAAGATAATTAGAATTAATAGATTTATAAGCTATAATATGTAGTGTAGAAAATACAATTATTTTATTGTATCAAACAAGGAGAATATAATGCTTACAACCGGAATTAAATGCGATATTAAAGATATCAATTTGGCAGAACAAGGTAAAAAACAAATTGATTGGGCATTTAAAGATATGCCTGTATTAAAATCCATTAGAGAAAGATTTATAAAAGAACAACCTTTTAAAGGTCTAAAACTATCTGCTTGCGTTCACGTTACCAAAGAAACCGCAGCTTTATGCACAGTAATGCAGGCAGGAGGCGCAGATTCCGTACTTGTTGCATCAAACCCGTTATCAACACAAGATGACGTTGCTGCAGCTCTTGTGAAATATTATAATATGCCAGTCTTTGCTGTAGCCGGAGAAAGTGTTGAAACATACAAATCACATATTAATGAAGCTATCAACCATAACCCTGATATCATAATTGATGATGGATGTGATATGGTTTCAACAATCCATGCTCAAAGACCGGATCTTATTGGTAAAATTATCGGCTCTACCGAAGAAACTACGACAGGAATAATCAGACTTCAAGCTATGGAAGCTCAAGGAACTTTAGGTTTTCCTGCAGTCGGAGTCAATACAAGCTTAACTAAACACCTCTATGACAATCGTTATGGAACAGGTCAAAGCTCATTTGACGGAGTTCTTAGAGCGGCGAATATTCTTATAGCTGGGAAAACAGTTGTTGTTTCAGGATACGGCTGGTGCGGTAAAGGGGTTGCATTGCGAGCTAAAGCTCTTGGTGCTAATGTTATAGTTTGTGAAGTTGACCCATTAAAAGCTCTAGAGGCAGCAATGGAAGGTTATAGAGTTATGCCTATTGCAAAAGCTGCATTAGAAGGCGATTTATTCCTAACCGTAACCGGTGACAAACATGTTGTGGATGTTGAGCATCTTTTAACAATGAAGGACGGAGCTTTTGTTGGTAATGTTGGACACTTTGACTGGGAAGTTAATGTTGGCGGATTGAAAGCTTATACTACAGAAATCAAGCAAATCAGACCGGGTCTTGAAGAATATGTTTTAAACAATGGAAAATCTATTTATGTATTAGCTGAAGGCAGACTTGTTAACCTTGTGGCGGCAGAAGGTCATCCTGCAAGTGTTATGGATATGAGTTTTGCAAACCAGGCTCTTGGTATTGAATTTTTAGTTAAAAATAAAGGAAAACTAGAAAATAAATTATATACACTTCCTCACGAAGTTGACGTAAAAATTGCAGAATTAAAACTTCAATCAATGGGAATAGAAATAGATACTCTAACCAAAGAACAGGAAGAATATTTAAATAGTTGGAATATCGAATAAACAACTTTATAAACAACTCCGAAAAAGAGCCACCTTTGAAAAAATTTTCAAAGGTGGCTCTTTTTATTATTGTATTTCTTTATTCCGCCTGTTTAGCCATCTTTTTATTGTGAACAATTGAAGAAATTAAAGCTGCAACAATAAAGAATAAACCTATTAACCCGGTTACCACTTCCGGAACTTCTTTAACTGTAGTAATAAGCATTATGATTGCAAGAGCGCCTATTGCCCAGTGAGCACCGTGCTCAAGATATAAAAATTTTGCTAATGTCTTTGTTTCAACAAGCATTATAGTTAAAGATCTTACAAACATAGCACCAATAGCCAGACCAATTGTTATAATAATTACATCATTACTCAACGCAAATGCTCCTAGCACCCCATCTAATGAAAATGACGCATCAATCAATTCCAAATATATAAAACTTATTAACCCGGCACATTTAACAGAATCTGCTGCGCATTGAGCCATTCGCATTTCTTCATGTTTTTCCAGAAAATGTGACACTCCATCTATTGCTAAAAAGGTTACAATCCCTGAAATACCTGATAAAATTACAGGAATTTTCTCTGCTGATGGAATAAAATTCTGTAAGAAGACTACAACTAACAACGAAATTATTACTTCGATACCTTTTATATGATCAAGATGAGACAGCGGAGACTCAATAAATTTAATCCAGTGAACATTTTTTTCATGGTTAAAAAAGTAATTAAGAAACAACATAATCAAGAACATACCGCCAAAAGTAACGATAGGTGCATGTGTTTCATGCAAATAATGAGCATATTTTTGAGAATCAGTTAATGCAATATGGGTTACGGTGAGCATATCTAATTTTGCAAAAATTGAAACTACAAGAATCGGAAACACAAAGCGCATACCAAAAACAGCAATAGCAATACCCCATGTTAAAAATCTATGACGCCAGACTTCTGACATATGTTCTAATTTCATAGCATTTACTACAGCATTATCAAATGATAAACTGGTTTCTAATATAGCTAAAATTGCAGCAATAAAAACACAAAGCAAACCTGTGCCGTGGTGAACATGTTCGCCCCATAAATAAGCAAAAATAAATCCAAATATGGTTACAAGATAGGAACCAATAAAATATTTATGCATAATAATCCTCTCTTTTTCAAATACTACAACATAATAATACACGAAACCAGAACAAAAGATATCATTTAAACATTGTAAAAGAGCTACCTAAAAATTCGGCAGCTCTTCACAATAAACTCTTATATATTTTAATTCATATCACTAACACTTGGGACATAATATTGAAAATTATCAGGTTCATTGTCTGGAAACACAAGAGAGAACGGCTGATTTTGTCTTATTAAACCTGCACGGCCTTTATAAACTGCTTGATATTCCTTTTGAATAGGCAGACTTTCTTCCTGAAAATTAACATAACTCACAGGAATAAACACAAATCCGCCATTACTTTGAGGAACAACTTTACCTGTTACCTGAAAACCTTGAAATAACATCAAATCATAGTCTAATCTTGTATTAGCATTCATTTGTATATGCAAAACCTGAGGCGGATTATTTGTTTGAAAATCCTCTAACGCAGAAACTTGAATTGTTTTAGCTTCTGCCGCTTGCATAAAACATAAAGATAGAATAAGTCCGACAATTACTCCAAATAGCTTTTTCATTTTATATTACTCCTTTTACTATATTATTAGCGTAAATTTATTTATGTTTATCTTTTTTATCAGAACTTTTATCAGAATTTGGGAATTTCAAATAAAATATTTGAGATTTTCTAATGACTAAATCCTCACCTCTTTCTACATAAGAGAATGGAGACGCCTTGTACACAGATTTAGCAGATGATTTAGCTCGATTTTCACCTTTATTGTTAACTGCTCCGTCCACAGCAGCTACCCCCATGGATAATCCGCTTACAAAGAAGTTTCCAACACCTAAAGCTGTACTTTTGGCAAGTTGCTTTTTATTAAGAGGTGCTTTGTATTTTGCAACAACTCTGGATTTGATATCATGCGTATTTCCATCAGAACCCATATAAAAATTAGGTTTAAATGAAAAAGTTGCATCTCGTTTTAATCTTTTCGGACTAACAACGTTAACCAAATTTCCATGTATAACATCACCCGCTTTCAAGGAATAGCCATCTGGCAATGTCACAGGTTCCATTAATTTGACTACAATTGATGCCGGCGGCTTAGCTGTTGAAAAAGTCGATAAAGCTTCAACCTCAACAGTTTGAGCCAATACCAGATTAAATATACCTGATAATACTATTAAAAAACATGAATATAAAAATTTTTGCCACATACCTGCACCTATTTTTCAAAAATATAATAGCAGAACTAAAAAAAAATAGCAAATACTCAAGAATATCAAGAATGTTCAAGATACTTCTTCAAATATTTTCCAGTATAAGAATCTTTACAATTTATTATATCTTGCGGAGTACCCTGCGCCACGATTTTACCTCCATCGACACCCCCCTCCGGACCAAGATCAATAATATGATCAGCTATTTTAATTAAATCAAGATTATGCTCAATCATAAGTATAGTATTACCCTGATCTGCCAATGCCTGTAAAATTTTCACCAGCTTATCCAAATCCGCCCAGTGAAGTCCAACAGATGGTTCATCTAAAAGATAGAGAGTTTTACCGGTTGAGCGTTTATTGAGTTCAGACGCTAGTTTTATACGCTGAGCTTCCCCTCCTGACAGAGTTGTCGCACTCTGCCCGAGTTTCATATAATCTAAACCTACATCATTCAATGTTTGCAGTTTATTTTTAATTGCCGGAATATTATCAAAAAATTCCAACGCCTCTTTAACACTCATATCCAGAACATCTGCAATTGTTTTACCTTTATATTTAACTTCTAAAGTTTCTCGATTATAACGCTTACCTTTACAGATATCACATTTCACATAGACATCTGATAAAAAGTTCATTTCAATCTTTAAAAGCCCATCCCCTTTACAAGCCTCACACCTTCCGCCTTTTACATTAAAACTAAACCTGCCCGGTTTATATCCGCGGACTTTTGACTCATTTGTTTTTGCAAAAAGTTCTCTAATTGGAGTAAAAACATCGGTATAGGTTGCCGGATTAGAACGAGGAGTTCTTCCGATTGGAGATTGATCAATATCTATAATCTTATCAATATACTCAAAACCGGTAATCTCATCCACCCCTTGAGGTTTAGGCTTATTTTTTCTCAATTTATGAACAGCATATTCATATAATAATTCTTGCATCAAGGTTGATTTGCCGCTGCCGGAGACGCCTGTAAGAATTACAATTTTCCCAAGAGGAATATCTACATTTACATTTTTTAAATTATTAAGATGGGCATTTTTAACCTGCAAAAATTGCCCATTACCTTCACGAATTTTTTCAGGAATTGGAATAAATTTTTCCCCGCTCAAATATTTACCGGTAATAGATTTTTGGGCAGAAATTATATCATCAACACTTCCATGAGCAATAATTTCACCACCGGCAACCCCTGCTCTTGGACCAATATCTACAATATAATCAGCACTTCTAATTGTATCTTCATCGTGCTCAACAACAATCAATGTATTACCTAAATTTCGAAGCTTAAATAATGTCTTTATAAGCATATCATTATCGCGCTGATGTAACCCGATTGACGGTTCATCTAAAACATATAAAACCCCGCTCAATCCGCTACCTATTTGAGAAGCCAAACGAATACGCTGAGATTCCCCGCCGGACAAAGTTCCTGCCATACGTGCCAGATCCAGATAATGCAAACCAACATCAATTAAAAACTTCAAACGTTCACGAATTTCATCCAATATTTGTTTTGCTATTTTCAACTGAAACTCATTTAAATCCAAATACAGGTCAGTTATAAATTGAAATTCATCATCAATAGACATTTTTGTAAATTCATAAATATTTTTATCCCTGATTTTTACAGCCAGCGGAAACGGCTTTAACCTTGCACCACCGCAGGCAGGACAAGGCTTTGCGACCATGAATTTTTCAATTTCTTCACGCCAATAGTCCCCATTTGCATCATTATAACGTTTTTCCAAAAATGGAATAACCCCGATAAAAGGCTGAACATTAGTTTGATATCTATGAGTTCCAAATTGCTGCACTCTAATCTTTATAGGCTCTTTAGTTCCATATAAAATAATTTTCTGCTGCTCCAGAGATAAATCTTTAAATGGAGTATCCATATCAATCGAACAAGCCTGACAAACAGATGCTAATAAGTCACTATAATAAGTAGTTGCGCTTCTTGTTGCCCACGCATAAATTGCCCCCTCATTAAGAGATTTAGACTTATCCGGAACAACTAAATCAGGGTCTACAATAAAATCAGCCCCTAATCCGGAACATCTTTCACAAGCACCGTACGGAGCATTGAAAGAAAAAATTCGAGGAGTTAATTCTTCAAAACTCAAATTGCAATCCGGACATGCCAGCTTTTCACTAAAAACAATTTCCTTATCACCAACGACATCAACAACCATAATCCCGTCAGCCTTTTTTAATGCAATTTGAACACTATCTGCAATTCTTGATATTGCAGACTCTTTTACAACAATTCTATCAACAACAACACTTATATCGTGCTTTTTAGTCTTGGCAAGCTCAATCTCATCATCGTCAAGATTGTAAACTTCACCATCAACCTTTACCCGCACAAAACCCTCTTGTTTTAATTCCTCAAATGTAGATGAATATTCCCCTTTTTTACCCCGAACAATTGGAGCAAGAATCTGAATTTTGACACCCTCACCGAGCTGCAAAATCTTATTAACAATTTCATCAAGAGTTTGAGGTTTTATTTTTTTTCCGCAGGATGGGCAGTATGGAACTCCAACTCGAGCATACAACAGCCTTAAATAATCATATATTTCAGTAATTGTCCCAACAGTAGAACGCGGATTATTACTTTTAGATTTCTGATCGATAGATATAGCAGGGGACAGTCCGTCAATATATTCAACATTTGGCTTATCCATCTGCCCCAAGAACTGTCTTGCATAGGTAGATAAACTCTCAATATAACGACGTTGACCTTCCGCAAAAATCGTATCAAAAGCCAATGAACTTTTCCCGGAACCTGAGACTCCTGTAAAAACTACAAGTTCATTCTTTGGAATTTCCAATGACACATTTTTTAAATTATGCTCTTTAGCACCTACTATTTTAATCTTATCAGCCATAACAACATGATTATGATACGAGAATAAACATTTTTCAAATATTCTCTCACGAACTTTACAATTCTGGCAAAAAATGATATAATATCGGCAGTCCTAGCCAGATTGAAAAGTTTTTAAATATTGTCCTTTTTAGCATGAAAGGATAATTAATTATGGGAAAGAAATCTAAATACCCTGAGTACTCAAGCGGAACAATCACTGTTAACGGGAGAGACGTATCTACAACCAAAAGAGATAAAGATAATAATATTGTAAGTTCTAACTACAATATGTCTAAAACTGAAAAAAAAATATATGATTCAATACAAAACAACCTGTATTCTTCATTAGGAAATCTTTTCACAATCTCAGATAACCAGAGAAAAGAATGGAACAAACAGTTAAACGCAATAAAACAACAGGGGACAAAGCAAATCGACAGTATTTACAAACCTATGGAAAACAATCTAAAAAATGATATTTCCGCAAGATTTGGAAATTTGGATAATTCTATTTTCCTTGATAACCTAAACAAAATTACAGACAAAAGAGCCGAGGCTGTAGCTGATTTAAGCGATAGTATATTAGCAACACAAAACAATTTATATTCCGAAGAACTAAGAAACAGAATAAATACCATAACTCTATTAAATAATTTAAATTCTGCAATGAATTCAAATATTCTAAACTTTGCAACTGCAGCAAACTCAAATGCAAACTCAGGGAATTCATACAATAATGCTGCATATAATGCAAATTCATCTTCTGGTTCCTGGTTTTCAGATGCAATGAGCTTTGGCGGAACAATGCTATCTTTTCTTTCCTGATAGCGCAAATAAAGGGGATAGCTACCTCCCCTTTATTTTTATAAATGTAAAGATATGTAACAAACTTAACCCTCTTAAGCAAATATTTATTATGTATATACTTTATATATACAAGAGATTAAAATAAGAGGACAAACATATGGGCATTTATGGTATGGGCAAAGCCTTTAATCTAAGGTATGCAAATTCTGGACAATACAGAGCAACACATGTAAAAAGACCACCGGCACGACCAATGTGCGGCGGACATGCTGTTTCATTTACAGAAAATACCAATGTAACCATTAAAAATGGACCTAGTGGCTTCTGGGGCTTTTTAGGCGGTTTCTTCGGCGGGCTGTTTGGAGGCGGCATGGGCGGAGGAATGAGCATGGGTATGGGAATGCCTATGGGTATGCCAATGGGAGGTATGAGCCCGTTCGGAATGCTGAATACCCAAATGTCCCAAGTGACACCACAAAAACAAAATGGCGATAGACTAGCTGACTTACAAAAAATGTTCCCAGACTGGAATATAGCATCTGATGGAAATGGTAAATATGATGCTGTAAACAAAGATCAAACTGTTCACCATAGTGGTAATTTTGATGAAATGTGTCAGAAATTACTAAAAAAACCTCCTGTAGAAAAACAAGGAGATGGTGATAAGAAAGCCAACAATGAGGAGGTTAAGAACGAAGAACAGAAAGAAGAGTCTGAAAAAAAAGTTACCCATGATGACACAGCCCAAAAAAAAGTTACCCATGATGACACAGCCAATACTCATCGAAAACAATCAAATAATGACAATTATAATAATACAACAAATGTTAATTCAGCAACAAATAACAACAATAATAATATTGACAAAACAAAACCAATACGACTAAATATGACCGTTGCATTATCTGGTCCTAGGGGGACAGCAACCGTGGTAACTCCAGACGGAAAAACATACAAAGTTAATGTACAAGGAAATCAGAATACGTTATTAGATCAACTAGGCAAAGAAATAATAAAAACATTAAAAGAAGCCGGCTGGACTAGCGTAACATTAGAAAATAAAAACTTCAAATGGTCTTCTGATGGAACCGAAGCAAAAGGTGAAGTTGATAGACCTAAAACAACAAAAGCTTGGACAGCTGAAGAAAAAGCAAAACCTATAAAACTTAATATCTCATTTGCAGTTCGCTCCGGAGGCGGAATAGGAAATAGCGGTTCCGCAACAGTAACAACGCCAGATGGAAAACTACACCAAGTAACCACAGGTATATCACTAACAGCGACAAGAGCAAGACAAGACTTAGTAAATAAAATGCGAGCAGCATTAAACCAAGCAGGTTGGACTAGCGTAACATTAGAAAATAAAAACTTTACAGACTGGTCATAAGTAAACACAATTAAATATATGCAAAAAGAATCTCTTAATAATTAAGAGATTCTTTTTAATTTAAATAAATATTTATAATTACAAAATACGATATTACTAAAGTTCTAAAAAATACAGTCGACATTTAATTATATAAAAAGAAAGGCTGAAAATAATTATGGCTCAAATTATTGAAAATGAAAGAAGAATTGTTAGACTATCCGTAGATGATGTTCTGAATATTGTAAGAGAATATCAAAGACTTACGAAAGAAAGCTGCTGCTATGAACATACCAGAGAAATTTTAAGCAGAAACATTCTATTTATTCCGGAAGATATGTAAGTAAAATACACCAGATATTAAAATTGCCCCTCTCCCATCTATGGGAGAGGGGATGGGGTGAGGGACGAATTATGCTATAATAAAACTTATGAAAAGCACTTCCAGAGCAAGATTACTTAGAAAAAACCAAACACCGCAAGAGAGCAAACTGTGGAAATTACTTAGAAACCGAAATTTTCATGGATTAAAATTCAAAAGGCAGCATCCAGTAGGAAAATATATTGTTGACTTCGTATGCATTGATAAAAAAATAATTATAGAAATTGATGGAGGACAGCACAATACTCCAGATAAAATAAAAACAGATACTAGCAGAACCTTGTATTTAGAAAGTGAAGGGTATAAAGTTATACGATTTTGGAACAATGAGATAGATAACAATTTTGAAGGAGTATATCTCACTTTGCAAAAACTTTTAGTAGTATAACCCTCACCCTATCCCTCTCCCGTATACGGGAGAGGGTATATATCAAATCATATGCAATATTCTAAAATAACAACACTAGATAATAAAAATTGCCCCTCGCCCATCTATGGGAGAGGGGGTGGGGTGAGGGACTAAATAAAATAAATTTGTAAAACTTCAACAAAAACCACTTTAAATGAAATCCTGTTCATAGTATTATCAGACTAAAAGGATTTATACTATGCAATTTATTGATAAAGCTAAAATAAAAATCAGTTCAGGCAAAGGCGGTAACGGGGTTGTTGCGTGGCGCCGTGAAAAATTTGTAGACAGAGGTGGTCCTGCCGGCGGTGACGGAGGAAAAGGCGGAAGCGTATACCTGATAGCTGACGAAGGTTTATCAACTCTTCTTGATTTCACATACCGCTCAATATTTAAAGCTGATAATGGAGAAAATGGCTTTAAAAAAAGTATGCATGGTAAAAGTGCAAAAGATTTATATATAAAAGTTCCAACCGGAACTATTGTTAAAGACCTAAAAACAGGAAATATTATTGCGGATTTAACAGAACACGAACAAAAAGTTCTGGTGGCTCAGGGCGGACGCGGCGGACGCGGCAATATACATTTTTGCACACCTCAAAACAGAGCTCCTCAATATTGTGAACCTGGAGAACCGGGAATTGAAAGAGAATTACAATTAGAATTAAAACTATTGGCAGATGTAGGACTTCTTGGACTGCCTAATGCAGGTAAATCTACATTTATAAGCAGGGTTTCCGCAGCAAAACCAAAAATTGCGGACTATCCATTTACTACTATAGTCCCAAATCTTGGAGTTGTAAGAAAACATAACGGAGATGGCTATGTAATAGCAGATATTCCGGGATTAATAGAAGGAGCATCAGAAGGTATCGGACTCGGGCACGACTTCTTGAGACACGTTGAAAGATGCAGATTTCTTTTGCACATTGTTGATGGAACAGAAGAAAATCCTATAAAAAATTACCAGATTATAAATGAAGAATTAGCAAAATATTCAGAAAAACTATCAAATTTATATCAGGTAGTCGCTATAAATAAAATTGATTCCATAGAGTCTGATAGACTTGAAGAATTAAAACAGGAATTCAATAATCTGGGAGTAGAAGTATTTTGTATATCTGCTGTAACCGGAGACAAACTGGAAGAACTAAAAAATGAATTAGAACACAAGGTTGATACAATAGAAAAACCAGAGCCTGAAGTTGTAATTGAAGAAGATTTAGAAGCAACAAACAATGACGATGGATATTGGGAAGTTCACAAATTGAACAAAAATACCTATATGGTAACTGGCGGCAGAATAATAAGAATATCACAGGTCACTGATTCAAGAAGTACTGAACAGGTTATAAGATTCCAAAATATAATGATAAGTATGGGCATTATGGATGAACTTAAACATCTTGGAGTTCAAAATGGAGATACCATTATAGTAGGGAAACTTGAACTTGAATACTGGGACGATGAAGTGTATAAATAATACACATTATTGCATATTCACCTAAATAATGATAAAATCATATTGTCAACAGTTTATGAAAAGAGGGTAAATTTATGGCAAGACTTATAAGACCAACATGGGCAGTAAGATGCGTTCAATCAGGATGTAAATGCTTGTTTGAGGTTGCAAAATTAGAAGATGGGAAACAACAGGAAGTAGTTTGTCCAAATTGCGGTGAACATTATGTTTATCCAATTTATGACAACGACGAAAATGAACAAAAATAAAAATGTACTTTAATAACACAGACAAAAGATACAACCAGTTTAGTGCATATTTGAAAAACAAATTCGGAGCAAAAGTATATAAAATTACTCTTGATGCAGGTTTTTCATGTCCGAATAGAGACGGAACAATATCCACAGGCGGTTGTATTTTTTGTGATGATGGAGGGAGTTTTTCACAAGCTCATTCAAACCTGTTATCAATAGAAGAACAGGTAAAAATCGGAGCTAAAACCCTTCACGACAGATTTAAAGCTGAAAAATTTATGTCATATTTTCAAGCTTATACAAATACCTATAAACCGGTTAACGAACTTGAAAAGATTTATAAATCAGCCCTTACACATCCGGATATTATAGGACTGTCAATCGGAACAAGACCGGACTGTGTAGATGAAGAAAAACTAAATCTTATCTCGGATATAAGTAAAGACTATTACACTTGGATTGAGTACGGGCTGCAATCCATACATGATAGGACATTACAAAAAATAAACCGCGGTCATGATTTTGATTGTTTCTTACGAGGATACGAAAAAACAAAAGAAAAAGGAATAAATGTTTGTGTCCATGTAATATTTGGACTATGGGAAACCAGAGATGAAATTCTGCAAACCGCGCAAAAACTTGCAGAACTAAAAGTTGATGGTGTAAAAATTCACATGCTCTGCGCTTTACAAAATACAAAACTTGCAAAACTATATGAAAATAAAGAAATCGACTTTATATCGGAAGAAGAATATGTAAATTTAGTTTGCGATTTTTTAGAAATATTACCACCAGAAACAACCATTCACAGACTTGCAGGCAATGGATTAAAAAAGAACTTAATTGCTCCTCGCTGGCTCGGAGCCAAGCTAGACTGCCTAAATAAAATTGACAGAGAATTTATTAAAAGAAATTCATTTCAAGGCTCCAAAAACCCTTTACAAACATAAATTAATGTGAAATAATATATATGTTTCATTGTAACATTTTGTTAATGGTAATTAAGTGTGTTAGCAAAAAATATTTTTCATCGGTATTATACTAATGAAATTTATTTTAGATTTAGGTAGTGGAGAAAAAATATGTTAACTATTCAACCAAGATTCACTCAACAGGCATCCAGAACAGTCCAATTTAGAGGAAATGAAGAATACCTTAATGAAGAAACTTACAACCAGAAAAAATCGTACTATCAAAGACAAAAAGAAGGATTTGAAGAGATTTTGAACGATGAAAATGTTCCTGCAGGAATGAAAAAAGGAGCTAAAGTTTGTAAAATAGCTTCAGAAGGAATTCTTGAAGGCTGGGCTGTAACCTGGGCTGCAACTAAAGGCGGAAAATTTTTAAAATCAACTTTTGTAAAAGCATTAAATTCAAAATTTGCCAAGTGGACTGCAGAAATGCTTTCACCTGTCGGCAAAGGATTAAAAACTTCAGCTCAAAAACTTATGGAATCACTATCTAATAAAACAACTAACATTAAACAATCCAAATTTGTAAATAAACTTTTAGAAAACTTAAACAAAACTAAAGCAGGTCAGCTTGTTCTAAATGCTGCTAAAACTGTCGGCAAAGGATTAAAGACTGCACTTACTTTTGTAAAAAATCTTGGACAAAAAATTATAAGCCCATTAAAAGATTTAACATATGATAAAGCTGCAAAAGCAACAGCCCGAACTCTTGGAGTCGGCTCAGGACTTGCAGGAGCATATAGTGCTGCCAGAACGCCAAACGATGACCAAATCTTAGATGAATTTGAACAGGCATAAAAACTGATTTTAGTTGAGGACAAAATAATGACACAAATAAGTGCAATAAATAACTTCAAAACTAACCACCTGACTCCCCTGACGAACGATCCGCAGAAAAAAGAAAATACAGAAAAAGCTGCGACTGTAGTTGGGAGTACCGGATTTGTCGCAACTGCAACAAAATATGCCAGTAAAAGAGGGCTAAGAGGACAGTCCGGAGAAAAAATTATTCAAGCAGGCGAAAAAACTCTTCAAACAATGATGGAAAGTGTTCAAGAATCCAGTAGAATTGCCGGTAAAGGTATGAAAGAGGCTACAGGATTTTTTGCAAAATTTAAAAAGGATGCAAGCATTTTCACAGAAGACTTTATGCGATTTGCCGGTAAATTAAAGAACAATAAAATAATAGAACCAATTATAAATAGTCCAATTACGAAAAAAGCAGCAGGCGCATTTGGCGGAGTTATGGCATTCTTTGTACTGGCTACAGGGGTAAGTAAAGCTGCAGAAAACGGTTCTCTTGCTATTAATGATATAAAACATAAATATTATGAAATGAAATAATATCAATCATTTTTAATTGAGAAAATATAAAAATCGTGCTAAACTTATTATGTTATGCACGATTTTCTAATAAAAAAAATAGTCAATTCAGATATAGAAAAAGAACTTATGAATATAGGTTTTGATAAAAGTTATACGCACATTGCAAAAAACAAATTTGACTATATAAACATTAAAATATTCGACTTAAATTGTGCTCAAGCTAATATTATCAAGCAAACAGCTCTTTCTGTGGGCGCAGACTGCGCAACTCATAGAGAAGTTATAACAGGTAAAATCGAATCTTCAAACTGCATTATCGGCGGAAGCTTTTCTCAAATAAAAAAAATAGCAGAGAAACTACAAACTCAACCTTTTAAATTAAAAAATCTTGGTAATATTCTCATTAAAGAAATTGAAAATTCACCACCTAAAAAGACAAAAATAATGGGAATATTAAATATCACTACAGATTCTTTTTCTGATGGCGGTCAATACTTTGAATTCAACGCAGCGATAGCGCAATTAACAAAACTAATTGAAGATGGGGCTGACATCATAGATATAGGTGCAGAATCCACTAAACCATATTCTAAAGCTGTTTGCGCAGAAAAACAACTGGAAAGATTAGAACCTCTGCTAAAGTATATTAAAGAAAACAATATTACAACCCCAATAAGCATTGATACCCGAAGTGCTTTAGTCGCCCAAAAAAGTATTGAACTAGGTGCAAAAATTATTAACGATGTATCCGGTTTTGACTACGACAACAAAATGATTGATGTTCTCGCGGCAAATCCTGATATAAAAATAGTTATACAACATTCCCAAGGCTCACCTGAAACAATGCAAATAGCACCGTCATACGAAAATTTAATGGACGAAATTTTTCGCAATCTACAAAATAAAATTGAATGCGCAATTACTAAAGGTATAAAAAAAGAAAATATTATTGTTGACCCCGGCATAGGTTTTGGAAAAACAAAACAACATAATCTTGAAATTCTAGACCGCTGGCAAGAATTACAAACAACAGGATGCCCTGTACTTATAGGATTATCAAGAAAAAGTCTGCTTGAATTGCCGGAAGCTGATAATAAAGAAAAAGATATGTACTCATTAGCACTTGCCACACCTTTACTCAAGGATAATATAGATTACATTCGAGTTCACAATGTAAAAATTCATAAAAAACTTCAAAGCATCCTATCTAAAAACCAATAGTCTAATTTATTAATCTGTTAGAAATATTAATAATACAGTTATGAGCAATCTTACCGCAGGAAAAATATTATTACTTATACTGTTACTACTAATATTACTTATTTCGATAGGCACATATTTTAACCATACATATATCCGAGCAGAATTCAAAAAAATGGATCCGATGCCATCTCGTATGGGAGTATATTATAAAGGGTACAAATTAGGAACTACAAATAAAGTTAAAATATCAAAAGATTTCAAAACAACATATCTGTATATCACCTTGAATCAAAGAGGTTTGCAACTGCCAAAAAACATAACAGTTAAAATAAAAAATTATAAAGAAGATGACGAAAATACAAAATATGTTGATATAATTTATCCACGCTCACCTATGCTGAAATATATAAAAACAGGTGATGTTATAAAAGGCGAAAGTGGCTTCACATTTAGCGGAATCTCAGATATAAATCAGGCACATTTGGATGATTTATCCGAAAAAGGTGGAAGTTTGCTAAGTTCTGCAACAAAAACTACAGATGCTTTGACAGAATTATTTGACCTTGTCACAGAAATTTTAACAGAGAACAGACAAAATATACTTGAATCAACATCATCATTAAAAGATAGTATAGCTAATTTAAAAACAACAACTGCAAGTATTAAGGATTTATCAAACAAAGTTAATAATGAAATAACCAGCCAAACTATCAGAAACAGTGCTGCAAATATCGAAAAAACTACTCTTAACTTTGCAAATTCTTCAAATGACTTTATTTCAATTTCAGGAAACTTTAATAAAACAAGCGCAGACTTCTCTGTACTTGTGCCAAAATTAAGTGTACTAATTGATGCTGTTCAACTCGTTGTTTGTAACGTAAACGAAATTATTGTAGGGGTAAAAAACACTTTAAAACAACGATTTGGCGGAGCAAGAATAATATTTGGCAAACCAATTAAATAAAATTAAAAAGCCTCTTGTTTAAATAAGGCTTATTAATTTTAAATATTCTCATTCATAACTTCAACCATACATTCTTTTGCAACATCAGTTACAAAATCCATATCATCAGGCTGAATAATCAACGGCGGATTGAAATATATAACATCACCTAATGGTCTTAGTAAAACACCTTTTTTCAATGCTTTTTTATAAATCTGATAACCTAAACGCAAATTAGACGGATAAGCTTCTTTTGAGTTTTTATCTTTGACAATTTCAATAGCATTTATCAATCCGATATTACGTACCTCGCCAACGTACGGCAATTCTAAAAATTTATCTTTTATAATTTTGTTAAAATACTTAGCATTTTCAACAGCTTTTGATATAATCTGCTCGTCCTCAAGAATATTTAAAACCTCTATAGCTGCAGAACAAGCAAGCGGGTTTCCAGCATAAGTGTGCGAATGCATAAAAGCTTTACCCTTGCCGTAATCATCATAAAAAGCATCATAAATTTCTTGAGTTGTTACACATATAGACATCGGCATATATCCGCCTGTCAACCCTTTTGACAAGCACATAATATCGGGAGAAACTCCGGCATGATCAAAAGCAAACATTTTACCGGTTCTACCGTATCCTGTTGCAATTTCATCTGCAATCAAATGTATATTGTATTTATCACAAATAGCTCTTAACTTAGTTAAATATAACGGCGGATAGACTTTCATCCCCGCAGAACCTTGAAGTAATGGTTCAACAAGCATCGCACAAGTTTCATCCCCGAACTGTGCAAATGTTTTTTCAGCCTTTTCAAAACACTCACAATTACAGTTATCCCTACATTTTCCATACGGACAACGAAAACAATCAGGCCCATCTACATGCACCACATCCATTAATATTGGTTTGTAAATTTGTGAATACAAATCGCAAGCTCCAACGGATAAGGCACCGATAGTTTCACCATGATAAGCATCTGATAATGCCATAAAACGTTTCTTTTGCTTATTACCGGTCTGCTGATGGTACTGAAAACTCATTTTCATAGACATTTCAATAGCAGCCGAGCCATTATCTGCAAAATTAAACTTACACAAACCTTTCGGCAAAACTTTTATAAGTTTTTGACACAACGTAATAGCCGTTTTATGCGTAAAATTTGCAAAAATAACATGCTCTAATGTATCTAATTGTTTTTTCATAGCAGCATTTATTCTTGGATTACAGTGTCCCAAAAGGTTACACCACCAAGAACTTACTATATCTTTGTAACAATTTCCCTCAGTATCATACAGATTTATACCTTTTGCATGGTCAATAACAATAGGAGGCAAAGTTTCATAATCTTTCATTTGTGAGCACGGGTGCCAAATATATTTTAAATCTTCTTCCTGCCAATTCATACTTTAACCTTCTTTCTTATATCCCATACAAAATTAATTATACCACTATATAAATAAATTGAGCAAAGCCTCACGTGAGATATTAATATCATTATCATTCTGTTTCACAGTAGCTATAACATCTACACCTGTTAAACTTTCAACCTGCCTTTGATTATCAAGATGCATAAAATCACTCTCATCAAAATTATTCAAAATTATCCCGCGAATATTAAGCCCATGAGCTTTTGCATACTCAACAGTCAGAATAACAGAATTAATCGTACCTAATCCACCATCAGCAACAATTAATATATCCAACCCAAGCCCGCTTATAACCTGCGGAAGTAATAATTTTTGACCTTTGGTTAAATTAAAAGGACAAGTAATACCTCCTGCCCCCTCCACCAGTAAATACTCGTAACAAGAAGACTTTTCTTGAAAATCAGCTTTTATTTTATCAAGAGTAATATTAACCCCCTGACGCTCGGCAGCAAGATGAGGAGAAACAGCTTCCTCAAAACAATAAGAAAGACAATTCATAGGTTGATCACTCAATCCTGCAGTACAAACCACAAAATCACAATCCCCCGGAAGCAAAGAACCGTCATCTTGCTTGATTGCACCGCTTAATGCAGGTTTATAATATCCGCAATCAAATCCTAAATCCCTCATTTTTTTCACCAGCAATCCTGAAACATATGTTTTACCTATATCAGTCCCGGTTGCGGTGATAAAAACTGATTTACAACTCATATCCAATATCTCCTCAAAATATAAAAGCGATAACAACTTTGTTACCGCTTTTATTATATTGCAAAAATATTTTTAGTTAACAACTAATTTTATAATGTTGCACCACCGTCTAGCAAGTAGTCATAGTGTCTGATATCATCATAGTTATTTAAACCATCTGGAGGCGCAATTTTTGATTCAACTTCTTTTTGAGGAACAGGTTGAGGTTTTGTAGATCTTCTGCTTAACAATGCATCAAAATCAGGTTCTAGAGTCAATTCAAAGTGGAATCTACCATATTTTCTGTGCTGCTCATAAGCATTGTTAATCAAAGGATATCCCCAGTATAATCTGGCACTTAAATCACCAGGAAGCTGAACTCTCAAGCCCATACCAACTGAAGCAAGGAAGTAGCTGCCGCCATATACATCCTGACCAACCCAAGGGAATACACCGGCAGTATCAGCAAAGACTGCCCCTTTAATATATTGACCTATAAAGTTTTTAGTTTCACCACTCTTAGTAGTAAATGTACGAGGTAATAATGGGAACATCAATTCACCGCTTAAGAAGTAACCGCTTTTACCCATTACAATACCTTCAGAATATCCTCTAACAGTTGCAAGACCACCTGTTTGGAATTGATCTAAGTATGGAATATATTTACTGTTTGGAATAATTTGATAACTACCGCGTAACTGACCGATTACACCGTGAGAAAAGTCATGCAATCTTAATAAACCGCCGCTATATTTGAAGTAGCTTGAATCACTGTCAAATATAGGGAATGCCATTGAAGCATTCTGGCTTAAATACCAGATACCATATTTCGTATCTTTTCTCATATTCAAACCAACGTCAAGACTTGTAACCTGATCGACATCTGCAAATGGAGAAGAACCCATTAAAGCCTCAAAAGCATCATCATATCTTGACCAAGTTCTAGCTCGTTTATAATTTAAAGCTGTATATGTCTTCAATTCAAATCCACGATTTCTAACAATCGGTTGATCATAGTATAAACTATATATATATGAATTACTTTTTAACCCCAAAGGCGCAGCTGAACCGTACTTAACATTGGCAAAAGTTGAAGAATAAGAAAAACCAACTCTACCATCTTTTCTATTAACAGGAACACTGTAATCAAAGAATGGGCTTATTGAACCTTTAGAGAAATAAGACCCCATTGACATCTGGTCTCTGCGGTGGAATAAACTATCAGCAACAATCATAGGACCGCCTCTTAACTGACCGGTACTTCTTCTGCCGGCATTATCCATAACCCCGATTAAGTGGAAAGGAAAAGTTTCTTGTGCGGTTAATTCTATATCTGTCGTACCTGGTGTTTCACCGGCTTTTAAATTAGCAGCAAGATTAACACCGTCATGATATCTGTTAAAGTCTAAAACATCCTTTTCTAAATCAACAATATCAAATAATTCGCCTGACTTTTGAGGCATACGGTCTAAAATATACTTACTTCTGGTATATTTGTTATTTGCAACAGTAATATTACCAATTTTACTTTCGATTAATTCAATTTTGATATTACCATTTGCAACTGTTTGCTCAGGTAAATATGCTCTTGCAGTTACATAACCTTTTTCTGCATATAAATTATTCAAAGCATTAATTGCAGCTTGAATATCAGACATAAAGACATTACGGCCGACATATTGACCAATAACGCCATTAATTTCTTCCTTACTAAGGATTTCAGAAGGTGAAACTTCAATAGAATTGACATAAACACCTTTTGAACCAATTTCATCAACTGTAGCCTTCATTGCATCAGGAATACTGGCTTCCGGAGCTGCAGAGTTTGTTACTGAAGAACCTCCTGTACCATAACGTTTTTGCTCATATTGATAATAATCAGAATCCATACGCCTGCGGTTTTTATCATACCTCATCATATCTGAATCATGAATAGCAGACCCGCCGACTTCATTCATAACAGGAACTATACCGTGAGTATATCCAAAACCTGCATTAATGCTTCCGGCATTACCAACTCCTTCGCCAGCAGCAAAAACAGGATTAAACATTCCCGCAAGAGTAATCGCACAACAAGCTGATGCAGCTATAAATGTTAGAAACAATCGATTACTTTTCTTAATCTTTTTCATTATTTTTATTCACCTTCTATTATTAAGTTAACTTATATATCTAGTTGTATATCTAAAACCATATCTTTTAGACTATTGTCGTATGAATTAAATAATATAAAAACCTTTTTTTGCTCTTTTATTACAAATATTTACAAAAATTAAATATTATAAATCCACCATAATATTATACAGAATTACTAAATTTATGTAAAGATGTTACAAAAAAAATAAACCGAATGGATTACTATACAATAACTGATATTTTGTGATAACATAAATTTGTTAAAAGGAGAGTTATTATGAGAAAAAATTTAGGTTTATTAGCAGCATCTTTTGCAGTAATTGGTTGTCTATCTTTTGGCTCAGCAGCGTTGGCAGAAGGTTTTTCAGTTGCAATCGTAGATGTTCCTCAAGTTGTAAATGCATCAGGTCAAGTTCAAGCCCTAAAAAAAGAACAACAGGCTAAAGCTGATGAAATTATTAAATTTGTAGAAAAAGCAAGAAAAGATGTAGCATCAATAACTGATGCTTCTAAGAAAAAAGCGGCAGAAGAAAAATATAACAAAGAATTAGTTGCAAAAAAACAAAAAATGGATTCTGAATACGCTGAAAAATTAAAAGCACTTGATACTTCTATTTCACAACAAATAAATGAAAAAGCTAAAGCTGACGGCTATGATTTAGTACTAAGCAAGGGAATTGTTCTATATGGCGGAAAAGATATAACAGCTGAAATTATTAAAGTTGTAAAATAATTAAAATTTTTCCAAATAAAAAAGCACTCTTGGTAATCAAGAGTGCTTTTTGCAATTATATATCTTTATATGAGCCGGCAAACTTATCTGTGTAGATAGTGTGCAAAATCTCATGAGACTTATGCGAACCAGGATATTCAAGGTATTCCTGATACAATTTTTGAACAGACGGATTCAAATGAGATTTTCTAACTGAAAGCTCAGAATCTTCTTTATATAACCCATCAGCTCTTTCTTGCTTAATCTTAGAATCATCGCAGCTGCGAGGCTGACCACCGCCATTGATACAACCACCCGGACAAGCCATAACTTCAAGCATCTGAAAATCTGCTGTCCCTGATTGTATTTCTTGCAAAGCTTTTTCTGCTTCTTTTAATGTGGAAACAATTCGAACAACCAGTTTTGTACCTTTTATATCAAGAGAAATACTTCTTGAACGATTTGAGGTTCCTCTCATTTGTTTAATATCAACTTCCTGCAAAGGTTCTCCACTGGCAAATTCATACGCCGTTCTTACTGCAGCTTCAGCAACGCCTCCGGACGCTCCAAATATTGTAGCTGCTCCTGAATATTCTCCAAATGGCGAATCATTAGCCTCAGGTGTTAATGTATTAAAATCTATACCAGCTGATTTAATCATTTTACCTAACTCTTGCGTTGTTATAACATAATCTGTATCTGCTCTACCATTTCTATACATTTCAGGACGTTTGCATTCATATTTTTTAGCCGTACAAGGCATAACAGCAACAACAACTAAATTTTCACGCTCTACATTGAAATATTTAGGGACTAAATCTACAAGTACAGAAGATAACATACTCATTGGAGATTTACAGGTAGATAAATGATTTAACATATCTGGATGAGCATCTTCAAGGTATTTAATCCAGGCAGGACAGCAAGATGTAAACAACGGCAGATTTTTACCTGATTTTAATCTTTCTAAAAATTCTGTTGCTTCTTCCATAATTGTTAAATCAGCAGAAAAATTAGTATCAAAAACATGGTTAAAACCAATTTTTCTTAAAGCTGCATTCATCAAGCCAATTGTATTTTCACCCGGTTCCAGTCCAAACATTTCACCCAGAGCGACACGTGTAGCCGGCGCCATTTGCACAACAACAGTTTTAGCAGGGTTAGTTATTTCATCCCAAACTTTATCTGTTTCATTTTTGATAGACAAAGCTCCGGTTGGACACACTGCAGCACATTGACCGCAATTTACACAATCAACCTGTCCGAGAGGTCTTCCATTCATTGGCTGAACAACTGTTTTAGACCCTCTATTGGCAAATCCTAAAACTGAATGCCCCTGAAATTCAGTACAGGCTCTTACGCAGGCTCCGCATAGAATACATTTATTAGGATCTCTGACTATTGACGGACTGCTGTCATCTACAGGCAGATAATCGTCTAAATCTTTATCCGGAAATCTTATATCTTTGATGCCGTATTCTTCTGCATACTGTTGCAGTTCACAATTGCCGCTGCGTTCACAGGTCAAACATTTTCTATCATGGTTAGCCAGAAGAAGTTCCAGAACAGTTTTACGAATTCTTCTTGTTTTTTCTGTATTAAGATGAATTTTTAATCCGTTTTCCGGCGGCATAGTACAAGAAGATTGAATACCTCTTCCCTCAACTTCAACAACACACATTCTGCAAGCCCCAAAAGATGTTAAATCAGGACGATAGCAAAATGTAGGCACATTCATGCCTGCCTTTCTAATAACCTCAAGAAGATTAGGTTCGTCTGCGAACTCAACCTCTTTTCCGTCAATAAATAATACTTTTTTATCTGTCATTTTTTATTCCTTTTCTTTTGTCATTCTGAAGATATTTTCAAAATCCTTTTTACCAGAGAGCTGAAATAAATTCAGCCGAACTGAAGTTTTTACTCTAATACAATTGCCTTGAACGGACAATTAGTTAAACAAGCTTCGCACTTAATACATTTTGATTGATCAATATGGTGCGGCTGCTTAACTTCACCTGATATAGCTCCCACAGGACAAGTTCTTGCACATTTTGTACAGCCTTTGCAAAGAGATTCCTGAATTACAACTTTTTTCATCGCCGTACAAACACCTGCAGGACATTTTTTATCTTTAATATGCGCAATGTATTCATCTCTGAAATATTTCAAAGTCGACAATACAGGATTTGGAGCAGTTTTGCCAAGTCCGCATAAAGAACCCTCTTTTACAGTTTGAGCAAGTTCTTCCAATAATTCCAAATCTTTCATCTCGCCTTTTCCTGCAACAATTTTTTCGAGAATTCTAAGCATATTTTTTGTTCCCTCTCTACAAGGTACACATTTACCACAGCTTTCATTCTGGGTAAAGTTCATAAAGAATCTTGCAACTTCGACAATACAGGTATCTTCAGCCATTACAACAAGTCCACCGGAACCAACCATTGCACCCGCTTTAATTAAATTATCATAATCCATAGGGATATCTAAATGTTCTTCGGTTAAACACCCACCGGATGGTCCGCCGATTTGCACAGCCTTAAATTTTTTACCATTACGAACTCCGCCGCCTATATCAAAAATAATTTCTCTTAAAGTTGTTCCCATCGGAACTTCAATAAGTCCTGTATTATTAACCTCGCCGGTTAAAGCAAAAGTTTTAGTTCCTTTAGAAGTTTCTGTCCCCATAGAACTAAACCAATCAGCCCCTCTTAATAAAATAACAGGAACATTTGCAAGAGTTTCCACGTTATTAATTAACGTAGGTCTGCCAAATAACCCTTTATTTGCAGGGAATGGCGGTTTTGGACGAGGCATTCCTCGTTCTCCCTCAATTGAAGCTATCAGAGCAGTTTCTTCACCGCAAACAAAAGCTCCGGCACCCTCTTTTATATGAATGTCAAGACTAAAATCTGAACCCATTATATTTTTGCCTAAGAAATGACGTTCTTCTGCATCTGCAATAGCCTTTCTCAAACGTTTTATAGCTAACGGATATTCGGCACGGACATAAATATATGCTTCATCTGCACCTATAGCAAATGCTGCAATCGCAATCCCCTCTAATAATTTATGAGGATCTCCCTCCATAACGGATCTATCCATGAATGCACCAGGATCTCCCTCATCACCATTACATACAACATAGGATTTACCGCCTCTATTTGCAGCTGTAAAGCGCCATTTTCTACCGGTTGGGAATCCGCCGCCGCCTCTGCCGCGTAATCCTGATTTTTCAATTTCGTCAATCACAGCATCAGGATTGTTCTGTTCCAATACTTTTGCAAGAGCTTCATAACCTCGAACTGCAATAGCTTCATCAAGACATTCAGCATTTATATGCCCGCAATTAGCAAGAGCCGTTCTTGTTTGTTTTGCATAGAAATTTATATCTTCATTTTTATGAACTTTTTGATGAGTCCACGGATCTGTATATAAAAGCCTTTCAACAGGTTTATTATTTTTTATATGACTTTCATAAATCTCTTCAACATCTTCCAGATGGACTTTTACATATGTTATATCCTTATCTGGAATGATAACAAGAACACCCTGTTCGCAAAAGCCATGACAACCTGTTGGCACAATAGTCATTTTGTCATAATCTGACAGAACTGAAACATCTGCGCCTAACTCTTTAAATTTTTCAATAATTTTTAATGAACCATTAGCCACACATCCGGTTCCGGCACAGACGAGTACTCTTAAACCTTGTTTTGCAATTTCTTCTTGAGCTTTTAATTGCTCTTGCTTTATATCTATATTCAATGATGTTTTTTCCATATTATCTTTCCTCGCGAATAAGAGTATCTAATATAACTTTAATGGCATCAGATGTCATCTGCGGATAAACCTTTCCGTTTATGACACATACCGGAGCAAGCCCGCAAGCACCAAGACAACTTACAGTTTCCAGTGAAAAAAGCCCGTCATTCGTTGTCATTTTACCGTCTTGCAAATCCAGATGAGCTTTAATAGCATTTAAAACTGGCATTGAACCTCTAACATGACATGCGGTACCGTCACAAACTTTAATTTCATATTTACCCTTAGGATCCAATGAAAATTGTGCATAAAAAGTAGCAACACCATAAACCGTAGCAGGAGAAAGCCCCTCGATTTTTGTTCCAATATAAATCAACGCATCCTCAGGGAGATATCTGTATTCTTCCTGAACTTTTTGTAAAATCGCTATCAAATTAGACTTTTTAGAATCATAGGATTCAATAATTTGATCTAATTTAGTTGTGTCGATTTTACGAGAACTTTTTACACTCATTCTCGCACTCCTCTATATGTAATTGTATTAACCCACAATCGCTCTGAACACTGTTAAATTTGAGACCAAAGCAATTAATGATTATAGAATAGCACAGAACAAAAAAAAAATGCAAATTAATTAAAAAAATACACTCAAACAGACTATTTTTTATTAACCTGAGCGGTTAAATACTCAAATGTTCTGTAGACTTTCCGCAAAAAATTATCCTCATGACTGTATTTTGTCTGGACGACATCGTATAAACCAAATTCATCTCTCAAGACTATTTTCTTTACACCAGAATATATAAAAGAATCTTTTGTTGTATCCACAATTGCATTATCTGTCTTTCCGGTAAGCTTATCTTCCACTGTTAGAATAATACTTCTATCAAGTTTATCTTTTAATTTAGGACTTATCTTAGCTTCATCTGAAATAATAGAAGACGCTCTATCAATAGACAAATATACACTTTTACTTCTGGCATATGGAACAAAAACATCTTTCACTAATGCTAAATCGCATAACGCTGTCGAAACAGAATCTCTGCCATAAGCTTTTGCTATAGCCACCGATTCATTTAAATAAAAACGTTTTAATTCAGATGTAATATTTTTAAAATTTTGACACAATGGCGATATCTTCATATATCCCCCTATTAAATATTTATTTCTTTAATTGTATTAGCTTATCACAAAAAGCAAAAATAGGACACTCGCCACATTTAGGTGTAATAGGTTTACATATATTTTGTCCGTGAGTCACCATAAGAGTATTAATAGGTATCCAGTATTCAACCGGAAGTTTTTCTCTTAATGCAAATTCAGTTTCTTCTGGAGATTTTGTTTTTATATACCCTAATCTGTTAAATATTCTATGCACATGAACATCAACACAAATTGCAGGTTCGCCAAAGCCAAGTGTCATAACCAGATTGGCAGTTTTTCTGCCAACTCCGCGAAATTTACACAACTCATCTATAGAATTTGGCACGCAACCGTTATATTCTTCTATTATCCGTCTTGACAATTCTATAATTTGCCCGGCTTTATTTTTATAAAAACCGACAGGATAAATAGCCTTAGCCAGCTCCTCTTCTTTAACATGCATCATTTTTTCCGGAGTTTTGGCAAGTTCAAGCATTCTTAAAGTTGCAGGATATGTAGTTCTATCATTTGTCCGTAAGCTTAAAATACAGGCAATTAAAACAAGATATGGGTCTTTAAATGAATCCATGAGTTTTACAAAATCACTTTGCGGCTGTTCAGCTTTTATTAATATATCTACAATATTACCTATAGCCTCTGAGTTCATGAATTCAATAACCTTTCAACATCGATAACTGTTCTTAACTTTAATGCATATATATTATCCATATCAAAACGCTGAAGTTTTACCGCATCTTTTTCAGTTGTAATAATACTTCCGCCAACATCTATAATATCGGTAGGAGTATACTGATGATGATCATCAAAAGTTATAGTTTTTACAACCTGATAATCCGTTAAAAAATCATAAAACTGCTGCGGTTGACCTATTGCACAAATTGCAGTTACTGCTAACCCCTGCATCAAACGCTGGCCCGTTTTAATATTATAAACATAATCCGGCTCTGTATAACAAACACTTGTAGGAAGTTCCAATCTTTTATGCATGATTCTTGCAACTTTTTCAGCTGTCTTATGCTCTACATTCTTACTAACAATAACAAGTTTGTCTATTCTATCAAGAGCTTCAGGGCCTTCTCTTAATGGGCCTGCCGGCAGCAAATTTTCATTACCAAAACCTTTTACACTGTCCATTAACACAATATCTAAATCACGGTGTAATTTTCGATGCTGAAACCCATCATCCAGAATAATTTTTGTAATCCCAAATTTTTCAACTGCATACTTTGCTGCCAAATATCTGCTACTACAGGTAAAAACATAGCACCCCGGAGTATTTTCTGCCAGCCAGAATGGTTCATCACCTGCTTGCAAAGCATCAAAATATATTGATGCCCCATCAGAAATCATATTTACATTTTTGTTATTTAAACGTCCGCCATATCCTCTGGAAACAATCGCAACTTTTTCACCATTATTCACAAAATATTTTGCAATTTCAGAAACTACAGGAGTTTTTCCAACACCGCCTGTAGTCATATTCCCTACAGAAACAACAAATGCATTAACCCGCTTTGGTTTTATCCATTTTTTATCATAAAAAAAATTCTTTAACCTGCTTCCAAATCCATAAAAATAAGAACAGAATTTTAGAATTTCAAAAAGAAGCCCATCAGGATCTCTTTGATAATGTATTTGTGTAATTTTTGTTTTTAAATTTATCATATATTAAAACATCAATCTGAATAACAAGAATCTTTTATTCAATTTTTCTGAGAATTTTCTCAAGTTAGCAGTAGTTACAACAGTATCATCAACAATTTTCTTCAAGTCAGAAGCCTGATTTGGACTTGATGGATTTACATTATTGACAGTTTCTAAAGCTGTAGAAACTTCTACCATAGCATTATTCACATTTGTAATTGCACAGGTTATCTGTTTTTTCAATTTATCGTCTGAAGTAATTGCATTTACACTTTCACTAATTTGAGAGAGGTTCTCTGCTATAATCTTGATATTCTTACCTGTCTGCTCTGCATCTGCAGCATCCATAACTTTGTTTAGATTTCTAGCTAATGCATCAACAGAATCTGTTGTAGACATAAGTTTTGTCTTAAATTCTTTATCTCCAATTATATTATTAACATTTTCAGATAGTTTTGAAAAATCATCAGTTGCCTGCTGCGTCATTGCAAGTAATTGTTCAATATCGGCTTTAGAAGAATCTAACAACGCATCAACCTTGTCAAAAGTTACAGATGTTCTTGCAGTTAGAGCATTAACATTAGCAATTGTTTTCTTTAAGTCTGCAATCGTTTCATCTGTTAAAATATCATTAACCTTTTTATTGGTTTCTGTTAGTGTTTCAGCAGCTTTATACTGCCAATCCATAAAGTCAGATAACCTCATCGGTTCAATAATTGTATACGGAGTCTTTTGCTTAGGGTACTGCAGAGGCATATTATCAAGGGATACCAGCCTTAATTTATGACTATTATCATCTGTTACAGCAGAACCTCTTAAAAATTCCGGAAGAATCAATCCCGGCAAATTAATAAAATATTCAACTTTGTACGCATAATTAGTATGAATACTATTTTTATAATTATAAGGTATAGAATCTTTTGCTACTACATCGACCCCTTTTACCAAACCAACATCATAATACTTTCCGCTTAATTTCATTTGAACCGGATCATTTTTAAATAACAAATTTCTATTTACCATTGGTATGTATATTGTTTTAGTTTTTGGAGGCGTAATTTCTAAAAACAATTCACCGATAAGACCTGATTGCTGGATAGAAAAAGATGAAGCTCTCGGTATCTGAACATTTGGATCAGTTATTACAAACTTAACTTTTACAAAACTGTCTTCACCCTCTACAATCGGGGTAATTTCTTCTACTTGACCGACTTTTAGCCCCATAATCTGAACACCTGCACCCGGTCTTAACCCATTAACATCTTTAAATTGAATTTCAATTCTTTTTGCAGAAGAAAAAGCTCTACCCTTAACTTTTAATACTGTACCGACTAAAAGAACCAGCGCAACCAGTGTTAATAATCCAACTTTAAATGATGAAGAAAATTTCATTATATACCTTCCTCTAATACAATCGAGTCTATAAATATATTAGCAGAAACATAAAAAATCTGTAAAGTTATTAAACAACAAACAAAAAAGCTTGTGTAAAAATACTCTATATAGTTGATTTTTATAAAAAAAACTATATAAAACTTAATAAATCACGTATAATTTTTATAGAATATTGACTTTTAAAGAAAAATAATTATACCTGAAAAAGGTAGAAATATTAAAGAAAAAACAGAAGGAGATACTGAATATGGGCATGGCCGCATCTCAGGCAAGATGGATTTCATTAGCCGCAAGAAAATCAAACGTTGAATATGAAGGACAGCAAATAAATCAGGCTAGAACAGCTCTGGCTAATCAGAGTTCTGAATTATGGAATCAACTTTACGATATGAATGTGCCAACAGCACCAAGCACAAGCGATTACACAACAACTCAGTACTCTTTTGAAAACGGAGATTCTACTCAAACAATCACAAACATTCAGGACGCAGATTACACTGACGCTGACGGACTTCAATACAATTCATACGTAACATACACTGCAAAAGTTTCTGAATATACAGGTATAAGAAATACTAACTCAAATCCTCAGGTTCAATATGTAGAAGCCACAGATAAAAATCCGGCATATTATATGGTTGGGAACAAGAAATTAACATGTCTTGCTGATGTGGATAGAAAAGATACAAGTTCTACAGGCACATGGGGTACTTATAGTGCTCAACTTGACCAAATTGCAGAAGACTGGCCGGATACACAGGTGGCAAAAGATTGGTTGGATTTTAAAAATAATGGAAACGAAGAAGCCTTAAAAAACATTTATCTATGGACAGATACAAACAAACAGGTAAATTTTGCATCAAGGACTTCTGATACAACAGACAGCTTAGAAGCATGCAGGCAAGATCCGGCGCAAGCACTTCACTCATATTACTCTGATTACCAGACAAAAAATAAAGAAGTCTCAAAATACGGTATCATAGAATATGACAGCAGCGGAAGAGCTATTTCAATACAGTTAGAGGGTTCCAGTGTTGTATATGACCTGACAACATCCAGTGTAACTGATGAAAATGCATATCAAGATGCAATGAATCAATATAATTATGAAAAACAAGTCTATGAAAAAAATGTTCAAGATATCAATGCGAAAACAGAACAAATTCAAACTGAAGACCGAACATTAGAACTTAGACTAAAAGCTCTCGATACAGAACAAAATGCACTACAAACTGAGATGGATGCAGTTCATAAAATTATTTCTAAAAATATTGAGAGCACATTCAAAACTTTTTCAAGTTAGCATAAGTAATATAATAAGAGGTTTAAAATGTCTTACAAAAATGACAGTAATTTAGTAATAGCAAACAGATTCGGAGACGCTAGCGGTGCTGCAAAAGCCCAATTATGGGAAACCTATGACAGACTGCGAGACTTAACAGTTTCCGGAAGTGGAACAGGAACCGGTTTTGAAGCAGCAGGCGGGTTATTATACAATATGGCAAGCTTACTTGCGCCATCAGCTTTTGCTACAATATTCGGAAGTTCTGAAACAATGAATATCCCTGGAACATCCTACTATTCAAAAACAAATACAGGCTCTTCATACGGAGTAGATTCATTATATAATTATTCTGGATTTCCAAGCGGAGCAGCCTCAATAGGTTCAATATACGGACTTGCAACAGGCGGTGCGTCTTCCATATTAAACGGCTGGGGAACCAATAACGGAGTCGCTACAGGATATGCTTCAAGTGTAGGCGGACTTGCTGATATTACAAGTGCTGCAGCATACGGAATAGGTACAGGAAGCGGACTTGGTAAGATTTCATCAAATGTTGTAATGCCGTTTGCCAGCTGCATATCAGGTTTTGGAGGCATCTTAACAGCTATTTCGCCTTATTTAGGTGTATATGGTGCAGGAACAACTGTCCTTGGAAACCTTATGCAAGGAACATCTTCAGCTGCACTGGCAGCTTATCAAAATATCACGGGCAACATAACAACAAACGCAGATACAATCCTATCAACTAAAGTTAGAAATATCGAAACTGTATGTAAAATGCTTGATACTCAAGGTGACATAGCAAAGAAAATGCTTAAAGAAGGTATTGATAGTGATAGTAAAGCTATTCAAAACTTATAATTAAAATAGAATAATCAGAAAAAAAGCTAATGTTTATCAAACATTAGCTTTTTAATTAATATTTTAAATCACTATTATGAAGATACTCCATATTACCTTGCTCAATAATCCAACCTGTACAAGTTCCCAAATTGTAAAATCTACGCCCCATACAACCATTATTAAATGTTTCTACCCAAACAATATCTTTCTTCCGACCTAAAGGTGCAATCCCATCTTGATAAATTTTAAAAGCAAAATAGTCTTCACCATCAACATTTGGCCCTGATACCCCATTTATATCAAGGCGAATATAACCACAAACACCTTGATAAGAGCCACTATTGAGACCTGCAGTACACCAAAGAGAAGTATAACGATCACCGTTATCGGCCGAAAACTGAATACCTGAACCATTATTTAAGACATAAGTTTTTCTCCAAAGCATTGAAAATTTACGATTATCACCTTTAACACGATTTTTATAAAATCTTGCAACACACTTTGAACCAGGGTCACAAGGTGATAACCTGACAAAATGACTTAAATTTTCAGCAATTTGCTCTGCACATTGCTCCTCATTATTATCAGACCTTATACACCAAGAAGACACATCACCATATTCGTCAATAGCTCGCCTAAAACCCTGCGACAATATCGAATAAGTTTCTTTAACTTGAACAACTGTTGCTTTTTCTCGAGCTTTAGATATCAAATTAGGAATAGTCATAGCAACGACCACACCTATTATGCCCAATGTAATAAGGACTTCTGCAAGGGTGAATGCTGCTTTGTCATTCGTCATTCCGAACTTGGTTCGGAATCTCTTGGCCTGACGTTTTGATTGGGCTCCTGAAACAAGTTCAGGGTAACGGTACGGGATTACATTAGGACGGGAATTTAAAACAAATATTTCTAAAGACCTTAGAATACTGTCGGAACAAGACTTTAAAAGGTTACCCCCCCCCGATTTTCTTGTTATTAGTACATTTCAGCATTTTTAGCACTCCTTTCTTTTACAACAACCAATTTTACACAGACTTTATAAACTCAACCACCTCTGCCAGAGAATAAATATTCTGCAGAACAAAAAAGTTTTTTCCTGATTTTTCCTTTACATAATCCAAATTTTTACCGTCTAAAAAATCTTCAGTATAGGGTCTGAGCATAACAGATGGTATTACAACTATATCTGAATCAACATCTTTAACTGTATTAATTAAATCTTCTGTTGTAATAAGCCCTGCTACTGTAATATCCTGCCCCCAGTAATTTGATTTAACCGGATGCACTGCAACTGTCAAATTTTCTATAGTATTAAGACTTTTGGCAACCTCATCTAACATGTTTTTTGCAGCATAAGAACAAGCAAAAACAAGTTTAAAAGGTCTGGAGATTTTCTCAGGAAGCTGCTGTTCATAAAAATCATCCAAAGTTAAACGCAATGCGCCAACCCCATCATCCAATTGAGAAAAGTTACCATAATATTGAGCAGGCGGAATTTGTTTATCTGCAAGTAAAAAGAACTCATCAGAGCAGCAGACATTTTTATATTTTGACGATATCTCAAGAGTCTCCACTGCACATTTTTTATCAACACGAGTCAACTCTCCATCAGGTCTGAATTGAGTTATTCCAACAGGAACAATTGCAGTAGATAATACGGAATCTCCTAATTTTGCTAAATCTGATAAAGTTCTATCCAACTCTTTACCATCATTTAACCCTGGACACAAAACAATTTGTGCATGAAACGGAATTTCATTTTGTTTAAACCATTCTAAATTTTCCAAAGCTTTACCTGCATTAGGATTCCGCAACATCTTCACTCTTAAATCAGGATTTGTTGTATGTACTGAAACATAAAACGGCCCTAAGTGCATTTTTTTTATACGTTCTCTATCTTCATCTTTAAAATTAGTTAAAGTAATATAAGTACCTTGGAGATAAGATAAACGATAATCATCATCTTTAATATACAAAGTATCTCGCAAACCCTTTGGCTGTTGATCTACAAAACAAAATAAACAATGATTTAAACAAGGTTTTATTCTATCAAAAACTGCACTTTCAAATACAATTCCTAAATCTTCATCATAATCTTTTTCGATTTCAATTTCTTCTAATTCGCCATTTGCTTTTTTGATTTCAATAGTGATTAACTCAGATTTCATATAAAAATTATAATCAATCATATCTCGCATCTTATTACCATCAACTGATAATAACTCGTCACCTTTTTGAATTTCTAACTCATCAGCTATTGAATTTTCTAAAACACTATTAACTATTGCCGGCATTACCTTTTTCAAACCCTTCTATCATCGAAATAAAATTATTATATTCACATATTGTATTATCCAAAACAATTCTTTGATAGAAATCTACAGGATTATACTCATCAGCAATTATCCTCTCCGCATTTAATTTATGCAATAGAGCATTTGCCTTTATTTCTTCAAATAATTCAACTGATTCATCTTTACTCAAAAAAGAAGCACAACACATTTTTATTTTGGCATCAGATAAAAACTGCAAAGCATTATTTGAAAAAGGTTTTAAGAGTAGAACTTTCAACTGTTTCAATCCATCTTTGGTAACTGAATAAAAAACAGAAAGCTTACCGCCCTCAGACATGATTTTTGTAGATTTTATATAGCCATCTTTTTCCAACCTGACAAGTGCAGGTTTTAAAGCTCCAAAGCTAGGATTCGTAAATGGTAAAAAATATTCACGAATACGCTTCTGTACAGCATACATCGTTAAATCTCGCTTTAATAATACAAATAATATCAGTAATTCAATCATACCTAAAGAATAGCATTAATAAATTTAATTCACAAACATTAAAATAATAGCAAAAAATTTTATGTTTAAGATTTAATAGTGACATTATGATAAATAAAATACTTCCAAATGTAAAACTCGCTTATAAATACTCAAAAGGTTCTATTCCTGTCAGACAGCAAAAAGCGGATAAACTTGTAAAAAATTTAATTAACAATATTGGGGGAAGCTTAAAAAAAGGTAAATTAACAATCCCTCAACTTCAAGAACAAATTACACATATTCTTCCTCAAAAAATACAAATACAAGTTCTAGAGGCGCAGGATAAAAGTTATGTCGCGTATAGCGATATTTTATACTCTGCAAAAAGTAAAAAAATCAAAGGGTTAACAATAGAACTACCTACTAAAAATAATATTGTAGATGAAAAACAACTAACCAATATAGCACATGAATTTCAACATATTGCAGACCAACTTTATCATCCGAAAATTCTTGCCAGAAACCAATATATGGAAACAAATGGTTTGTACACTAAACAATACAATGAACTATATGATAAATACCTATACAACCAAGAATTTACTGACGGCAAACGAGATAGAAAAGATGTAATAAAAAAACTTGAACAGAAAATCAAACACTTTTTTAGAGGAATGAAAGCTGAAGACAAAATAAATTACCTGCAAGATGCAAGGTACGGCTTAATCTTGGAAAATAATGCTTACTTTACTCAATATAAATATGCTAAAAAATTAAAGAAAAAACACAGCACAAATATTAATCGGGAAGATTTAATAAAATGGAACAAAGATTTGATGTTTACTGAAAAAATAACACTATTAAAACGCATTGCATTTGAAATTATAAAAGAAGAACGACAAAAACATGCATTTTTAGTAAAAAAATTAAGAAATGTAAATAATAGTTCTAAATAAATCAATTTAAAATATTCATAAATATTATAGTAAATGTAAAAAATGAAAGGAAGTATTATGACAGAAACGATTTCACCTATTCAACCATTTACAACCATCAAATACACAACAAAAGATGGAGAAAATATTACTGCAACTAAAAAAGACGGAATAGTAACTCTTAACGGAGACAAAAACGGAATTCGTCAAATGCCGTTAGAAGATTTTAAAAAAGAATTATTAACAAACTTACCTCAAACAACTCTAGAAAAAACTCCGCAAAAAGATACTGTTGAAATATCTACAAAAACAGAAGAATCAAAAAATTCTCCTAAAGTTGAAACAAAAACTCCGGAAAGTGCAAAGGCAGAAACAACAGAAACACCTAAAAAATTAGATACGACAGTATAATAAGTATACATTCAAAAAACTCCGGCGCTGGTTTTGCCGGAGTTTTTATTCTCTACATAACTTATTAGCAACAGCTGAAACTGCCGTTCCTTGAACTATTGGTTGAAATTGTGCATACTTGTTATAATCCCCATTTATAAAATTATTTTTATAACCGTAGGAATCCATTACCCCAATTTTATAAGTCTTGTGTCCGCAGTCAATAGTATACTGACTTAAAGTATACCAGACGTTTTTTCCGTTTACAGGTTCATACTGCCCTTTATTATACGATTTTAACAAAAATGAAAATCCATACATGTCTTCAGTACCAACTATACCATCTGAATCAATATAATTATTATCAGAAACTCTCTTCCAGGATGAATCCTCACTATTTTCTGAACAAATTCCGGCAATAGAAGTTAAAAACAAAATAAATAACAATATCAAAAAATTTTTCATTTTTTACTACCTCTTTTTATATAATAAAAATGTGTAATTATCTTTATTATACGTTTTTATAAAATCAAAATCTAAATCCAACATAACTCTGGTATCACACAAATATTTTTTGAATAATACATCCAGCAAATTCATTTCAACAACCTGAGGAGATGAGACAAACTGTCTTAAGCCATCAATTGAAATAAGAGAATTTGCATCTGTGCCATACAGTGCAAGTAAAACATAGCGACCTGAAGGTACTGTTGAATTAACATTTTCCCAGAAATATTTAGCATAGCTGTTAGAAATTATATTATCTGAACGAACCGCAAAATAAACTTCTTCTGCTCTCTGTTGTTTATGAGCCATTCGCAGCTGCTGTTTTTCATCATAGAAATTTTTATTATAAGGATTTCTTGCCTCCTTATGAAAATCAAAATTAAATACTCTAGGTGCAGTTAACTGTCTAAAATAATACGGTGCATCAGATCCAAATGGCATGATTACCACATCATCAACGCCAAGATTAAGTTTATCCGATTCCAAACGCACTGTTTTGAACGAAAGAGTTTTTAGGACTCTGAACGTTGGAGCAGAATAAAGAGTATAAACAACAGATGCGGCTATAAATAAAGACAAAAATATTTTATAATGTTTATCAGAATATTTCTGCGATAACCCGATTACAGACAATATAAAAAACGGCGGAAGTAAATATAAGATATATCGCACAGTAAGCACATTAACCTTAAAAAACGAAAAGAGTACTGACAGAATAAAACTAAATATAAAAATAGAACATAACATTCTTAAAAAAGAATCTTTTGATTTTAGGCCATTAACCAGCCCAATTACAAAATAAACACACGGAATAACAACCAATACTGCAAATAACAAAGTTATTTGATATGGTTCAGTTGCCGGCCAATAAATATTAGGAATCAGGGTTGCTCCAAAAAAGTTTCTAACAATATCTACCACATGTGAAAAATGCAAATAACCTTCATGTGAAATAACAAATAAATTTCTCATTTTTGCATAATACCCAATAAGAATAAAATAAGGAATTAAACAAACTAATTCAACAGCACAAGCTTTTAAATATTTAACCAGCATATATTTTTTATTCTTATTCAAATAGAATGCATAACATATAAATAGTGAAATATTATATAAAATCCCACCGACAAGAGTGTACGGTATTAATAAATTCACAACAATAAGTTTTATTAATGATTTTGTATTTTCTTTCTGTTCAAAATCTATTAAATAATTCAAGGACAATAATACTAAAAAAACAACAACAGGATACATTCGAATTTCAGCAGAAAAGAGAACAAGCAATGGACTAACAGCAGATAAAGCAGACGCAAACAATGCATTTGCTTTAGTTGTTATTTTTTTTGCTGAAATATAAACCAGCGGAACAGCAGATATTCCAAAAATTAAAGATAATATCCGCATTGCAACTTCTCCGTCTCCAAATATTTTCATCCAGAAATGTAAAACAAAAAAGTACAACGGAGTATGCTGCAAATCCAGATGTAAAAGATTATCAAAAATCCCAAACGGAAAAGACTGCTTTGCAGTAAACCAAGAACAAGCTTCATCATACCAGACATCTGTATTTAAATAAAATAATCTAAGCGCGATAGCTCCAATTGCAATTACTATAAAAAATAAAATATTTTGAAACTTTGTTTTATCTATACTCATACTTACTCCAATAAAATACGCATAACTCCAAATCTATTAACCGGCTATGAAATTGCATTTTTTATATACATAATTTCCTGGTTAGTACATTTAAATATCTTATAAATCATATCATCAATTTCTTTTAAGTGCAAAACATTTCTATCCTCAAGATATGAATTAACCAGAGATTCCAGAGATTCTCTTTGTTCAACTGACAGTACTGGGAATGGTAATTGTTGCAAATTACTCTTTAGAACTTTCAAATCACTAAACTGTTCACAATATAAATATTCAAAAATTTCTGAATTCAAAAATGCCAGAACCGTTTTTATTGAATGAGTTTTTACCTGTGGAATCAAAACATTTGCACTATTTAAAACCAAACTCGAGCTGTTGTCATATGCAAATACAAGTTTTTTAGATATAAATTTATAAACCAGTTTTTCTTCTGTTCTATATAAATTATCAGCTGCAGCCTGTTGAAAATTTTCTCTATCATATTTAATAAATTTATCTGCCTGTGTTAGAAAATATTTTGAAATATTCTTACCTGTATAAATTTTTTCAGCACCGCTTTCGCAGGAACTTAAAATATGTTTTTTGTTATTTCCTGTTACTATACCAAGAGCCCATAAACTATTATTCAATGTAGTGTATTTAACAGAGTATAACCGATTGATTATAGCAGCATCATCATTACTAATTAAAGCAAAATTGTAGTTATCAAAATTCTGATAAATATCTTGATACAAAAACATTGTTTTATTTTTAGAAACAATTTTTATAGAATCTGATAATTTTTCTTTATTCAATATAAGAAACACCGAATTAGTTAACACACCTGCGAAAAGTCTGCCCGAATGTTTAATTGAAGTTATATGGAATTTCTTTAGTATAAACTTTCTTACATCCTTATGTACTGAAACATTTAATATGGATTCAGGCAGTAAAAAAAAGCAACAGCCATTCGGTTTTAAAAGCCGTTCAGATTTTACTATAAAATAAGAATATGACTCGCCGGACAAAATTTCAGGATAAAATTCATTATATACCCCATCTGTTTTAGCTCCCCATGGAGGATTTGTTGCAATAACATCAAACCTTGCATTTTCTAAATCCCCGCAATTCAAAAGAAAATCTGTATTATAAATATTAGGTTTAAATTCAAAATCCCGATATTTAATTATCAAATTTATTTTTGCAATAAAACACGCAATTTCATCCGAATCAACACCATAAATATAATTTGGATTATCAATTTTATCTGCAGCCGCTAATAAAAAACTTCCTGTACCGCAGCAAGGATCTAAAAATTTTGTATCAACATTCAAATTTTGCATAAAATCTTGCAGTAAATAAGCCGGAGTATAATATGAACCCTTACAGTTTTTAGCGCCCTCATTCAATAATGATTGATATAAAAGACCTAAAAAATCATACTCTTCCAATGGCACTGGCATTGATATCAAATAATCATCCAAACTTTGAGAAAAACATTTTAATATTTCAGATAAAAATGTATTAGCAGTAAATATACTATGTTGATTATCAATATCAATTATATTTATTCTATTCAAAATATTTAAAGCAATATTATAAATGACAGCTTTAGTTTCCATTCGGTTAGTATTTACATAAGACAAGATAGTTTCAATAAACACGACATTTTTCTTATTAAAAAAATATTCAACAGGAATGATTTTTTTGGTCGAAAACCTTTTATTTGCTCTTTTGGATAATCTGAATTTAACCTCGGATTCACTGACATTTAATCGCTGCCAGTTAGTCATTGTTGCAGTTGATACAAAATTATCTTCCATTATCCCTCCCTTAGTTTATTCTACCAGAAAACAGAGAACAGGACACTTTGTAAATCTTATTACAATATAGCTGCAAAAGGATTGATTAGATACAGTACTCATAATATGATATTACTATATACACCCCTTTTTTAAGGAGAATAAATGGAAAGTTTGAAATATAAATGTTTGGTTTTAGATCATGATGACACAGTAGTTAACAGCACTGCAACAATACATTATCCTGCATTTGTAGAAATTATGAAAATATTGAGACCTCAATTACAAATGAGTTTAAACGAATTCTATGAGATGAACTGTCATCCGGGATTCGTCAATTTTTGCCAGCACGTTATTAATTTAAATAAAGAAGAATCAGCATTGGAATATCAGCACTGGAAAGAATACGTAGCTCAACATGTTCCAAAAGCTTACGAATGGATGAAAAAAATAATTTTAAAGCAAAAAGAACTCGGTGGATATGTATGCGTAGCTTCGCACTCTTTGCAAACAAATATCTTAAGAGATTATAAAGCAAATAATCTCCCGCTGCCTGACTTGATTTTTGGAAAAGAGCTGCCATTAGAGCTGGTAAAACCATCACCATATGCAATCAATGAAATTTTAAACAATTTCAAAGATTTAACAAACTCAGATATTCTTGTAGTAGATGATTTAAAACCCGGGTATGCAATGGCAAAATCAGGTAATGTAAAATTTGCAGCAGCCTGCTGGGCGCATAATGTTCCTGAAATAAGCAGTTTTATGAAAAAAAATGCAAATTATTGTTTTTATTCACCGGAAGAGTTATATAAACATTTATACTCAAACGAAATGGCATATAATGAAAAATAATAATATTATATACTACAAAACAACATATAAATCACCTTTAGGAGAATTAACTATCGCAAGTGATACTGATAATATTACAGGAGTCTGGCTTAAGGGACAAAAATATTTTGAAGAATCAATAAAAGACAATACTGTATATGAAAACAATAACCTAAAAGTACTTATTCAGACTAAAGAATGGCTCAACAGATACTTCAATAAGGAAACCCCTGAAATTTCAGAAATTCCAATGGCACCTGCCGGAACACATTTTCAACTAGATGTATGGAATATTCTTTGCAAAATTCCATATGGAAAAACTATGACATATAAAGAAATAGCAGAAATCCTTGCAAATAAATATAATAAAAAATCAATGTCAGCACAGGCTATTGGCGGCGCTGTAGGGCATAACCCTATTGCTATAATTATCCCCTGTCACAGAGTAATCGGCTCAAATGGAAAGCTCACAGGTTACACAGGCGGATTAAATAACAAAATAAAACTTCTAACACTGGAAAATGAAGAATACAAACAACTATCACTATAGCCATAAAATTTAAGTTTTATAAATCAAAATATACAAATATAAGTAACAATTAATTTGGAAGTCTCTGATTATCGTAATAAAAAACTAAAGAAAGTATAAATAGCAAAGTTCGAACCATGAAAACCTTTATCATTCCTAACAAAAAAGCACCCGAAAGTGCAATTTCTTTAAATGGGGCGGCGTATAGGTCGTTGCTCGAACTTTTTTACAAAAAAGAAACCATAATTATATATGAACAAATGAAGCAATTTTTGGCTTGCTCGAACTCTGAAAACCCTTGATTTTACAATAAAAAAGACCTCTTAAATGAGGTCTTTTTTTAATGGGGCGGGTGATGGGTCTATGTTCGAACTTTTCAATACAAATATTAAGCCGTTATTCCTTAAATCTGAAAATATTATTTTGCTTAATGATGTAAATGTATATATAAATAGAATGGTTGCATAAAAAAACAGGGTAGAGATAATCTCTACCCTGTTGTCGTTAGTTTAAAAAGGAGTTTATATGAAAAGATATTCTTATAGCTTCTCAAAATACCACTGAACCTTATTTCGTATAAAATCTCCAACTTTATCTTTAGTAATCTCCGGATAAGGTGGAAGATAAATTATGTCTATTTTTCCTGCGCTAGATGTTGAAGGATGTTTTAAGCCAAACTCATAGTGAGTCATTACTGTATTTGAAGAAATTTTAATATTATACTTCTTACAAAGCTCAGCTACTGTTTTAAACATTTTTTCACATTGAATTTTTGTCAATGGATATTTTGTTTGGTGAATATCGACATTATTTGGAACATACATACCACACATAGATATTCCAATACTTCCTGTGTTTCCGCCCCCTGTATGTTGAGCATATTTACCGTCGTAACAATTTAAGTTATCTTCAGGAGTATATTTACCTTTAAATAAACGGCCTTCACTATTAATTAAATAATGGTAGTGCTGAGTATCGGTTTCACAAGGATTATAAACTCCCCCTGTCCAATGAATAATTATTCTTTCCATTTTAATCGTCTCCAAGTCTTTTTTCAATAAATTTCATGAAAATTTTATGTGATGTTTTCATTTCGGATAGTATTTCGCTCTGCTCATCAAGCTTATCAAGAATTTCTTTTCTTCCTTCATCAATATATGCATAAATTTCTTTATTACATTTGGTACAATCAGTTTTTTTGACATATATATCATCTAAATTCAACAATGATATAAATTTTGATTTAATGTACAAGCACGCAAATAGCATTAAAATCATTCCACCTGCAATTACCGGTACTAACTCTTTATACTGCTCTATAAATTGAATCATTTCCACCTCTTAGTTTTATAATTTATAATCTCCTGCCAAATTTCAACACAATAAAACATCAATTTTGCAAGAAGAGGATTCACCCCCTCTTTTAACAGAACCGTCTCAAAAATCTTGCTAGAAAGCTTTCTGTTATACCCGACAACTTCTGGATGTTCTACAATCCAATCATGAATTAAACAAGCTGGCATTTGTTTAGGATTATGAGGGCAACCAATAAATAGCCAAAAAATTTTTAACTTGTCACTGCGCCCATCAGAATAAAAATCTTTATCAATAATGCTTTTAAGCATCTTTCCTTTTTCTATAACAATAAAACATACAGATACAAGCGTATAATATGGTTTCTTTTCAGATTTATAATTAAATCCTATTATTTTTGACAAATCCGGATATAAAACTATCATTCTTAGTCCTTCTTATCAAAAAGTTCTCTTAACTTTTTGTATTTTTTTTTGTTTTCAAAAAAATCACAATTCTGACAACAAATATCTGTCATTTTAAAGATTTTTTCAGCTGTATTTACAGCATCTTGCAATCTAGCATTTTCTTTTATTATTGCCGTTTCAGACTGATGTTCTTTAGCTTTTTCAGCATAGGAGAAGCCACTTTTGATGGCTTCTCCTATTTTTTCGATTGCCTTTGCAAAATCATACACCATTACTCTGGATCCTTAGTTAAATTACCTTTTACACCATCTATTTTATCAATTTGAGAATCTAACCATTTATTAATAGCATTAAACACTGGTTCTGTAACTGGCAATACAACCATATCATCATAAGGTGTTTTTGTATTTTTAACAAAAGTTTCAACTAAATCTTTCAAAAAATCTACACCGCCGTTTTTCAAAACGTAAGAATTTCTTTCACAACATTCTAAAATAGATTTTTCTAATTGATCTTTTTCTTTTTCATCCATAATTTCCTCCTTATTTTTTTGTAATAAACAAAAAGCCTATACCTCAAGGTATAAGCTTTATATTTGAAATTTGTAAAATATCTATTTATTTAATTGAAGTTCTGGTAAATTTTCATAGTCTATAATAATTTTATCTAAATCTTCAATAGTTTTAGCAGCATTAATTGCTAGAGTTAAATTTGTTGAGTGCTGGTCAATTTTTACATATTCCATAGCAACTTCAGCAACAAGTTCATTGAATTGGTCTAAAGAGAGTGCAGGACTACCTTGTGGAGTTCCATCAACATAAACCCTTACAGAATTTTCTGGCAACCCCTTTAATTTTGTAGCAATTGACACATATAAAGGTAGTGCGGTTTTTAAGTCTCCTAATGGCGTTTCAGTTTTTAATTTTCCAATAGAGGTCTTAATAAATTCAACTTGGCGTTTATTCTCATTTTCTTTTATCTTTAAGTCTTTTGCGATTTCTAATTGTTCAGCATTGTAGCTATCATCATCTTTTTTTTGCCAAATTCCATTATTATCAACATAATACATGCCAGTATCTTTTGTTGCAAAAACTCTACCTTCATAAAAAACGATTTCTTTACCTGAAGATTGTTCATCCAATAAACCTTGCCACTGTTCTTCAGTCAAAAAAATCATATCTTCTGTAACTCTGGGATCTCCTTCTTCAAGAAACCCCCAAGCACGATTTTCTTTGTCTACTAAACCATAATAATAATTCATCTTACCTCCTTTTTATATTCACCAAACTTAGTAATGGGATAATTATTCAATGGGGGAAACTTTTAGTAAATGCAGGACCAAACATTGATACTCAGTTGGTTTTCCCAATAGCATTTACTAATGTTAATAACCCCATAATTATAACAAGAGCAGCAAGTGCTGATACAACATCAACTAATCATTACTTTATGACTAGAGGAGTGCCTTCAACAGTTTCAGCTAATATTTTTAATAATCATACTGCAGCTTCTTCAATTTATTGGATAAGTATTGGTAGTTAATTGCAATTTTAATAACAAATTTAGTAATGGGATAATTCTTCAATGGGGGAGAGTTGATGGTCAAACAACTCAAACCTCTAACGTAAAATATCCGATTTCTTTTTCAACTTTGCCTAGGGTAAGTTACAATATAGAAACTATTGGTTCTGCGACAACCCCAATTAATTGTGATTACATAATAGAAAAATTAAATATAATTGGATTTGTAGTTCATCAATCACTTATGCATTCATTTTCTTGGATTGCAATTGGTTATTAAAACACAAATTTAGTAATGGAATAATTATGCAATGGGGAAGTGCAAGTTATACAAATATGGCAAGTCAAGCGACCTTTCCAATCTCATTTACAAATTTGTCTTATATTATAATTCCCTCGGGCGTTATAAATGACCAAAGCGATTTATTTGTTAGAGGAGTTTTATATGAACATAAAACTCTTTCTAATTGTTTATTTAGAACAAGTAGCTCTGGGGGGCCTGTTGCGTATTGGATTGCGATTGGTTGGTAATTAACAAAATTAGTAATGGGATAATCATCCAATGGGGAACCGCACCGTATTCCAATCTAGCAAGTAACGCAACATTCCCTATTTCTTTCACTTCAACCAACTATACAATAGTTTGTAGCGCAATTCTTGATGATTCAAGTAGTGCATTTACTCGAGGAGTATTACATCAACATAAAAATATTTCAGGATGTTTATTCCGGGCAAGTGAAACAGGAGGTCCAGCTTCGATATGGCTCGCAATAGGGTTCTAATTTAACAGTTTTAGTAATAATATGATATTTTTATGGGGAACTTTTCAGTTTACAAACAATTCAAAGACTTGGAATGAAGATGTGACTATTACTCTACCTATAAGTGTAGATGCAGGTGTTGTTCTCTCTGGAAATACAATTTATGATGCTTATGCCGGGACTGCTGTACTCGCATATTTATCAAAAACAAGCATAAGGTTTAGGGGGCACAACCAAAATATAAATGATAAAATAACATATTTTGTTATTGGTTACTAATTATCAAACTTAGTAATGGGATAATTATCCAATGGGGGAGAGCTGAAATCCCAGGGAAACAAATAAATATTATGGCTGAGACAGATATCAATTTACCCTTATCATATAAAGAAAAATATCAATCATATTGTTCTATAATATCAGGTGGTGCAAACTGGGGTAGTACAGGTTATGAAGTTTTTCAAACAAATTTAAGTAAAATCAAATTACGATTCATCAATCACATAAGCTTTTTTGAGAATATAATATCTTCTTGGTTAACAATAGGATACTAACATCTAAATTAGTAATGGAATACTCTTTCAATGGGGGATTATAGCACCACAAATAGAAAGAAAAGAAATAACTCTTCAATTCCCAATTAGTTTTACAGTAAAACCAGCTATATTTAAAAATTATGGAATTAATAAAAGTGGAATTTTAGGAGATTATAATTATTTAACTTTTTTATAAAATTAGTAATAGTAACGCAAGCACCTGGGTAGCTGAGGATCCAACAGATGTTTGTTGGTTTGCAGTAGGTTTTTAATGTCACAATATTAGTAATGGAATAATTATTCAATGGGGAAGATCAACTGCCCAAGGGAAAAGGCAGGTTTATTTCCCATTAACTTTTAATGATATATTTAGTATTATTTGTTCTTCAAACTGGGAGAGCGCAATATCTTCATCTGTTGCAGCAAATAATCAATATGTTTATTTAAGTCCAGAAATAACGAATGTTCCAGTTTTAATTACATGGATTGCGATAGGGAATTAGGATTCAAAATTAGTAATGGAATAATTATTCAATGGGGGACCATTGTAAATACCACACAAACAAGTATGAAAATAAACTTAGCTCTTTCATATACAACTAAAAATTACAGTGTAGTTGCGTCTGATTGGTCGAGTCCAACGGTAAGCCCATATGTTGTACCATGTGGAGTTTATTATAATAACAATACAACGAGTTCTTTTAATATAAATTTTGCAAACAATCAAAAAAGAGGTTTTGGTTGGATAAGTATTGGGTATTAATATCTAATTTAGTAATTTGTTGTATATACAGTGGGGAACCTGTAAATCAGGGACTTCCGCGACATTTCCAAAAGCATTTACTGCAAACCCACAAATAGCATGTTTATTAAGTTCTGGGGATGAAAATTGTCTCGGAATATTATGTACCGCTATAAGTAAAACCAGTTTTAAAGTTACTACCGGTGGGCATGGTGGTGGACATTGGGACAGAACAGGTCTAACCGTAAGATATATAGCCATTGGTTATTAATACCCCGCACTTATCCACCTAACATTTGTAGATATAACACCAGATCCACCTCCATTTGTATTTAATGATGATGCTATAAATTTTGTTGTTGTAGGTGCAGAATTTAAATGAGTTCCAGCAAGCCTTGATGTATCTGAGGCTCTAGTAGTCGCAAAGGCTATCCCTCTACAAGCAGATGGATATGCAATTGGGAATGTAACTGACTTTGAATCTCCTCCAGTAAAGCTTCCCCATTGAATAATTATTCCACTACTAAATTTGATATTAATAACCTAATGCTAAAAAATAAAATTCTTGAATTGTTGGAACTGCAATTGAATCATGGGCATACATAGAAACTCGAATGTTTCCTGTGTTTAAAGATTTTATTGTTGCGTGTATTTGCCCCCATTGTTGGACTGGGGTTCTTGATATTATAGGAATTACTATTGAAGAAAAGGCAATAGGGAGTTTTATGTCTTTTGAAAAGACCTCTCCAATACTAGAGAGACTTAAGGAACTAGTCCCCCATTGGATAAGAAATCCATTACTAAATTAGTTAAAATCCAATTGTAATAAACTGTACCAAATCACTTTGCCCATCTCTGGAATAAACTCTAATAGTATTTAAATCTTTATTAAAGAGCGCAAAATTTCCTGCTCCTTGGTATGATGATGAAACCACAGCTGCATAGTTATTTTGGTAACTCAAAGGTAATAAAATATCACAATATCCTTTGGGTGCATTTTGTTTAATCCCCCATTGAATAATTAAATCATTACTAATTGTGATATTAAAAACCTATTGCGAACCAAAATACTGAATAATCACTTCTAGTTTTATTATATTCAAAATAGGATAGCTTTAATGAAGTAACAACAGGTATTGATATCGGAGTTGTATAATTGGGAGTCATAAAAATTTTAATTACATCTGTATGAGCAATAGGCAATAATATTCTACCACTTGTATTTCCCATTGCGATAGTCCCCCATTGTAAAATTACTTCATTACTAAATTTGATGTATCCATTTTGTGCTTTTAGAACCTGTGCAGAGAGCTTTGAATTAACCGTTGTAGTTAGGGTCGAAAGTGCGGAATTTAAAGAGTTTATACTTGTTTTTAAATCTGTAAATCTTTTCTCTCCAACTTCGCTTAAGTCGTTCAAATCAATCGACGATTTTTGGTCGATAATTTGATTTATTAAATTTGCAATTTCTGTAGGACATTCAATTCCTTCTAATTTTGTTAATGCCATTTATCCTCCTTTTTAAATACTAATTACGCATCCTGAAAAAGCTTTTAATGATCTTAGCTTAGTTATATTATTTTCATTTACAATATCGACTAAAGCTGTATCTATTGTCCCTGAAGATGTGTTTTTCAAGACCTTTATACTCTCTTTTATAGCTCCTAATGAAATCTCATAAAGACCCGATTCTTCATTTAATGTCCAGGAAGAATCTTCAAATTTAATTTTATTTCCAATTTGAGAAGTTGAAATGATAATATTTACATTTGCAGCATTTCCAACCTTTAAAATTGCTCTTATATTTTTCAGGACACCATAATTCGAAATATCAGGAGTTATATATTCAGCCTCATCATTTCTATTCCCATAAGCATATAAAATTTCTTGTTCCGGATTATCTGGGTCGACAACATAAACGCCAATTTCTCTATACCAGAAAGAGTTTTTAATATCAGATTTTCCAAATTCACCAACTAACTCAACTACATTATCTGATGTTACAGACATAGTCAAATCTTCTAAGGATTTGACCTCATTAACTAAATTAGTTCTTTTTTCAAAATTCTCAATATCATAATCATAACCATCACCAATAGCGATTCTCTTAAATGTTATATCTAAACCGCCCAGCATTCGAGTTATTAATTCTTCACCTTTTTCAGTTATAATATATTTCACATATGAAATTGCCATATTTATCCTCCTACAATATCGATTTCGTTGGGGTTAACTCCAAAATAATAGGTATCTGTTGACTCTTCAATTATTCCAAAGGCTGGATATATATTAGACTGGGCTTGCAATTCTAATATAATTTCATCTAACCACTGACTTTTCCTTTTCACTTTCTCTAAAATTGACAAAAAACCATATATATCAGACTTTAATATAGAAGTATCCTTTGTTGTAAATTTAAAGTGATGGGGCTCCCCATTATAATCAAACCATTCCTGTAATTCCGTATTCTCAAAATACTGATTCATAACACGTTCTACAGCCCACACTGTCCCTAAACGTTTAAAAACTAATGGAGCCTCTTTTATCTGAAGCCTTTTACTTTCAATCGTGCCTGAATAGTTATACCAAAATATACCTGAATCTTCGGCTATTTGATCTAATTCAGCTTCATTTAGGATATCAGTTTGCCCAACAATAATAATTCGTTGCATATTAACAGCACATTTATTAAAAAGATTATTCATGCCTGTTGCTAATAATGAGTTATATTTATCTTCTTTCATAAAAGCAGGCAACATCTTTAATATATCAACATTTTCTAATTTCATACTTTTTCCTTATGCTTCAGGCAATGTCGTTTTATGGTTAACAGTCATTTTTCCTGACCATTTCGCAACTTGCCCACTTGTTAGTTTTGTAAACACAGGTTTTACTATTTCTACAAAATCAGCACCAACAGGTTTTTTATCAGATTTAAGAATTTCTGATCTAAGCCTATCAGGGTTAATCGCCCTACCTATTTCTGAAGACTGCCAACTATTGTAACGTTCAATCGCTCCATTTTCTCCTTCAACTTCTTTTACAACATCATTTTCTTCTTCTTGAGTTGTATAATAGGTTAATTCTATATCATATGAAACTTGAGATATTTTCGAAACTGTTAATTTGTCACCTAAGGGTCTCACGGCCTTAGGAGAGCAAGCTTCTAGAACTTTATTTAATATCTCATCAGATGGAATCTCTCCATTTTGGCAAGCGATAGCTAAATCTACAACACCAGGAGATGGACTTGTTGGATAAACCGCAGTGATAGATGGGTCAGCTGACTTTGCATAATATATATATAAATCTTCTGCACCAGCAGTAGATTTAGAGTTTTTACTTAATTTTATTCTTTCATAATAATGTTCATCCCCAATACCACCATCTTCTTCTGGATAAGGCTCTCCGTCATCGCCACCTGCGGTTTCTTCTAAATTCGTTACTGAAGATATATATTCGACTTTATCAACTAATTTATTTAACTGGCCTATTCCATATCCATTATATGAAGCTCCACCTTCTGTTGCTATAACAGGGACTTCAACAAATGTTTCTCCAGCATAGATCACGGCAATATTCTCTGTTGCAAAATATTTCTGGTTATCACCAGTTACTCTTGTACCCTGTGGAATTATTACATTTATGTCAAGTGGCATTGCTATAGAAAATTTTTCAATAGTTTTTGATGGAGTTGAAGCTAACCTTTCACAACCTTCATTTATGCCATGTTCATCTAATATTTTCCCTTTAGCATATTTTGCAAAACGTTGATTAAATTTTTCATTTAAAGTGACCAAAAAACCAACTAAATAACTTGTTAAGACTTCCATATAGATTTTTCTTTCATCCCCTGGATATAAAGTCTCATTTAAATTTTGAGTAACATAATCTACAATTGCATTCTGAACATCTATATCTTCAACAACAAATAAATCTAATTCTGCCATTTACTTATTCCTCATTAATAATAATTTCAGGATTTACCAATAATTTTCCATTCTCATCAATATTTACAGAGATATCTTGAACATCAACTCTAGGTTCATAATTTGAAATTAGCCACGCAGCATGATTTTTTGCAATAGAAATAGCCTCGTTAGGTGGCATGTCTATAATTTCAGTAGTCATTCCCTTTAATCGCGCATATGGAACCTCGAATTGGAATAATTTCAATAAATTAGCAATACATTGCTGTGGAGTACCATTTCCTTTAGCTTTCATTTTCAACCTTTCTAAGCATTTAATATTTCTTTTTTCAAACTTAGTGAACCTTTTTTACCTTTTTTACCTTTTTTGCCTTTTCTTTTTTTCTTGCCTTTTCCACCTTTAGAAGATGGATTTTGTTCGGTATTAAAGTTTAAAGTTATATCACCCTTTAAAATTCTGCCAAAATCATCCACAAGAGTATTTGATAAGTTAATTTCATCTAGTTCAAATTGTTCAACTCCCAAAGGAGAGCCCGCCAATAAAAAGTCATCCTGTTTTCCTGCACATTTTTTCAACATATCAAATTCACCTCTTGGGTCAATCCCTGCCCCAAAAGCCACCGAATATTGAACTGTAAGTTGTTCAGGGTTCAAACCTTTTATAATTTTTTTATTTTGACCTGATTCTGATTTCTTTTCTTCAATATTTACTTCTTGAGATATTTCTATTGACTTAATAAATGCAGATTGATTTATTGAATGACCCCAAGTAATATCGTTCCATTCTGCCTGTTTCATATTTATCCCTTCGGAGCTGTAGTGTCTTGTCCTTGATTTCCATTACCGTGAACGTGTGAATTATGCGATTTTACAGCTTCAGTTTGAACATCACTAGTTTTAGTGATACCTTTCGTAGTTTGGTTTCCAGTTATTTCAACATCACCAGGAATTATACCTGACCATTCACCATCAGCACGTTCCAATATTATTCCACTTAAATCATTTGAAAGTGCAAACCAGACCAAATCTCCTGGCTTAAGATCGCCCATTTTGCCACGAAGATGCCAGGATATTACAAGTGGACGTGTTGGCATCGATTGAGAACATACGGGCAAAACTCTTGCATAATTATAGTCGCCATTACGGTCCACAGATTCCTCAAACGAGGATATTTTCCCTTTCTCTATCATTATGTAACCTCAGCTTTTCTAAAAAATACTTTTGATTGTGAATTCACATAATCATTTCGTAGATGAGAAATAAAAGCTTTTCCATCCCAGCTATTTGCACCAGTTGTTTTCAATCCAAAAATAGATCCTGCAGATAAATGTCTTAATATAGTTGTTTTCCAAGTTCCTGTAGCTAGATTTTTATTTTCCTGGCGTAATATACCTTTTGCAAACCTATTAGCCTCATCTTGACTACTCATATACGTTGATATCGATTTTTCATCTGTCCTGGATAATCCATTTTTTGATGTATATGTTCCTGTTAGCTCTCCATTTTTAATAGCTAAAGACCCATAACCTTTTAATTCATTATCAACATATTTAAAATCTGCATCATCACCAAGTTCAAAACTCTCGATTATATCTTGGTTTTCTAAATATTCTTCAGAATAAATAACTAATTTTTTATCATATACAACAAAAGCACAGCTTTCTAATTCACATCTTTTTTGCAAGAAATCAAAATCTGGCTCATTCTCCTGCCGTACATAACTATATAATCTATCTTGGACACCATAACTTTCAAATGCTAAATTATGTCTATCAGCAATTTCTTTTCCAAGTTGTAAAAACCAAATATTTTCCCAAGATTTGTTATTTTTCTTTTTAGACGTTGGAGGACAAGATGATGCAATTAAAGTCATTAATCCATTTTCCGGTGTAACTGATTCAATAAACATCCTTCCTGATTTTGCAACACCACAAACAATTGAAATTAATTCTTCCTTATTTGGTTTCCATTTATCCCAAACTTTATTAACATCATTAAAAGTTAACAACAAAGAATCTGCTCTAGAGCAAGCGTACATATCATGAATACAAGTATTTACATCTATAGCATCTGTGATATCTTTTTCATTGTAGAAAACTTTTAATATTAAGTTTTCTACAGCTTGTGGTTCATCTTTAAAATAAGCCCTTTTTATCGGACTTATATAAGGCATAGCCTTAGACTTAAAATTTTTACCCTGTTTTTCATCTTCTTCAAAAGTCAAAGTTAGAGTTGCAAAAAGTAATACTCCTGCATTTGATATTTTGTCAGATTTCAAGCTTACTTTATTTAATCTTACATTATTTGGCCCAAATAAAGCATCTTGAGCTAGCATTGGAGCACTCATCCCTAACTGTTTGCGCCAAAGTTCATATACCTTCCTTGGATCAGAATTTAATGTATTTATTATTGGAATATCAAAAGAAAAAGTTTGTAGTTCGCTTCCAGTAATAACAACGGTTGAACTTGTTCCATCTGATTTTTTCTTAATTTTAAAACTTTCAGATAATTCTTTTATTCGTTGATAATTTTTTTTAGAAACAGAAAATACATTATTATTCCATTTAAATTGAACCATCTTTATTATCTTCTCCAAGGTGCTAACGTTTCGTCATTTTCTAAAGTATCGAAGACGGGGATTAATATTTTTTCCCCGCCTTCAAAAATTAAAATATCCTGATAATTTACATTGGATTCTAGTATATAACTAGCCATAAATTCATCTGAATAATATTTCAAAGCTAAAATGTCAGGAGTTTCTCCTTTTTGAGCTATATGCGTTTTGTAACCAACTACTTCCACATTACCTCCTAATATGATAATGATGCGGACTTATAACTTCCGTGATTCAACATCTCTAAACGATCCTCAATCATATCTCCAAATTCAGATCCCGCACGTTTTATTGCATCTAAAACATCTGAATCACTCATTTTTTGAGTAAAATATAAATTTGGACTAAACGTAATACCTTCAATATTGTAAGAGTTACTTTTTGAAGAAGTAGCAACACCTAATAACTCTCCTGCCTTTAACCAAGTAGAAATATTATCCGATCTATAGGCTGGGTCAAAAGAAATTACAGCTTCTCTTCCTGCCTCGCCTGCTATAGATATACCATTTGTAAATCCTCCGGCAGCAAGCATCGGAATCTCTGCTGAATTACCTTTTCCACCGTTAAATTTCCCTTTTATTTTATTTATTCCATTGCCAACGGCCCTAAATGGTGCTAAGACAATATCTGTTAAGCCTTTAAATAGATTTTTTAATATTTCTACAATATTTGTCCATGCAGCTCTCCATTGTCCAGTAAAGACATTAGTTATAAATTCAAGTAAATTTGCAATAACCGCGATAAGACTATTAAAAATAGGTGATAATACTTGAATTGCATTTATTAAGCTATATGAAATAACTTCAGCTAATATCTTAATTACAGGCTCTAAATTTTTTATTACTGTCATCAATGAAGGGAACAAAGTTTGTGCTAGTTCCAGTAAAACTGGGCTAAGTTCCGATATTAATATTGAAACAAATTGGGCTATATAAGTTATAACAGGAGCTAATACTTCCGACAATTGGCTTATTACTGGAGTTATTGATTCAAAAATTTGCATTATTGATGGCATAATTTGTCCTAATGAATCAAAAACAGCTCCAGCTAAAGGCTCGATTGCAGTTTGGAATTGCTGAGTTAGTAATTGCCATTTTTCTGGTGCATCTGCGGTATCCCACATAGCTTTCATTATTGTTTCATCATTTTCATTTAATGATTTTGTAAAAGCATCAACCGCAAGCGCCCCACTTCGTATAGCATTTGCCATTGTTGAACCAGCACGTTTACCAAATACCTCATTTGCTAATGCAGTTGCTTTCGCAGCATCTCCCGCATTCTTGATTTTTTCATAATAAACTTGTAGTCCTTTAGTAGCATCTAAACCATCATCAGCAAATACACCAACTGATTTTTTTAATGCTCCCATTACCTCTTCAGTTCTTAAACCAGCCTTTTCCATTTGGCCAATCATTGCAGCAGATGTTTCAAAAGAATATCCTAAATTTTGAAGTTGTGGACCATATTGTTGCAAGTTTTGCATAAGCTTAGAAAAGCCAATTCCTGTGGATTGCGAAACTTTAAACATATAATCCATTTCTTTTTCCATATTTTTAGAATCAACATGCCAGACTTGGAACGTTTTCGAAGAAGCTTCAATTGTTCCATTAAGATCTTCGCCAAGCATGTTACTAACTGCTATTGCTTGTTTACTAAGTTCAGAAAGTTCTTTTCCTGTTAACCCTAAACGAGTATTATAATCAGCTATCGCTTTACCTGCGTCTTCCATAGTTGTTGGCACAGATTTGTAAACATCTTTAAAATCATCTTTTAAATTTTCTAATGCTTCTCCAGTTGCGCCAGTTCCAATTCTAATAGCATCGTATGCACTGTCAAATTGAGAACCTAAATCATATAATCCTTTTGCCATATCAGCCATGGCTTTTACTGCAACAATAGCCGCACCGGCAAATGCAACTTTCATCCCTACCGCTTTGAGGTTCATCCCTTGTAAAGCCTTACTTGCTTCATTCGCAGATTTACCAAGTGATGGGTCAATAGAACCAGCTAATTTTATTATTGTTTCCATAACATGTTTATCCGCCATATCTATTACTCCTTCGTTGCATTTCTCTGGCTTTTTTTTCTTTTTCCAACTGTGCTATAACTTCTTTACATTCTCTTAAAAAATCAAATATCGGCATTTTGTATATGTCCATTACTGAACATCTGAAACATCTTGAGAAGTTTCTTGCTGCAATTCGGACTTCGGCGATGGAACTAATGCCGGCTTTATAAAAAAATGAGAGCCTATCAAAGCTAATTGTGAAATATCATATCCTTTAATTCTCAATAAATCTTCTTCGGCAACGTCTTTTTCAACTGCAATTATTGCGTATATCGCTATACATATATGCAGTGCAAAATCAGTTTGTGCAAATGATAATCTTGTAGAAGCTTCAAACCCAGCCAATCTTCCTTTTAGATTTTCTGCTGCTGTAATTGCACTAATGTTTAATTCGTCTAAATCATATTTAAACGTATCTCTTTCTGCCCCATTTACCAGAATTGGTTTTTCTAATTTAATCTCTCTTATCATATATCTCCTTTCTAAATATCAAAAGCCATCATAAGATGGCTTTTGATGCTTTATTGTAAAATTACTAAATCAAATTATTTATTTCTTGAGCATAATCTTTTCCGTTTATGCGACATATTCCATTTAATTTATCAATTAGAACAGTTTCTTGTCCTTCGACATATTTTTGATATCGTTGAACAGCGATTGTAATATTGCCTTCAAAAGCGGTTCCAGGTTCAATATCTCCTCCTGGTACATTTTGAGCAACACCTGTAATGAAAGCTTTACATGCAAACTGTTTTTGTTCACCGCTATTTAATAATTTGTTTTCTACCCATCGATATTCAAATTTAGTTTTTTTCAAGCCTAAGGCTCTGCAAAAGCCTTTATCACATCCAATATATGTGACACCGGCTTCAAGATGATCTGTTAAACAAATCGGAAGATTCAGTGTACCCATAGCTTGTATTTCTGCGGTTTGAAAGGTTACTTCAGGAAGTGTAATTTTAACATCCTCAGCTACAGTAACGCCTTCTATGAGTACCTTATTTTTTAATGTTGGTCCATATTTTTGCATATTATGCTTCCTCCTCATATAAGCTACTTAAGTTTTTATCAGTATAAGCAACTTTTTCAGTTAAAGATTTAGCTCTTGGGGTTACAGTAACTTGTAAATCAAATATAAAATCCCCATTTATCATATCTGTTGTTGAATTGTCTGATTCTAAAAATTGTATTGAAGAACCATTTAATAATCCCCCAGCAGTAATATAGGAATCTATTAATTCTTGTTCTGAATCCAATATGCTATCTTTTAATTGTTTATTAAAACCTTTATCAATTTTTTCGCCATTTCTTATTTGGAATCCATTAGAACAATGGAATAACATTCTCATATAATGCGTATCAATTGCTCTAGGGTCGATATCTTTACCAAATGCGTATTTAGCAGTATGGCCACCCCAAAGGACATTTTTCCCTCCCCAGAATACAGTTGTAGAAATTCCATCAGAATTTAAATCACTTGTTGCTGTTGACTGGTCAAAACCTTGGTTTTTTGAATTTTCGCCAAAATATTGGACTCCACTTGGAACTTCCTTATTTGAGCAACTTTCAAAAGGAATAGAGTCATGAGAATAATCTGTAATCATTGAGCATACAATTGCCAATGTTGAATTATGATAAATTCTACCAGTTCTTACATCTTTATGCTGTGGCCAAAATATTTCGGAACGTTCTGAATCATATCCATTGGTTTTTCTCCAAGATTTTGCAGCAGTTATTGTATCTACCGGGGAACCTTCTTCATCTTTTACCGGTAAATCTGCCATTACAAAAGCATCCCAATGTCCATTAATCTTAGTTGCAACGTTAATCATTTTAGCATATACATCAGGAATTTCTGAATAACCTGGAGCACCCAATAAATTTGCGACCTGATTTTCTCTTGGATAAAGGAGACTTAAACTTGCAAGACCAGTATATTCTCCTGCTGCAGACACTCCACCAATAATCGTTTCCTTTGTAATTTTTGATAAATCAATTTCGTTATAGGCAACTGTTTTACTTCCAGTAATTTCCTCATTTAGAGCAGTTATTATTAAAGTTTCAGTTGTATAGTTATAATCAACAGTAAAGTCGACATCTTTTGCATATTCCTCAATAGCAACAGAATCTAAAATTACTGTATTTGTTTTAATTTCAACTATTTTATTCGTGAAATCTACAGATTTGTTAGTTGGTTCTGCTTTTTTATGAACTGCTGGATCCAACACATTAATAACATATATTGGTCCTATTTCCTGTAGTCCATTATCAAAATGTGCTCCAACTGCCTCACATAAAGTGAAATTTTTCCAATCCTCAGAATATCCTATTTTTTTCTGAGCATCAGTAAAGTTAGTAAGTTTTTTTGGTAAATTTACTACTTCATTATCTTTATAATTAGGTACTAAATGCACTGGGGCAACCCCAACATATACGGCTACAGTTCCTGCTTGTATTGCACTTTTAGCAATCGAATCGGTAACTTCGCCGTAAGCACCATGTTTATATGTATTAGCCATTGTGCCTCCTTATATTAAATTACATATATCTTTATCATTATTAAAATTTCCAAATGAAACTGTACACGTTATCCATGCACACCAGTATGGATAATAATTAGGTAATGTTTCATTTTCATTTATTGGGCCAAATTGTATTTTATCTTCATGTTTAATTTTTAAATATGGGCCAATATAATTCGAGTTCAATAATTTTCTTAAAGTCACTTGCATAAAATGAAAGGCATCTTTCCAACCTTCAGTATTAACTTTGAATTTTCGATCATTGTCTATTTCATAATGCAATCCAGGATTCCAAGTAGCAAACAAAAAGCGGAGCTTCATTTCTCCGCTTTTTTCAATTACCCCTATTTCTCCACCGTTAAATTGAACTGTTACAGACGGGAACTTATCCTCAAAAGAAGGATACATTATAAAAGATTTTGGTGTAACTTCTTTATAGATATAATCTTTTGTATCGACGGATTCAATATTTGGAGGAACTTTAAATAAAAGGTCCTTACAAATTTCTTTATCCAGCCATTTTTTTACCTCTTCTAAGACATTTGCAACCGTCATTGTTATCCTCCATAACTTTCACCTCTATGCAACGCAATCTCAGACATTCCCATATTATTTCTCCAATCGTCTATAACATAGATTTTCCCATCGATATCTAGTTTTTCACCATGTGCTTTTTGAGGTGGTAAATCAGAAGTTTCGGCAAATATCAGTAACGAACTATCCGAAACCGAAAGTTCGTTACTACCTTGCCTAGTTTTTAATGATTCATCATCATAAATACATAATGTTTTTTTTCCATCAATAAAATGTTCCGTACCAAATTCATCTAAATTGAGAAATACTTTTTTATTATCAATAGCAATCTCATCTTTTAAATTCATTATGCAACAACTCCATCATCATCATTAGAAATTGGAGGGACATTATTTTCTTCTGACTCTGAATCATCATCACCTGGTGTATTATTGTCCTCAGATCCTTCAGATTTTTCAGACGCATTTTTTTCTGTATCTGCTAATTTGTCAATTAACAATTTTACATCGTTCTTACTTTTTAATTTTTTTAATTCATCATCTGAAGCACCCAAAGTCTTTGCAATTTCTTTTAAGTCTTCAAATTTTGTATTTTCATCATAAAGGGCTTCGGGTTTATTTTCTCCAGTATTATTGGGTTCAGGTATTTCACTAACAAATTCTGCAACTCCAATTTTAACTAACCTATTTTCTATCTTAGGGTCACAAGAAAAAGGTTCGTCTTCTGGGGTTTTTGGAATAATACTATTACCTGATCTATATCCGAATGTACCGCAAATTATTTTTATCATTTCTTTCTCCTTAAAAAATTACTGTAGCTAATCTATATGGATTTGAATTTTTAGGTTGAACAAGAGGTGCAGTTCTTAATATAACACTTCTTGTTTGGTCTTTAACTTCATACAACGGAACTTCTTTTTCAGCATATGTAATAAATTGATCAGAACCATAATCAATTTGAGTTATTGCACCGTAATTTGTCATTCCACATCCAGGTGCTGTTACAATTACATCTTTTGGATTGATATAATCTGTAATTTTACCTTTATCATCTTCATAAGTTCCAGTATATTGAATGAAGTTCATTTTATGCCCCTTACAATTTAATGTAGCAAGTAAAACGACGTCATCATATATTTCTTCAGGCTCAAACTTACCAACTTCAACTCTTCTATTGTCTAATAACTTTAGAACTTTTTCATTTGATAAAAATGCATCTGCTGCTTCAACACCCATAATCACATCAGTAGCCGCTAAACTATTATGTTTTAAATCTAGGGCCATTGTCGCAACATCTCCAATAATATCTGCATCTGCACCGGACCACGCATGTTGTGGTGTATATTTAGCTGGGTTTGAACCTCCTTCGTAATAAGCGATTTCCTTAACTTCAATCAACTCATTATTATCGTTATAATGGTTCATTTTTAAAGCATTTGTTTGCAATACTTCTGCACACATTGCTTCTTTTCTTCTTACAATCATTTCGCCCATTTCATTTAAATCATCTGTTGTAATTCTTACAGCTCTTTCACCTGGTGATAGCTGATTGTAATATGATTCTCCAAAGCCTTTAGATTTTAGGACATCAATGCTTAACACTCTTTTTGGAGCAATCATTGCAGGCTTGTAAGCCATTGCTTTATACCCACTTCTTTTCATTACTTTCCCATTAATTTCTGGAGATACAAATGGGGCAAGTTTTTGTGTTCCTTTTTTGTATTCAATTAGAACTTCATCCGTTGCAAAAACTCGGTTATCTGGGAAGTATCTATCTTGCAAAAAAGTTGTAGGTTTTTTTTCTTGTTTGTATGCAGCAAGTAAATCTGCGGTTTTAGTATAATCTAAATTGTATGCCATTTTATAGTTCTCCTTATAATTCGTCTGCTACACAAATGTTATGAATTCTTAGTTTATCAATATCATCAGCTGATAATGTATACTCAGATTTCACAATCAAATGTTGTTTAATAAATCTACCTTCATCATATGCAATTGCAACTGCATCACTTGATGTTGCATCAACATCTTTATTTAAAATGTATCTTGGTTCTGCTGACTCAGTTCCAGCAATTACAGCTTTGCCATCAGCACCAATTGCAAGTACAGTACCTCTTTTTAATACTCCTTGTCCAGATGCAACAGTTACACCACAAGAATGGTTAGGATATGCCGCATCTAACAAACCGTCCATTTCAACTGTAGCAACAGTTCTATTTAATTTTTCTGACATCTATTTACCCTCCTTTGAAATTTTTGCATTCATTGACCTAACTGCTTGTTCTCTTTCAGCATCTTCGGAATGAGAAAGAGTATTTGCAGGTTCTGAAGCTACATCATTTGCTCTTGATGTATTTGCATCAGCATTTAGATTTGTTAAAGCCTTTTGATTTTTTTCAGCCTCCCTATGCAGTGAGCGCAATGCCAATTCCTTTGCATCACAAGCTCTATCCCCATATAAAGCTTCTTGTACTAGATCATCATCAATTGAAGACGCAATTTCTTGAATGCCTTGAATCCTATCACGTTCAGCTTTTACCGCATTCTGAATCTGGGTTTCAACAGAAACTTGGGATTCGTTTTCCGTTTTTAGCTCATTGTTATTGTTTTCATTTACATTTTGAGCACCTTCTTCGGAATTTTCATTTTGATTGTCATTTAAATCATTTGACTCTTCATCCACATTTGTATTCTCATTTTTAAAGAAATTAGCTACGTGATTGAAGAAATTTTCACTTCTACTTTTTGGCATATTTTTAATTCCTCCTTTATTTTGTTGTAAATTGATAGAATGTAGAAAATCATCAGGAATACCACCAGAAATTATATGTTCTATCCCATTAACTTTAAGCTTATTCTTATTTACTACTTCTAAATTAACTGGTAACGCATCGGATTTATTAGGGTCTTCAAGAAGTTTGTCAGCAAACCCATATTGTATGGCTTGTTCTCCTGTCATCCAAGTAACTTTTTTCATAAGATTTAAGCACTGCATTGTAGTCATTCCTGTTTTATCCGCATATACTGCAGCTGCAGCATTATCATATGCTTCATTTCCATTAATAATTTCTTGTAAATTATCGTTATTATAATATCCAACCAATAACGACATTACTTTATGACACATTAAAATTGAGCCTTTATAAACATGAACTTCATCACAGCCTGCAGCAATGGTAAAAGCTGCAGATGCAGCAATTCCATCAATAATACACGTAGTATGTTTTTGTGTCGCTTTTAAAAGATTTCTAATTGTAAGCCCAACAGTAGCATCACCACCATATGAATTTAAATGAATTTCTAAACTATCGCATGATTTTACTTTTTCTAATGACTCTTTAAAATCTTTTAGAGTAATGGCCACGTCCGTAATAGGTTTCCCTGTCCACCAATCAATAGGGATTTCATCATAAACGTCGCCATATAATTCAATTTTTCCTACATTATTATCAATAATCGCAGAATTGATAAATCTATTCTTTAGCAAACTATTTATCACTATTTCCTCCATTTGCACTTTGTTTTATGTATTCTTGATTAATAGCGTCAGATACTTTTTGAGTAGCTTCATTAGCATCCTTCAGCGCCATATTTTCAGATCTTAATTCACTTACATTTCTTCTAAATTCAGAACCATTTAATCGAATAGCAGATTCTGCTCTTGTTGAAAATCCATTTTCACACATCATCTGTTCCGCAGATATTTCTTTAGTTGGATCTAACATACCTTGAGATGGACCTATAAAGTCAGCACCTAACCAAGCTTGTCTAATAATTGGATTATCAAAAAAACCGGGAGCTTTAATTCTGCCTCTAGCAATCGCCTCATACATCCAAATTTCATAAATTGGTCTGCAGAAATCTGAAACAAACCACTCTCTACGCATTTTAACAACTTTCCAAAATTCTAAAAGAGCGGCTCTTGAAGCGGAATAACTTGAATTAAATTCTTTCATTAAAATTTCTTTTGATATTTCTAAACTAGAACCTATCTGAATAGCCACAGCATCTATAAAAGCAGGAAAACCTCCAGCAGGCCTTTTAGGATCTCCGAATGTTACATCTTCATTTGTTTTTAAATGAACAATATTCCCTGGGCCCATTTCATATTCTGAATCATCAAGGATTATGTCATCATTCTCACCAGTAGCAACATCCATCAATGGATTTTCATTAACCTTTGAATCAGTTTTTATGAAAGCTGTAAACATACTTTCCACAACTGCTGCTGTCAATTCTGCCTCAGTATATCTTCTAATTTGCAAAAGCAATTCTATTACAGGAGCTAAGATAGGTAACCCTCGATATTGCCCCGGACGTTCTACATCTGATTGAAAATATATAACATTAGGTAGTCCAGTTTTTTCTCCATAAGCAAGTACTCTTTGCCACTTACTTGTTTCATGACTACTAATTTCATTTTTATAATTATTACAAAAATGATATGCTACAATTTTCCCTTTATCATCAACCTCTATTCCGTCATAAATATAATTACCATTTGAAGTATTAATCCCATCGGTTGAGTGTAAAACACCACTACCATAAGTATTAGGAGTTGATAATCTATCTGCTTCTATTACATTTAATCTCAACGAGTATGGTAAAATTTTAGAAACTGCTTTCGGGTCATGCTGGATAACTATCGGACAATCTCCGTTCATTAAAGAAGAATAGAAAACTAAATCTTGAATTTTATAAAAATCATTCAATCCAACTGCATCACAATGATTTTTATTTTCTGCCCACAATGCAAATTCTCTTTCTGTTATATTTTGCCACTTAATAGCATCTTCCTCGTTTAAACCAAGCACGGCTTTATCAATTCGAGATTTCAATACAAGACCAAAGCCAATTGTATTTGTTCGCATCGTCTTTAATACGGATAATGATAAACCTCCAGACATACATAGCATTCGTGAACGTTCTCGTAATGTCTGTAAGTTATAATTTATATCTTCATTTGGGGAACCAGATACAGAAGTAAAACCTTTTAAGTTCTTTCGGACATAACTTGCTCCTGTGTCAGAATATCCCTTATTATATCTTTTTATTGCTTTCATTTTTACCTCATGATTGAATTTAAAATCTCGCGATAATGCTTATTACTTTGCGGGATTTAGTCCCCGAAACTAAATCTTCTAACTCCTCAATTTCAGTTTCTAATTTTTCAATAGCAGCTCTTAATTGATCCGGAGTCATATTATAATTCGTTTTACTTCGACTACCTAAACTATAAGCTTGAGGGCTCCCTGTTAAAATTTTTTCCTCCATTTGGTAGTAGAGCTCAAGTCTTTCTTTCTTTTTGTTTAAGTCTGCAGTCCATTTTTGAATTTTATTAATTTTAGACATATATTACCTACCAATCATTAGAAGAATTGTTGTTACGTTTTCTTTTAATTACTCTAGCATTTTCTACAGCCTTAGCTTTACGCACAGGATTTTTTAATTTTTGCCAGATACTTTGTAAATCAGGATTCCAAACCCTAAATGCAGCATTTGCATAATTTCTACAATCTAAAGCTTCATTTCTATTATGTCCTGGCAATTTTTCCCAAACCCAACGATTACCACTAAGACCTTTTTTTAATACTAGATGTTCACTAAGTAAACATTCAAAAAAATAACTATCATATCCTAATTCTTGATTATTAGGAAAATGACAGTATCCAGCACCTGGAGTTTCAACTTTTAAATTACTCATAATAGTAGTTTTTCCAGCATCAACACCTATTATGTATAGCCAAGTTTTTCTTCTTTCATCTCCATTTATAACAACTTTACTCGGTTTTGTTGATATATATGGTATGTTTTCTCCACCTTTACCTTTAATAGGGAAAACACATTTGTGCTGTCTTAGTCTACATTGTTCGTAAACGTCTTGTGTAAAGTGGCCTCCTGAATCAACGAAAGTAATTCTAACCTTTAAGCCTTGACCATTTTTAAAATAATAAATTCGGTCAATAACTTCATCTAATTGCTTCCACGTTTCAGGATTATCTGGCCGTCCTAAGATATAACCTTTCCGGATTCCCCAGGTTTCGTTATAAAAACCATATCCAACGATTTCATATTCCAATCTATCATCCTGAGTATCCACACCACAGGTTAAAGCTAAGACTCCATCCGGAAGTTCTGAATCATAATTTTCTCTTCGAGCCAGCATTTCATCTTCGTCTGCCAAATCTCCTCTTGCTTCCCATAGTTCTCCTAATTGTGTATTAAAAACAACTTGTAACTTTTCTGGATCATCTTTTGCATCTAAAAAAGCTATAATTATTTTTTCCCAACTTTGCCATGGGGAAACAAAAGAATTCAACCAAAATGAAACATGCCCACGATTATATGCTTCTGCATTATCTGCAATCCATTTTGTAGGTTGCGACTTCATCACATTTTCTGGGCTCATCGTACCACAATGCGGACATGCGAAATAAATATCAGACACTTCATATACTTTTTTATGATTGATTTCTTTATACTTTGAATTAAATCTAATATTATCCCAAGACATATTAACATATTCACCGCATCCTGGGCATTTACTGCACCAACGTTCTTGAGTTCCTTGCAAGAATCCAAATTCAATAGCACTTGACCCTTTTATAGTTGGAGTCGATACTTCTATTGTTTTGGAGTTGAAATAAGTTATTTGTCTTGCTTTCAAAAGTTCAAAAGGGTCGCCCTCTACCCCTGCAGATTTTTTCCATCTATCTCTTTCATCAGCTATTACATATTTTGCCGGTGTAGATGCTAAATCAGCAGCACTTTCAGAACCTACTAAAGTTAACATACCACCTGGGAAAGATTTTTGTAAAATAGTATTGCCAGCTTTTTTGGTCTTACTTGTTTTTTTCTTTAAACGTTTGCAATCCCTAATCATAGGATTTATTCTTTGTTTAGAGAATTTTTGAGCTGCCTTTAAGTTTGGATGAACATACATAATACTTCCTGGCGCCTGATCAATTATATATCCTATTGCATTCAGCTCAACTTCAGATTTTCCAACCTGAGATGATGCAACAACAGATATAACTCTAACTTTTGGGTCAGTAAAAGCATCCATTATTTTTTTTAAATACGGAGTTCTTGATGTTCTCCAAGGTCCAGCTTCAGAAGAGGATTCAGGGCTTAAAATTCTATATTTGTCAGCCCATTCAGATAATGTTAATTTTTCAGGAGGTTTAAAAAATGATAATGCAGGTTTTATAACAGAATTCAAATGTGTAACAGTTTGTTCCGGGCTTCTGCATATTAAATCATTAATCGTCAACATCATCTCCATCTTCAATTGTTAAATTTTTTCCTTTGTCTTCAGAGATACGTTCCTTGTAAAAATCCAAACTAAATTCATACTCAGATAATAGAGTTAATACTCCATTTACTTCTTTTTCAATAACTTCAGATATCTCTGATGCAGTAGTAAGATTTACAACATCCATTGCCAACCTGCCCGGCAAAGCTGACAATCGACTTTTGATTGTTGCTGCCAAATCTTCTGTATAGGCTTGTACATCTTCAGCTCTCAACAAACTTAACTCTAATTGTTTTAATTCCAATTCAGCTAACTTCGTTTTTGCTCTTTTAAATGCAATTTCAGCTTCTAATTTTTCTTTTTCTTGATCTTCAGATGTCTTTTTTCTTTTATCAACAATATCTTGTAAGTATTTTATATAATTCTGTATAGATACAACAGTAGGATAATAATTAACACCTTTTACTCTTTTTTTCGGCAATATCCCTTGTTCTGATAATTGTCTTATTCTCTCATCTGATCTATCAAAAAATTTAGCAAACCACTTGGTATCCTCATATCCCTTTAAATCATCAGCTTTTTCAAGATTTTGCATTTTTTTAATTATCCTTTCAAACTTAAAAACATTACTTACCTAAAACCCAAGATTTTAAGCGGTTTTAATTCCCATAAAAAAATTTAAAACCAAACCAAGTGCCTAAAAAAAATTTTTCAAAAAATACACGACTTTTGGGCTCGCGAGCACCACAAACGAAAAATCGCCGTCACAGTACCTTTTAATCTATCCAAGGGGAGGTTTTATTTATCAAGATTAATAAGAACAATGCACACGAGCCTTATTAAGCCGTCATATAGGTATTAAGGTGATATAATATAACAACAGTTTTAAAGCCCTTACAAGGCAATCTGAGAGGAGTTCATAACTTCATCCCATAAGATTTCTTTTCCTTGTCTCATACACTTAACATCTTCAGATGGAAAGTTATTTACAAAACGTTTGACTATTACATCACAGTACTTCTCATCTAATTCAATTAACCTAGCTTTACGTCCAGTATGCTGACAAGAAATCAATGTTGTGCCGGAGCCTCCAAAGCTATCAAGAACAATATTATTTCTTAGTGTAGAGTTCTTTATCAAGAATGAAAAGAGCTCAACAGGTTTCATTGTTGGATGAAGTTCACTCTTCAAAGGTTTATCGAAATCAAGAACTGTAGCAAGACTTCTATCATCAATAAAATAATGCGCAGCACCTGGCTTCCAACCATACAAACAAGGTTCATGTTTCCATTGATAATCTTGGCGACCGAGAGATATGTGATTCTTATTCCAGATTAAACATTGCTTTACAAGCCACCCAGTATCAATGCAGGCTCCATGGAAATTAAACCGTTCAGAATCTGAATGCCATATATAAAATGGAGTTCCAGGATTCATAACCTTATCTATACAAGAGAATGCTGAATTCAAGAAGTTTCTAAACTCTTCATTGGTAAGATTGTCATTTTTTATTTTTAATTTATCTGCCGTTCCACCTTCATAATTTACATTATATGGCGGGTCTGTTAATAGTAAATCAATAAATTCACCATTCAATAATAAGGAATAAGTTTCATCTAAAGTAGCATCTCCACAGATCAATCTATGATCACCTAATAACCACAGATCGCCTTTTTGAGTAAAATTATTCTCCGACAACTCAGGCACCTCATCATCATTTAGAGATTCTTCTTCAAGAATATCATCTAATAATGCCGAGTATTCATCTTGGCTATACCCTGTCAAAGATAAATCTTCAAATTCAAAATCTCTAAATATTTCAGATAATTTTTCAGTATCGATTTCTGCTAACTCAGCAAGCTTATTGTCTGCTAGTAAAGCCGATAACTCTTCATCCTCATTTTTGAAACTTTGATATTCAACCGGGACATTTTTAAATCCTGCTATCTGCGCAGCATACAATCGACCATGACCTTTTACAATATAGCCTGATAGTGTTGATACTGTAATTGAAGCTCTCCACCCAGTTTTTTTGATTACTTCAGCTAAAAGTTTTAATTGTGAATCCGGGTGAGAATTAGGATTCCGAGGATTAGGTTTTAATGCACTGATATCAACTATTTCATCAAATGCACAAAAGACAGGGACATTTTCAATAAATGCCCTGGCTTTTTGTTTTTCTTTTGTCATAAATATACTCCAGTCTATCTTTTTATACTGACTGGTTAGTTATTTACGAGTAAATTTTTAAATATGGCTTCTAATACTTTAACAACAACAGAATTACCTGCTTGTTTATAAAGTTGAGTATTAGAAACTCCACTTTGCTTAGCTTTATAAAAGCTATTATCAGAAAAGCCCATCAATCTCCAACATTCTAAAGGTGTCAATCTTCTAACCCTGTAGTCTCTAAGTACCATCGGGCCAGTATGCGCACGTAACGTTGGGGATAAACCTTTTTCCGAATAGACTCTACCATCTTGGGGGTTTCCCCTCATTCTTGATGTGTTAGTTATATTACCCAGTTGGACTATTTTTTCAATTACAAGATTATCTTTTGCTACAGATGTTAAGGTGTTTGATAATCCTTTATTATTTATTTCTAATCGCTGAGTAGTTGGAGCTCCTACTGTTCTATCCGAAGGATTATCAGGATTTCTTCCCCTGCTTGCTCCAATGAAAACAGCTTGGTGAGGAGATGTAGTTATTGTTTGAACTTTTCCACGTCCTACTCGCCCTCTTCGAGTAGTCGAATTGGCTTGTTCAAAGTTTATACTATCTCCGACCTTTGCAATAGTATAACCGGATTTAACCGCCTCTTTGACGGCGACACAATCCCAGTTATGCTTTTTATCATATGCGCTACGACCTGCGACTCTAATTGTATTCGAAGTTTCTTTTCCAACTAAATATTTTAAGAGTTTGTCGGCTTTATCCTGAGGGATATAATATTTTTCTGATACATCTGATTCTAAAAGGTCTAACAATTTTACTTTTAAAGGTATAGTTTCAGGAAATTCAAAAGATTTATTTAAGTCTTTTCTAATACTAATAGCAAAAACCCGTTCTCGGTTCTGAGGAACACCATAATCTTTTGAATTTAAAACTTTTCAACTAGTATCATATCCAAGGGCATCTAACTCATTAATTCACTGCATAAAATAAGGCTTAAATTTACTGCCAACTAAATTTTTAACATTTTCTAATATTAAAAATTTAGGTAGTTTATTTTCATTTTGTGCAACTTTTAATAAGCGCCCAACCTCATACAATAAACTAGAACGTGTTCCTGCTTGAAGTCCTTTTTGTTGTCCTGCAACCGAAATATCTTGACAAGGCGAAGAATACACCCAGATATCTGCATAATCAAGCTTCTTAATTTCTTGAATATCTCCATAATTATTAACTTCACCATGAATTGCTTGATAACTTTGTAATGCATATTTATCAATTTCTGAAATGCCAACAATATCAAAATCTAAATGAAGATTTTTTAAAGCTTCAGAATAGGCTCCAATTCCAGCAAATAACTCAATGATTTTAAATTTTTTCAAAGTTCCTCCAGTCTATCTCTTTTATACTGACTAGAGAAGAGACACCTCAAGAAGGTGTCTCAACGATTCCTTTTCTCGATTTGTACACATGAGAAATGAATAAAATCATAAATGTCCTTTTATATATTGGGTCATATGATGATCAAAGCGTTTATGAAGTAAATCTGCAACACTATTATTTATTAGTTTTTTTACATCTTGATTATCAACCATTTGAGGCAAAGATAATGTTTTTATTGGTTTAATATCATCCGGTAAACTTGAAAGACGCATCCAAGGTATTATTGTCGCACTGCCTTTTGCTGCAGGTGCTAAAAATACCCCACCATCTGCAGGAGCCTTGAATGCTTTAGCCTGTTTTTTTATTTTTGCCTTTACTTTGTATTTAGACTTTTCCGGTCTATTTTTTGGGGTCATTCCAAAATGTAATGGAGTTAATACCCGACCAGAATATTGGAATTCTAGAGAAGCTAAGTTATCTCCACCAACACGAATTGAACCTGCACTTGACTTATAAACTTTTTTATAAGAAATTTCGGATTTCTTTATTCCATATATCGAAGTCACAGAAGATGCGATTTTCCCAGGTGTCCTTGAAATCATATCTTTCATTGTTCTATCATATACAGACCCAACATTTTGGTATGTATCAGATATTTTATTGATTGCTTCCGCAACACTCTGCATCGCTACAAAAGGTGTTTTCATAACCCCTCCATGAAGAAAAATCCGCTTTAGGCGGATTCACAAAAAGATTTTCAAAAAGATTTCATTATAAATATAAACTACAAAATATATGCCCTTCAATGAATTTTCATGAACTTTAGTGAACTTTAGTGAATTTTCATGAACTTTAATGCCCTAAAATAATAAAAGACTAAAGTTAATATTCATAAGTCTTTTAATATATTTTTTTCATAGAAGATTTATCACAAAAAAATATAAAAAAAGCACTTTACATATCTTCATATTTTGTACTATTTTTTCTATATTCATCAAGACAACGTTCTAAGAATTCCTTTTCCTCAAAAGTAATTCTTTTATTGAATCTAGTCGTTGCAGGCTTTATTGGGCCAATCAAAACCCCTTTTTTTCTGCCCGCACCTGCCCTGGCGCCACCTCTATTTTCTTTTTTATTATCCATATCAAACCTCACTAGGGTTGAAATTTCTCTAAACACAAGTTATAATAAAAATATAAGGGAGCTAATTAAGCTCTGGAGAAACTTAATTAGCTTGTCACCCCTTATAATAAATGGGAAATAATTTCTAAAAGATGTCCTAATATCAGTAGGGCATCTTTTATTAGTTTCCGATTCATATAATCACCTCCTTTCCACCCTTATGTCACTTATAAGTTGTCGGTGTGTTGGAGATGTTGGGCTACCCTTATATTTTGTTTTCAATGTTCTTTATATTTTTATTATAACATATTTTGATTTAATTGACACCATTTTAAACAAATATATTAAATTTTTGTTACAATCGAAACAAAAAGGGCCTGCAGACATGCCCGCAAACCCTCACTATCTCTCCTCTCATTTTATATTTTTTCAATATACCATGCTGAATTGGCTAAATGATTAAAATTCCATTGGATATTGAATTCAAACTCAGCTTTTAAATCGTTTTCACTTCTGCTTTTCCATAATTGCTTATTTTTTTCGATATTTTTAAAACTCTCATATGCACAATTCATTTCTTTGGCAAATTGTTTTTTGAATTCTTCTTTTGATAGTTCTATTTTTTCATTCGTTCTTTTGTTTTTTACAATCATTTTTCAACCTCAATTTTAACTAAATTATCAAATTTAGTTGAATATATCTTACAATCATCTTTTCCAACCACTTTTGCATATGTGAAGGTACCATCTGCAAATACATTCTCCCATAAATATAAAATAACTACTTGCTGATTTTTGTCTGAGTCGTATGCAAGCTCACCGAATAATGTTTTATCTTTTTCCATAATTAAACACCCTCCATAATTTGCCAACTCCAAAATCCGTCAACTTTTATTTGGTTGAATTGGTAATATTTTTGGTAAAATTCAACTAAAATATAATTTAATCTTCCTGCAGAATTTTTGCTTTCGATTAAAATAACATCTTCTTCTTTTGCATTGACGTATCCGAATGCTTGTAATAAATTTGTTGCGATTTTTGTTTCATCCATGTTTGTTTACCTCTTTTGATACCATTAATCGCTCTTTATACTGACTATTTCAACTCATACAGGTTTATATTGTATCAATAGGACACAAAAAAAAACTAGGGGAAGATTTCCCCTAGGATAAAATTGAATTTAAATTGACATTTTTATTATGCGCCGCAGACATCAAGAATATCTCTTGCAAATTCTAAGTGTCTTTTTCCACCATTTTTAATATAATTCTGGCAAAAACTAATCACTCTGGTTGCTCTTCGGCGCCCACTCAAACCCTGTTTACAAATAGAAGTATCTTCAGATGAAAAAGATAAATTAAGGGTTAGATAGCTATTATTAACTTCGTCCTGCGTAATTCCAATATATCGTTTTGTAACTTCAGGCGAAGAATGATTAAAAATCGTTTGTAGAAGTGCTATATCATGAAATTGCTTATAATGATGATAACCAAAGGTTTTTCTCATTGTATGAGTCCCAACATTAGCTTCAATATTTAGGTTTTCACATGCCTGGTTAATGAAGCGGTAAACTTGGCATCTATCAAGACGACATCCGCATCTACCTTTAAACAAAGCTTCATCTAAATCTCTATCTTGACAGAAATCATCAAGCATTCTTTTTACTTCCGGTTTTAATGGAAATTTTTTGTATTTCCCCGTTTTTTGCTCACGCAAAATTATTTCATCTTTTTGAAAAACATCCCCAACATTGAAATTCAATAAATCAGAAATTCTTAACCCACTATTTATACCTAAAGTGAATAAGACCGCATATTTTTTATCCTTTTTATTAAACCAATCTATGATTCTTTTTAGATCTTCTTTTGAACGTATGGGTTCAACAACTTTGATTTTGTCTGTTTTTATTTTTTTCATAATCTAGTCCTTTCGTCATTCAGTACAAAAGCTCATTTCTTATTTTTCAGGACTATGGAGTTCTGGGACCTCTTCCCATTTTTCGTCGATAACTAATTTTGCAATTGCATTAACATACCCGTAAAATTCCATTGATGATTTCTCTTTATCGGGTTTATTCATAAATCTTGTAAATTGTTCTAAAAGACAAACTAAGGTTCCTGATATTTGGTAGTATTTTTTAGGACAAATTTGTCGTCTTTTTTTATTCTTAAACTCATTAATATCAATAACTTTCTCACTCATATTTAAACCTTTCCTAAATAAATAATGGTATTATTTATACAATCTCTCCTTAGACCTAAGAGGTAATTCTTATAATTAAAAGAACCATCATAACCTTTTTCTGCATTTTTATATGCTTCTATAATTTTGGCTTTGGTTGAATGTGTTTTTTTTATAACTACGTTACTAACTTCTACTGTATCTAACATTTATACCCCTTCATAATGATCGCAAATTACTTTTGCAATTTTCACAAGTAATTCCGGATCATAAATTGTGTTTTCTTCATGAGAATATGAAACTATTTTTAATGGTTCTTCCCCGGAATATCCTTGATCAAAAGATTGTATAGTAAAAGCTACACAATCAGCTGAATCAGTAGCGATACATTCACATATTTCGTATAATTGCGATTTTAAAAAATTTTCCATAATATTGATAATCCTTTCTCTTCTAATTCAAAATGCACTTATAAAAGCTGTTGCTTTAGTTTTTCCAAGGCAGCACAAACAGTTTTTAAATATTTTATATGATTGTCTATTGTTCTATGTTTTAAACTATTAAGTTTTATCTCGCAGTGTGTAAAGAATTTACTTGTTGGTTTTGTATACTCGCTTGGCATATCCACTTCTATATCTTCATAATCATTCATTTCATCTTTTAATCTGATTATAAAAGTTTTACTTGATTCAATTATTTCGTGTATTTTCATGCCGGTTCCTTCCTATATTCTTCTTGATCATTAACAATAACTTTTCCTTCTGCGTTTAACACATGCAATACAGGGATTCCATGTTGTACATACATTTCGCAATTTTTTATATCATCATCTAACGCAAATTGCACATCAAAACGAGGAATTATTTCGTTCTGAAGAATTTCCTCTTTTACAACATCACTAGGTCTTCTGTCATCAAGTTTCCGCATATATAACTCAAAAGGTTTATCTAAAAAAAGATTCGATAAAATTGTATTAGTAATCTCCCTAATTTCTTCACTGCGAGCAGTTATAAATATTGGAACAACATGCATTTTATAAAAACAACTAATTAAATCTTTACACCAATTATTTATTTCACATTGCGCGACTTTAGAGTGGAAATAGGTCCATAAATCATTTCCGGATAAATTTAAAGCTCGGGCCCTCTCAAAAATCGGGTTTGTATAAAATAGCACGTCATCTAAATCAACTAAAATAGCTTTTAACATATCATACCTTTCCTTGCATCTTTTCCCATAATTCACAGCCATTATTTTTAGATACTTCTGGCCTTGATAGAGAACAAAAATCGTTCAGGCAATCATAATCTGTATAATAATGGCTACACTCTTTACATGTTTGAGTTTTATATTCTAAAACCCATTCTAAAATAGCTATAGATCCTAAAACTTTTAATGCTACATCTCTATCCTTAGCATCAACCTTATGCAGCCTATCTAATTTTTCGCGAATTTCTTTTTCTGTTTTCATTTTTATTTCTCCAAATTGTCTGCTAAAAGGACCCCGCAATATATTCCAAATAGGAACACAAGCAGAGCCCAAACAAATGTCATATTCATTTTTATAC
>CATXCB010000008.1 GCA_958366705.1 uncultured bacterium
CGTGAGATGGCATATAAACTGTTCTTACTTTTTTAACTTTTCTTCCTGGAAAAGCTAATTCTACAGCTTTAGCAATTTCAATTTTAGTTGCATCTTTTCTTACTTCGAAAGTATATTGTGCATTTTCTGTTGCTGCCACTGATTTTTCTGTAATTAATGATCTTTTAATTACGTCATATAATTTTTCTGTTTCTTTACTCATTATTGTAACCTTTCTGTAATTTCATTTACAGCAGATTCAGTCATTACAACAAAATCAGCTTCCAATAAATCTTTCACATTTAAGTTTGCAGGTAATAAAAGTTTTACGCTAGGAATATTTCTTGCTGATAATTCTAAATTTTTATTTTCTTCAGCTTTTGTATCTGCCACAACTAAAACTTTTCCACTTACATTCAATGCTTTTAATGCACTAACCATCAATTTTGTTTTTGGTTCAGCAATTGTTGAGAAATCTTTAACAACTACTAATTGAGCTTCTCTAGCAGACAAAGCTGATTTAAGAGCTAATTGTCTAGCTTTTTGAGGCATATTAAATGCATAGCTTCTTGGTTTTGGTCCAAAGATTACACCACCACCGGCGAATAATGGAGAACGAAGAGAACCAGCTCTTGCTCTACCTGTACCTTTTTGTTTCCAAGGTTTTCTACCACCACCAGCTACTTCAGCTCTTGTTTTAGCACAAGCTGAACCTTGACGTGCATTATTTAATTGTCTTCTTAATGCTAAGTGCATTACGTGTAAATTAGGTTCAACACCAAATACTTCGTTATTCAAAGTAATTTCGCCTAATTTTTCTCCATTTGTACTTAATATTTCTTTTGACATTTTAATTTTCCTTTATTACTACTACTTGCCTGTTACCCCTTTCGGAAATCCGTTTTATATGGCAACTCGGGATTTTTAAAACTTATCTGTTCGTCTGGTTTTTACTAATTCCATTTAGTTCTTGTTGGAACGATTGTTACTAATCTGCCTTCGCATCCAGGTACTGAACCTTTAACTAATACTAAACCGTTAGCTGCATCAACTTTAACTAATTTCAATTTAGTAATAGTAACTCTTTCGTTACCCATGTTACCAGCCATTCTTTTACCTTTAATAACACGGCTAGGAGTTGTACCTGCACCGATTGAACCAGGTTCTCTGTGGTTTTTAGAACCATGAGCCATAGGTCCTCTTCCAAAGTTCCATCTTTTTACAGTACCTTGGAAACCTTTACCTATAGATTTACCTGTTACGTCTACTTTTTCAACATTTTCCAATACTGAAAGTTCAACCTTATCACCTACTTTGTAATCTTGAGGATTTTCTACTCTGAATTCTTGAAGATGTCTGTAGTTTGATAAGTTATTTTTCTTGAAATGACCTAATTGAGCTTTTGTCAAGTGTTTTTCTTTAGCTGCAACTGTACCAACTTGAATAGCGTTATATCCGTCTGTTTCAACTGTTTTAACCTGAGTAACTACAGTTTCGTCAACTTTGATAACTGTTACAGGGATAGCCAAACCTTGTTCATCAAAGATTTGGGTCATTCCAACTTTTTTTCCTATTACACCTAGTGTCATATTTTACCTTTCCTGCTCGTCCTACTTGGTGCAGGTTTTCCTGCCCCGATTTCGGAGTTGCATCTTTCTCTTGCGAGCGCTACTTGCTTACTGTTCTTTACCTTTTGAAGGACTTTCACCTTCCTCCGTCTCTATAATGTAACTCTTTGTTTTCCATTGAGGACATCGTACGGGTAGTAGATCACATTATTATGCATAATGCTTATTCAATTTTCACAAGACCGGAATCTTAGCAACTATCTTGCTTCGATATCTACTCCAGCCGGTAAATCTAATCTACGTAACTCTTCCATTGTGGATTGAGTCGGTTCATATATATCGATAATACGTTTATGAGTTCTCATTTCGAAATGTTCACGAGATTTTTTATCTACGTGTGGTGAACGTAATACGCAATATATACGTCTTTTTGTAGGTAAAGGAATAGGGCCAGCTACTTTAGCGTCTGTTCTTTTTGCTGTTTCTACAATTTTTTCAGCAGATACATCAATTAGTTTGTGATCATATGCTTTCAAACAAACTCTGATTCTGTTTTTCTTAGTGCTACTTGCCATTTGCATTCCTTTTTCTTTTTATGTACTACACCCGACAAAGCGATTAAGCTTGTCGTACCTGAAGCTTCGCTATTTAAAAATATTTCGGATATTTTACTTACTATACTTCAAGCATACCTATCTTAAAATAAACAAAACACACTGTCAACCGTGTTTTCCCATGTTTGTTTAGTTTTGTTACAATATTATAAATACATTTTTAACATATTGTTAAATTTCTTTTTTTAGATTTTCAATCTTTTCTATAGAATCACTTTCAATATAAATTCTTAACAAAGGTTCAGTACCTGACGGTCGAACAAGAATCCATGTTTTCCCGTCTTCCAGATATAATTTTACCCCATCCTTAAAATCTTTTTTTACAATCTTTTGTCCTGCAAACTCTTTTTTTACTGAAAAGTTTTCAAGAACAGGTTTTATCTCGTCCAGATTATGAAGTTTTTTATCAACTCTGGTATTATAGAATGAACAACCTGCAAATTTTACCAAATCCCTTTGTAACTGAACAAGAGTTTTATTTTCGTAAGCCATTGCTTCAAGAATCAAAAGATTTGCAAGAATCCCATCTTTTTCCGGAATATGCCCTTGAATACTCAAACCTCCGGACTCTTCGCCAGCGATTACTGGATTATATTTGCGCATAGCTTCACCAACATGTTTAAACCCTACAGGAGTTTCAATAACTTCAACACCAAGTTTTTCGGCTACAATATCAAGCATCAAACTTGCACCAACGGTCTTAACTAAACAACCTGCATAATTTTTATTCTTTTTAAGATGCATAAGTAAAATTGCAATTATTTCGTTTGGAGTAACATATTCCCCATTTTCATTTATAACCCCAAATCTATCTGAATCCCCATCATTTGCAAAACCTACATAATCGTTATGAGTTTTAACATATTCTATCAATTCTCCTAAATATTGCGGTTTAGGTTCAGGCATTCCTCCGCCAAAATTTGTATCATGGAACATATGAATGCTGTCATATTCTATCCCGTTATCAGATAACAATTTGTCAAAATACCCAATACTTGCAGCATATAAACCGTCAAAAATTATACGTTTTTTCAAATCTTTAATTTTAGAAAAATCAATAAGTTCTTTTATGTGTTTAAAATAGGCATTTGAGAAATCGGTAACAATAAGTTTACCTTTTATATGCGACTGAAAATCTTTGCCAAAATTTGAAACAATTTCGTCTGTAATTTCAGAGGTTGCCGGGCCTGCATAATCCGGAATAAATTTAATACCAAGATATTCAGGAGGGTTATGAGATGCGGTAAACATAACAGCACATGCATCAAGGTGTTGCGCATTGTAAGCTAAAACAGGTGTTGGTATAACTTTATCGCTATACAAAACTTTAAACCCGCAATCCTGCAAAATCTCTGCGCATTGCATTGAAAACTCTTTTGCCATATTACGAGGGTCATAACCTACGATTATAGTTTTATAAATTCCATAATTATCAAAAACATATTTGCCGATTGCCTTAGATACAATCTCTACATTCTCAGCATTAAAATCTTTTCCAACTATAGCTCGCCAGCCGTCCGTTCCAAATTTTATATTAGCCATATAACCCTCTTAATTGTAATCTTATTCTACACAGATTCTGAAACAAGTCCAGAATGACATTTAAAAATCTTTCTGATACAATTTTAATTGAAATATGGAGTTAAGTAAATGATGAATTTTGAATCCGTAAAAAATATTGCATACCTTGAACCTCAAAACTCATTTTCTGAAATTGCAAAGGATGAATTTTGTAAAAAATACGGAATTACCTGTTTTTCAACACCACTAAGAACAATTAAACAAATTGTAGATTATGTCTCTGCTAACCAGTCAGATACATTAGGGGTTTTACCGGTTGAAAACACACTTGATGGAACAATTAGAGAATCATTGGATTGTCTAATCTCATCAGAAAATAAAAACATTAAAATCATCTCAGAAATAATCATTCCCGTTGAATATTGCTTATTATCCAAAACAACCGAATTCTACAGTATAACAGGTTTAATCGCTACACCAAGACTAATAGGCAAGTGTCAGGAATTTATCAACAATGAACTGCCTATAAATCTAAATCTTATTGAAAAAGCTTCGATGCTTGAATCTGCAGAAGAATTGAATAATCATAACCTGACATATGCATCCATAGGCAACAAAAAAATAGCTGACAACTGCAGATTAAACATTTTAAAAGACAATATTCACGATGACAAAAACAACAAAACAAGATATGTTTTAATCGGAAATATAGAAACAGAATCAACTGGAAATGACAAAACGACAATTGCATTTAAGACAAACAACAAACCCGGGGCATTATTAGAAATATTAAAAATATTTTTAGAAAATAATATTAATCTTTCTTACATTTCATCAAGACAATCAAAAATATCAGAAGATGAATATATTTTTATAGTAAATTTAGACGGACATATAAAAAACCCCAACGTTCTTCAAACCATTGAGGAAATTAAACCTATAACATCATTTTTCAGAGATTTAGGTTCTTATACACTTTTAGCGTAAAGCTAATTTTTTAAGAAAGGGGCGGATTCATCTGAATCCACACCTTTTATTGTCGACGGGCGGAGCCTTTGGCTCCGCCCGTTTCATTTTAATCTATCAATTCGCCATTTAGATACCAGGTTTTTACACTTGTAATTTTTACATTAACAAATTCGCCTGTTAAATCTTTATCATGCGGGATATGTACAATTTTATTATTTCTGGTTCGACCGGTTATAACATTTTTACCTTTGTGATTTTCAAAATTCTCAACCAAAACTTCCATTTCTCGTCCTAAGAATTTTTGATTTGAAGCAAGACAGCACTTTCTATTCTGTTCATTTAATCTTGCAAGGCGCTCAAATTTCGTATCTTCGTCAATATATTTATCCACCCATCTTGCAGCAACAGTCTTTTCTCGAGGAGAATATGCTGCTGTATTTGAATAATCAAGCCCCAATTCTTCCATCGCAGTTAAGGTTTCAATAAACTGTTCTTCTGTTTCACCAGGGAAGCCTGCAATAAAATCACTTGTTATTGTCACATCAGGAACCATATCTCGAACTTTTTGAGCTATTTTAAAATAAGTTTCTCTATCATAACGTCTGTTCATTTTTTTCAAAACTTCGCTGCTGCCGGATTGCATAGGGATATGAAAATATTCACAAACTTTATCCAGTTCAACAGCAGTTTCAATAAGTTCATCAGTTATATCTGTAGGATATGATGTAACAAAACGGATTCTAAATTTACCCTCGATAGCATTAACTTCTCTAAGTAAATCCGCTAATCTATAACTTCTATCTTTAAAATCTTTTCCGTAACTATCTACATTCTGCCCTAAAAGTGTTATTTCTTTAAAACCGGCTTTCAATGCGTCATTTACTTCTTTCAAAATAGTTTCCGGAAGTCTTGAACGTTCTCGACCTCTTGTATAAGGTACAATACAATATGTACAGAAATTATTACAGCCTTCTGTTATCGGAATCCACGCATTTACAGATTTTACACGATTAATTTTAAATTGTACAGCTTTATCATCTTCTGTTGTGTTTGTTTCTTCACATTCACACACTTTTTCATCATTATTTATTTTTTGAATAATATCAGGAAGTGAATAAATTTTATGGGTTCCAAGAACAAAATCAACATAATGAGCACGTTTAAAAATTTGTTCCGCCTTTTGCTGTGCCACACACCCGCAAAAACCTATTTTTAATTCAGGTCTTGATTTTTTCCATTTTCCCCATGTTCCAATTAGACTATAAGCCTTATCCTCACTTAATTGTCTTATAGAACACGTATTCACCATCAATAAATCTGCTTCTTTTGGAACTGATGTTTCTTCATAGCCCAAATTAGAAAGCATACCAAGCATTCTTTCTGTATCAGATTTATTCATCTGACAACCCATTGTCTCTATATAAACTTTTTTCATTTTCTACCTTTTCTAATTTTATCTCTTACATTTTATATTATACAAAAAATACAACTTGTAAAATCAAAAACATTTTACATTTGACCGACATCAAAATTTTAGTTAAAATTAGAGATAGCTGGAGAACATTTAATGTCAAAATTTAAATTATTTTTACTATCAATAACACCTGCACTTCTCATTATAGCAATTGGAGTATTTTTATATATAAGTTTTTCACCGGCATATATGATAAAACACATTTGCAAAAATTTAAAAGTTATTGATGCAAATACTGACCATAATCAAGCTTTAGATGTTATTGAATATGCAAAAAAGCAAGGGGTAGAAATACCAAAAACAATCATAAATTTTGACACACATAGTGATGTATACCTGTTTAGCCCGATTGATTCAAAACTAGGAGCACAAATTTATGACTGGATAAATGAAGCCTTTGCTAAAAATCCAAATACAGATGAATTATACTGGGTAATGCCGGAAGAAGAAGCAACCAACCCGAAAATGCAATCAATGTTTATAGAAAAAGAAACAATCTCTGATATTATTTTGTATGGAAATTCTCAGCGGAATGAAAAGGAAGTCAACCCAAATATAAATAAATATCCATATATTCAATATTTTGTAGTAGATACGAATACAGGATATATAAAGGAATTAACAGATAAAAATAGTAAACCTAAAAATTATTCCCTTGACCCTAAAAATCCAAAATACAAAAAAATTAAAGTTATTACCTGTACCGAATCATCTTTACCAAATTTCAAAAACAAAAAAGTACTTTTAAGTATAGATGCAGATTATATTACTAATTCAGGATATGACACTCCGCTAAATTTTTCAAATGATAAAAATCCTCAGGAAATAGAAGCTGCCGTTTACAAACTTTTAAAAACAATTCATAAAAAAAAGATTTTTCCAGAAATTATTTCACTTACACTATCTCCGCATTATGTTCCTAATGAAGATGTTGATTACATGCTAAACTTTTTCGATATATTTGTTGAACATTCGGGGAAAAAAGATATAATACAGGAATATTCCAGACAATTTTCCAGCAGACGAATTAAAACAGGTAAAAAATATAAGGCTTTTTAAAAGGTTCCTAAAATATGCAAAAATTTAAATTATTTTTATTATCTTTAACACCATTAATTATTATTTGTGTAATATTAATTCCAATAATTTTAAATAAAACTAATTTTATAAAAATACATACAATTACACAAAATTTAAAAATTATTGACGCAAACAAAGATCATAATCAGGCTCTCGATGTTATAGAAGCCGCAGAAAAACAAAATATCAAAATACCATCTACTATTATAAATTTTGATACTCATAGTGACATCTATATTTCACACTTTGTTGTGCCGGATTACGGAGCACAAATCGCAGACTGGATAAATGTTTTATTTGCAGAACATACTAAAATCACAGAACTCTACTGGGTAATGCCAATAGAACAAATTACAACTCCAGAACAAAAAGTGACATTCACACTAAAAAATGATGAAAAAAAATATTACCCGTTATTTGGTAATACTAAAAAAGACCCGAAATTTGTTAATCCAAATATAGATACAACTCCATACATACAATACTTCAAATTAAATACAAAAATTGGAGAAATGACAGAATTTATATCAAAAAACGCTAAAGAAGAATTTGAAAATTATAAACCTGAAAAACCTTATTTTAAAAAAGTAAAAGTCATAACATGTACAGAAAACTCTCTACCTGATTTTAAAAATAAAAATATTATTCTTAGTATTGATGGTGATTATATTAGTAACTCAGGGTATGATACAGGCAGGGATTTCACAAATAACAGAGAACCGCAAGAAATAGAAAAAGCTCTGTCAAAAATGTTAGAAACAATAAAAAATAAAAATATAAGACCTGAAATTATTTCTATGACACTATCTCCTCGTTATGTACCGGAAGAAGATATTGATCAAATATTAGAATTTTTTAAAACGTTCATATTGATTTCAGGGAAAAAAGATGCCATACAATATTATAAAAGAGGCTATAATCTGCCAACTCTCAATGATAATGAGGAACCCAAATACCAATCATTTTAATAACAAAAAAGCGGAAAATATCCGCTTTTTTGTTATCTAACTTTCTGCAAGAACTCTATCTAAACAGGCTTTAGCTGAATACTGCCATTCTCTATATGTAATACGTTTAACCCTAAATCCGCAGCGTTCCAGGATAGCTTGTTTTTTCATATTAGAAATACTTTGTTTTTTGCTATCTTCAACCCCGTCGATTTCAATAATAAAACTATCATCAACAAGTAAATCTGCACTTAGCCCTGCAATATCAGCTCCTGCAATTACTTTATGGTCAAGATTTTTTATTGCAGTTGCAATCTCTTTTTCAAGCTTATTTTTATATATATTTTCATCTATTTCGTTATTAGCAAGAGAAATTTTACGTTCCTGATACTGCTTAATAAAAGAAACATAATTTCTAAAGTGACCTTCTGGCATTGTTTCAATATCATGCGATACAAAATTTATACATTTACTTCTTGCTCTCGTAATCGCAACGTTAAATAAATTAGGTTTCTGTAAGAATGTAATACTTTGCGGATATGAATTATTAGCAAATGCCCAGGACATAAGAATAATGTCTCGTTCATCCCCTTGAAAAGTATGAGCTGTACCGATTTCTATCTGGTGTTTTTTAATCATATAATCAGATAAAACTTTTGGTACTGAAATTTTTAATTGTTCAACCTGAGCTCTGAACGGCGAAATTATACCAACAGTAACAGGTTTTTCCGGATTTTTACGTTCATCTTCAATAATAATTTCATGGAGCGTCTTAACAAGAGCTTCAATTTCAGGTAAGTTTCTTGTTGCATCCGCATCCACCTTACCATCCGGAACAGTAATCAAATCCAGAACATTATCTTCTGTTGAATCCTTTTTCATCACACGAATTCTGTCAGAATAAAACTCATGGTTTGAAAAATTGATAATTGGCGGAAGACTTCTAAAATGTTCATCAAGCATAACAGAATTCATTGAATAATAATCAGCCAAATCAAACATTGAATTAGTTCTGAATCTCCACATCAATTGATATTTATCAGGAATTCCGTACTGGCTCAAGAAAGATTGTTCTTTGGCTTTTTCAAGGAATGACAAATGTGGAAGTTGCTTATCATCCCCAACAACCACAGTTTTTTTCGCTCTGTACATTATAGGGAAACAACTCGCAATATCACATTGAGAAGCTTCATCAATAATTGCAACATCAAACATGCCCGGTTTTAAAGGCAATGAATCTGATACAGCATAAGTAGTCACGCACCAGCAAGGAAATGCTTCCAATAGAGGTTTAAAATCTTCTTCCTCTAATATTCTGCTTTGAAGATTTTTACGTCGCTCAACAAGAGACATCGCATGAACTTTAATTCTGCGTCTTTTCTTTTCATCTCGTAAAAGAGCTTTTATTGCCTCACGTCTTGTACTTTTTAAAATATTTACCGCAAGTTTATTTTGTTTGCGTTTCATCTGACGAATCTGTTCCATCATCACATGGAGATTCCCTGTTTTTTGAATATCAGATTCTATTTTACGCAGTTTCCACTTTTGAGTAATAAAATCAAGTTCAACTTTTAACCTGTCAAGATTTTCAGGTTCAACTTCAAAATCTTTGATATCAAGAATTTTCTTTAACTGCCTTAAACTTGACATATTCGCAAAACTTGCAAAAAATCCTGATTTTTCCATATTAGCAGTCAAAGTTTTTATAACATCCGATACATTATCAATTTCCGATTTTTTTAATGCTCTTTTGATATATTGAAGCTCCCCGACATTTACTGCCTGCTGCTGAATTTCAGCTTTCAAATCATGCCAGCCTCTTTCCAGTTTAATTATTTTTTCACACTTAGCTTCAGTTTCACGCATACAATCTAAGTGTTGTCTCATATCTTTTACATCAGCAAAAATATAATCTTCAACATCATCGTCTAAATCTGCTTTACCTGAAAGTAAATCCTGCAATTTTAAACTAAGTTGTTTTTGATAATTCATACGTCCGGCTCTTAAGGCAAGATACGGAGCTCCAAGTTCATTTAATCTATCCGCCACAACATCTACTGCCTTATCCATACGGGAAGCCACAAGAACTGTTTTGCCATTTGCGATTAAATGTGCTACTAAATTTACAATAGTTTGAGATTTACCGGTTCCCGGAGGCCCTTGAACAGCAACAAATTTACTATTTTCAATATTTTTAATAACTTTTTCCTGCGAATCACTCAATGAAAGAGGGGTTATAGGATAAAATTCTTCCTCTGTATCTCGCAAAATACTTTTGTCTGGAGTTTGGGTATACTCATCATTTATTACGCTCAATGTAGTTTCACGATATACACCGCTCGGTTTTTCTGCAATTTGCATCAACTCATGCAAAACACCTGCTGTAACAGACGGTCTTTTTGTTAAAATAATTGCACTTTGATATGTTACACAGAGCTTTTTGATATCACCAACAGGTTTAGATTTTTGCTCCTGAATTTCATCATCAATTATCTCATCCATATTTTCGCCTGTAATTTTTGTTTCAGACAAATCTTTAGACGAAGTTTCATCTTTTTCAACATTATCTTCATCCGCATCGTCAGATGAATCCTGAGAAATTTCAATATCAGGGATTAAGGATTTTAATGTTGTAAGAAAAATATCCATTTTTTCTTTTGTAATAGGAAGTTCTGGTACAACATCCAGAATGCCCTCCAAAAATAAATCTACTTCATCATCATCATCGCCTTTTTTCAGAAGTGCAGCTAAAGCTCCGGTATTCAAAGACAAAATATCATCCTGTCTTACACAATTTATATTTACACCGTTACGTTCTAATTTACATGGAACATACAAAAGCGGAGTCAAAAATTCATTGCGTTTTTTTGATTTGCCGTTACGTCCAACCAAAAACATATAACCATAAATCAAATACTTATCTTTTGTACTCAAGTCACTTTGAATCATAAGTTCTGTCAGGTTAGGGTTTGAACCGTCTAACTTCAAATATTCAAGACCTTGTGTAAGAAGAGTTTCATTATCCTTCAAGAAAATCCATTTATTATCTTTATCTCCTTTCAGGTTACGGAATGTAGAACTTTTTACTTCTTCTCTTACACAATCGTGAAGATACTGGCTCAACTTCTTTATAAAACTGTTATTAAATGCCGAATTAAGTGCTTTTGTAGCTTCCTGTAACATGCTTTTCCTTCTTATTATTAAAAACTATTGTCTTCCATTTTATACCATTTTACGCTAAAATCAACGTATGAACATCATCAATTTACATGATAAAAACCTGTTTTATATCGGCGGAGTTATAAGAGACAAAATTTTAGGCAAAAAAAGTTTTGATATCGACATAACATATGTCGGAAATGCAATTGAATTTGCAAAAACAATACCTAATGCTGAAATAATCCAAGTAAACGAACCTTTTGGAACAGTAAGGATTAAACTTAATGGAGAAGAAATCGATATAGCCTCTACAAGATGCGAAACCTATCCACAAAAAGGTCATCTTCCTGTTGTGGGAAATATAGGCTGCTCATTGAAAGATGATGTTCTAAGACGAGATTTTACAATTAACGCAATGGCTGAATCAACTCTCACCGGAGAAATCATTGATTACACAGGGGGTTTAGAAGATATTAAGAACAAAACTCTTAGAACATTACACAACAATAGTTTTATTGATGACCCTACAAGAATTGTTAGAGGTTTAAAATTTGCAGTACGCTTTGGATTTGAACTTGAACCGCAAACAAAAAAACTTCAAGATGAATACCTTAAAAATATCAATTATGATATGTCATACAAAAGACTAAAAAAAGAATTAATTGAAACATTCAATCTTAATTCTCAAAAAGCTTTTGAAATATTTATAAAACAAAAAATTTATAAACTAATCGCTCCACAAGAATTTGAATTACCAAAAGTAAATTTGGAAGAAATTATAAAAACACATAAACCAAAAAATATTTGGATAATATATGTCGGACTATTGCCTGATATCTCTACTCTGCCACTAACAAAGCAAGAGAAAAAAATTGTTGATGATTTCAAAAATTTAAAAGAAAAAATATTCAATAATGATTTTGAAATTTACAAAAACTTTGAAGGAATAAATCTCGAAAGTATCATAATGTTTGCCACAGTAAATTACGAAATCGCGGCTAAATATCTGGAACACTTACAAAAAATAAAACTTGAAATTACAGGAAACGATTTGCAGCTCCTTGGCATATCACCGTCTATCAAATATCAAAAATGTTTTGATTTTATTTTAGAAGAAAAAATTAAAAATCCTGAGATGGATAAATCTCAGGAAATTCAATTAGCTAAAAAATATTTTTTGAAATCTATTTAATTCCAAAACTTTCTTGTATTTTTTTAAGGTTGCCGTTTCGTGTTTCTAAATCAATAACATTATTTACAGCTTTTATTAAATCTTTTGATTCTGATCCTTTTCTGAAAGCAACGGCATAAGGTTCTTTAGAATAACGTTTTGGCAAAAGTTCAACACTACTATCTTTTAATACCAAACCTAATAAAATTGTGTCATCAGATACTATAGCATCAGCTTTGCCATTTTTCAAAGCCTTAAAAGCTTCTGTATAGGTTTTATATCCTCTTATACCAACATTAGGAACTGCAGCTCTCAAACTTCGTTCACTGGTTGAGCCAAAAACAATAATTGCACGCTTGCCATTCAAATCTCTCAGAGTTTTTATTTTACTTCCTTTTTTAACAAGAACAGCCTGACCTGCGGTGTAATACGGATTCGAGAAATCCAAAATTTCCTGACGTTTTGGAGTAATAGACATTGTTGCAACTATCATATCTATATCTCCGGAATACAGCTTCATCATCCTATCTGAAGCCGTAACAGGCACAAATTCAACTTTTTTATCACTGCCAAGAATACCACGTGCAATAAGTCTGGATAATGCAGCATCATAACCGGCAAAGTGACCTTTTTTATCCATATACCCAAACGGGTAAGTATCAGTTTTTACACCGACAATAAGTTTATCTCTTTTTATTATATTATTCAAATCATTCGTTAACGGCTCATCCTGTTTATTCACGCAACCGCAGCAAACAAACATAACCAGCATTAATAACGATATTATTTTTTTATACATAAATTCAAACCTCTTTTTTAATTCATCATACCTTATCAAAAAAACAAGTCAAAAAAGTTAAATATATTTATTTTTTTTAATTTTAAGATATTATTACATTATGAAGACAATAACAATCATAGGCATGATGGGCTCGGGCAAAACTACACTTGGAAAACTTTTGGGCAAAAAACTGGGTTTAGAATCTGTTGATATTGATTCTGCCATCGAAGAACAGACAGGTGAGAGCATTTCTGAAATCTTTTCAAAATACGGAGAAGAACATTTCAGAACCCTTGAAAAAAATACAATTAAAAACATTTTCAACTCTGAAAACAAAATAATCTCAACCGGCGGCGGAGCTTTTGAAAATAAAGAAACAAGAGATTTATTGATAAATAATTCAATCGTTATATATTTGAAAACAACACCGGAAATTATTTTTGAACGAATAAAAAATAACACTCAAAGACCGCTGCTAAAAAATAATATGACAACAGATAAAATATCAGAAATTTTAGCCGGCAGACAAAAAAATTACGAACTGGCACATCACACTATTGTTACAGACAACAAAAATCCGAATGAAATAATGGGAGAAATTTTAGGAGTTCTATAATGGAAAAATTAGAAGTTAATATAAAAGAAAAAAATCTATCTTATCCGATAATTATAAATAATGATGATATAGAAAATCTAAAATTTACAATCCTGAATCAAATTGGGAATAAAAATTATATTGTAATTTTCAGCAAAAAAGTTTATAAATTATATTCAAAAACATTAGACTTTCCAAAAGATAAAATATTTATATTAAAAGATGGAGAAAACGAAAAAAACTTTAAAAACTATAAAAAAATCTTAAACTTTGCACTATCAAAAAAATTAACACGAGAAGACGCAATTATCGCAATAGGCGGCGGGGTTATCGGAGATATTGCCGGGTTTGCAGCATCAACTTATATGCGGGGAATAAACTTTATTCAGGTGCCAACCACTCTTTTAGCCTGCACAGACAGCTCGGTTGGCGGAAAAGTTGCAGTAAATTCAAAATACGGCAAAAACTTAATTGGAGCATTTTACCAACCAAAAGCTGTTTTTATCAATGTAAATTTCTTAAAAACTCTTGATGAACGCCAGTTTAAAAGCGGACTTGGTGAAGTTGTAAAATACGGATTTATCGAAAACAGCTGTCTGCAAAATAATGAATACTCTCTAATAAACTTTTTAACAGAAAATTATAAAAAAATTCTATCTAAAGATATTCTTACAATGATTGAACTTATAAAAATCTGCATAAGTTTAAAAATTTCAGTAGTAGAGCAAGATGAAAAAGAAAGCGGATTGCGCAAAATTTTGAATTTTGGTCATACATACGGACACGCAGTTGAAACTATCACAAACTACAAAAAATATACCCATGGCGAATGCGTTGCAGAAGGAATATATTATGCCCTGAATCTTGCGATAAAACTAAATTTAATTGATAAAGAATACAAATTTTTATGTGAAGATTTATTGAAAAAATTTGATTTCAATTCTATGCCGCATTTTGATAAAAATAAAATTTTACAAATAATATCATCAGATAAAAAAGCTACAGATAAATACATTTCATTTATTCTGCCTTATGAATATGCAAAAGTTAAAGAACAACACTTTACCAGAGAAGAATTGTTTTCATTGCTATAACTATAAGGATTTAGAACACTTAACAAACTTGTTAAGAAATAAAAGACATGTTAGTATAATAAAAGACTATAGTAACTAAAATATACTAATGGAGATTTTATGAACTTTAAAGACCTACCTAAAAACCCTACTGAAGCTACATTAAAAATGATAGGATGCAGATGGAAAATTCTAATTATAAAAGAGCTTCTAAATGGAACAAAAAGGTTTGGCGAATTAAAAAAGTCTGTAACAGGAATAACACAAAAAGTTTTGACCTCAAAACTCCGCAACCTCGAAGAAGCAGGGCTTGTTGAAAGAACTGTATACCCGCAGATTCCGCCAAAAGTAGAATACACACTGACAGACGTCGGATACAGCCTCCGCCCTGTAATTGAATCAATGCATAATTGGGGAAAAGATTATAAAAAATATACCAAACTTCTGGAGAAAATGAAAATGAGCTAGGTTTTACAACCCGGCTCATTTTTTATTTATAAAAATTCAATCTTAATTTAATAAATGATTAGTCGCTTTCTGCAACAACGGTAGCAATCAAATCACCATAACTGTTTACACAGCCATTTGTTTCCTCAACAATATATCTTAGTCCTTCTTTACCCTCAATAGATTTTTCCGCAAAATCCATTGCCTCATCATAATCTTTAAATTCACCTACTAAATTTTTTGATAATTCAGACTTATCTTTTGCTGTATATACTTGAAACATAACACATCTCCTTTTCTTGCTACAATATTAACACAAAAAATCTTACACAAACAAACGTGTAATAAACCATCCAAAAATTACTAACCAAATAAACATAATCAACGCCAGTAAAATTGGTTTCAAACCAAGCCCCTTAATTTTTTCAAAATTTGTTTCTACTCCAAGCGCAAACATTGCAATGGTAAGCAATAATACGTCAAACTCAACAATACTTGAAGTAATTACAGGTGGTATAATATTCATAGAATTAATGCCACACATAACAACAAATAAAATTGCAAACCAAGGAACCGGAACTTTTGTTCTTTCAGTATTTGATTTTTTAGCAAGATAGCATCCAAGCATAAATAAATACGGAACAAGCATCATTACTCTCGTTAATTTTACAATCACAGCGGTATCAGTAACAATAGGAGAAATTGCACTCCCTGCAGCCACAACCTGAGCCACTTCATGCACCGTAGAACCAATATATATACCAAACACATTTTCCGGTAAAAGCCCCAAACGGAACAATAATGGATATAAAAACATAGAAATTGTTCCAAACAATACGACCGTAGAAACAGCTAAAGAAACCTTATGAGATTTAGCTTTTAACATAGAATCAGTCCCTAAAACTGCTGCAGCTCCACAAACTGAAGAACCAATAGCCGTTAACATGCACAAATCTTTATCTAATTTAAATACTCTTGTTCCAAGATAATATCCCAGTAAATAGGTTGTAGTCAACATACAAATATCTGCAATTAACCCCTGTCCACCAACTGCAAAAATTTGCTGAAAAGTAATTCTAAACCCATACAAAATTATTGCCAATCTTAATAACTTTTTACCGGAATAAGTTATACCATATCTTAAACTCCTCGGGATAAAACGTAAAAATAAATTTCCAATCAACATACCTACGATAATTGCTAAAGTTAAAGAATTTAAATTAATAGTCTTAAAAAAATCATATTTACATACAAAATAAGCAATTAGCGCAAAAACAAAACAGAAAATCACTCCCGGTAAATTTTTTTTCATAAAACCTCCATAGTCTTCAGATTTTTCTTATAACATAAAAAAAATATTTGAAAAACTATCCTTTAGAATTTTCAAAATTTAAATTTGACAAAGCCATAGTAATTGCATCATTTTCATCTGTAAAAACTGAATCTTCACCAAGCTGCGAAATAACTTCAAGAGATTTTATCTGTTCATGCACCTTTTCACCAGGAATAACAAGAAGTAATTTTATTTTCTGGTCTCTCAGCCTAACAATAATATCCTCCAGTGCAAAAATGGCAGACATATCAAGTTCTGTATTAGAACTGTAATTTAATATAATATATTCTGTTTCAAGCATTTCATCAAAATGAGAAACAATTTGTGTTATTGAACCAAAGAAAAATTGTCCATCAATATGCAAAATTCTTATCTTATAATGAGAGTCTTTTTCAACTTTTGCCTCATATGGAGTATAATCCAAATGATTATAATGAGTAATTTTTACATTCGTATCATCTGCAATTCTTTTTGCATATAAAAGTGCTGCCAGAATTATACCAATTCCAAGGGCAAAAATAAGATTATAAAATACAGTAAGAAATAATACTGCAATTAAGACATATAAATCATCTTTTGGAGCATATTTTAAAACTTTCAAAACTTTTAAATCCAAAATATCATACCCTATTTTTATCAAAATAGCTGCAAGTACGCATATTGGAATTTGAGAAATAAACGAAGTAAATTTAAATAATACCAGCGCAAGAATACCTGAAGCTAAGATCGCAGCCCACCTTGTCTTAGCTCCGGATTTAACAGCCGCAACACTTCTCATTGTTGCAGCAGCACCCATCATTGAACCGGTTATTGCACAAAACAAATTTCCAAACCCCTGAGCCATAACAAGCCTCTTTGAATTATGTTTAACTTTTGTCAAAGAATCCATAATAATTCCGGTCAACAAACTTTCACTTGTAGCAATAAAAGCCAGAGTTAAAGCAGTTGGAATGTCTCTCATAATTAAATCTATAGTAAAATGAGGCATCTGAAACTGAGGCAGAGAAAAAACAATTGAAGATATTTTATCAACATTCAATCCAAAACAATAAGCAATACCTGTCATTAAAATCAAAGCCAACAGTTGAACCGGAACAAATTTTGAAATAATTTTAGGAGTAAAAAATAAAATCAATAAAGTTACACCGCCTAATCCTAAAGCATGCAAATTAATATTTGCAAAAACCAGAGGATAATTCATCAGAGCTTTTATCGTAGAAGATTGAGCAACTCCGCCAAGCAACGGCGCAAACTGAAGTATTATAATAATAAGCCCTATACCTGTTAAAAAACCTGAAATAACAGGATAAGGAACATATTTTATCATTCTTGGAATCGATGTCAGTGAAATTATCATCTGAAAAATTGCAGCCATAACCAGAATAGTAATAACAGAAGTCATATTTCCTGATGCCATACCAACAATTGTCGCAATAATAATAGCCGTAGGGCCTGTAGGACCGGAAACTAAAGGTAAATTACATCCTAAAATTCCGGCAATTAAAGATAAAATTATAGCACCCCAAATACCGGCAGCAGCCCCCATGCCAGAAGCCACCCCAAAAGCTAAAGCCTGCGGGAATGCTATAATTGCAGCAATAATACCGCCAAATAAATCTCCTTTAAACGTTAATAATTTTTCTTTAATTTCTGCCAAAATATCTAACCTCTTTAATTTGTAATTTAATCTGAAACTAATATAGCAAAAAAAATGAGGACACAAAAGTATCCTCATTTTTCACATCCAACTTATATCAGAATTATAAGTTTGCCAATTTTAAACTTAATGATTTGAAAAACGGCAATTTTTCATTCAATTCAATATTTGGAACTAAAGGAAATTGCACAACAACTTCATTTGGATTTTCTACAATATATTCAGAAATTTCATCGTCAGAAGTTTCCACTGCATCAACAATTTCCATCTCATCTTCCTTTTTAATATATTCTGCCAAATTAGTCTGCGCCAAAATTTCTTCAATTGGAGCTTCTTCTATAGTTATTGTAGGGTCAGATTGAAACAAGCTGCTAAATTTTCTTGTTTTCGTTTTCATTTCCAAATTTTGAATTGATTTTAAATTATTTCTTACAATTTGTGCTAACATAGATTTTTCCTCTCTCCATATTTAGTATATAAAGCTTTTAAAAATTTCACATACTCTATTTAGTTGAGATTTTTAGAATATTTTTTCACTTTGAATATTCTAAAATTGGAACAAACTCGTTTTATTTTATAACCGCTACTTAAATTCTCTTATTAGTTTTTTAAAATATTCAGAATCTGATTTAGCTAATTGAGCACACGCCATACCATTTACCCTCTCATTTGAATTCTTATCACAAAACCTATTCATATTAGTATATTTAGTATCCTTATCCCCCATGGTTTTTAAAACACCATCATTGAATTGAAAAACAAATAAATCATACCCTAATCTATTAGGCTGATTTTTAGCGCCATTTAAATCTACAAAAACAAATGTCAATGAAGAATTTGGACTTTCAAATAAAAGTAAAGTTCCATCAAGAAGAGCAATTTGTCCATCATCAAACAAAGTATTAGCGATTTTAAGCTTTCCTGTAAGATTTTTATACACACCCGAAGCATCAATCGAATAATTATAACAAGGCAACCCTAAATTACTTCGAAAACATAATTTAGCAGGTTTAACATATCTTGCAAATACCTCATAAAATTTTATACCGTCATTTGAACCATAATCAGATTGGTTAAGAGAAACATCATCAGCCTCCATCTGCTTAAATGCCTGTTGAACAGTTGAATAAGATTTCAAAAATTGTGTACGTAATTGATGAGCTTTATAAGCTGTCATCAAACCGGGGATAGTTAGTGCTGCGACTACGCCTATAATTCCTAATGTTATTAATACTTCTGCAAGGGTAAATGCGGCTTTGTTATACATACGGTCATTCTGAGGAAGCTGGCGACCGAAGAATCTCTTATTACTGTTCTGTTTATTAGATACTTCGGCTAAAGCCTCAGTATGACAGTCAGGTTGGTTTTGAAGACAAACATGTGTTCTACTGTATCCGTCATTCTGAGCCTGCGCAAGCAGAAGGCAAGAACGTAGTGGAGTCCCGTTTAATGCGAGTGCTGAGGTGTGACCGAAGAATCTTTTGGTATGACTCTTTATTTTAGATTCTGAAACAAGTTCAGAATGACTGTGCGAGATTGAATGTGGAAAACAATTTGAAATAAATATTTCTAAAGACCTTAGAATACTGTCGGAGTAAAGCTTTAAAAGGTTACCCCCCCCCGATTTTCTTAATATTATTGAGTTTTAACATTTTATCCACTCCTTTTTATTTATAATACAACAGTTTTAGTATAATTTATTTTTTATTTTTTTGCAAGAGATTTAAAAATTATCATTTACAGGGTTTAAAAAAATAAAAAAAAGTTTATAATATGAATAGAGAGTTAAGAAAGGGTTTATATGAAATATTTATGGTTGTATGTTGTAGCAATTATTGCATCACTGGGCGGACTATTATCAGGATATGATACCGGAGTAATTTCAGGAGCATTACTATTCATTAATGAATCGTGGAATCTGGCTGACACCACTCAAGGATTACTTGTCAGCTCTGTTCTTATCGGGGCTGTAATAGGAGCTGCCACTAACGGAATTCTTGCAGATATATTCGGAAGAAAAAAAATTATTATGGCTACTGCGGTCATATTTATTATTGGTTCTGTTTTATGTGCCTTTGCGCCGAATATTTATGTTCTGATTGCTTCCAGAATATTTGTAGGATTTGCTGTAGGGATAGTCAATTTTGTTGTTCCGTTGTATTTATCTGAAATTGCACCAAAACAATTAAGAGGAACCTTAGTATCTTTATATCAGTGGGCAATAACTGCAGGTATTTTATTCTCTTACTTTATTAACGCAGCATTTGCAGGAGCAGTTTACAATTGGAGATGGATGCTATTTGCAGGAGTGGTGCCGGGACTTATTTTATTTATTGGAATGTGCTTTATGCACGATACTCCGCGCTGGTTAATCAGCAAAAAACGTGAAGATGAAGCTCGTATAGTTTTTAAAAAAATCGAACCGGAACTTGACACTGAAAAAGAAATCAAAGATATTCAAAAAACAATAAGACTGGAAGAACACACTACTAACAAGAAATTCCAGTTTAAAAAATGGATGCTTATGCCATTTGTTGTTGGTATTGGTATCATGTTTGCACAAATTTGCACTGGTATAAATACTATAATATATTATGCCCCAACAATATTTAAAAACGCAGGCTTTGAAAGCAACATAACAGCGATTTACGCAACCACCGGAATAGGAGTGATTAACTTCCTGATGACCATCGTCGCATTGTACTTTACAGATAGACTGGGAAGAAAACCACTATTATATTTTGGTTTAACCGGTGTGATGTTAAGCTTACTGGCACTTGGCTGTGCATTCCAATTTGCAGAATATTTTGGAGACAATTTAAAATGGGTTACAGTCGGCAGTCTGGTCACATATATAATATGCTTTGCAATGAGTTTAGGTCCAATTGGCTGGATTTTAGTTTCAGAAGTATTTCCACTAAAAATACGAGGAATCGCAATGAGCATCTGTACAGTCTCTAACTTTGCTTTTAACTTCTTTGTTGTAAGCAGTTTTCCAATACTTTTACATCGCATTGGCGGAGCCTGGACTTTCTGGGGATTCGGAGCAGTTTCAATATTATGTATAATTTTTGTTTACTTCTTTGTTCCGGAAACCAAAGGGCTTTCCCTTGAAAAAATAGAATCAAACTGGATACACGGAGTTAAGCCTAGAGATTTTTAGAAATTTTGAACAAATAATTTTTGAGCGGGGCACGGCTTTTTGCCGTGCCCCGCTTTTATTATAAGCAACTTTAAAAAAAATAATATTAAGATTTGTAACTAAAAGTATATACTTTCAATATACTCAAAGTCAATTCTAAAAAACAAAAATACTTTATAAGAGCATAGGGGATATTTAAAAAATTAAATTGGAGGAAATTAAGAATGACAAAAGTATCAGGCTTTGTATTAGCTAATCAAATTGCACAAGAAAAAATTAACAACAACGGAAAATTGACATCAGAAACACAAAAAGCTTTAGATGCAAATAAAGCAGAATCTCAAAAAAATCAAAGCATTTGGAACAAACAACAACAAGCAAGAAAAGAATTTGGCAGAGGATTCCAAATCGAATTAGAAAAAGAAAACAGAGTAAAAGCAGGATTACCTGAATATGATATTCAACAATCAGATAAAGCACCTCAAAAAAGAGGTAGAGGTAAATCTACAAGTGCAGAAGAAATCAAAAAAAGACAACAAGGCTCTGATGCCTTAGGTGAATTAAGAAAGGAAAGCAGATCAAAAGCTTTAATTGCTAAAGCTGAACACCAAGCAGAAACTCAATCTGCGTCAGGCAAACACATTCATAAGGAATTAAAAAAGGCAGAAGAATTAAATCCAGGTTCAACTAAAAATATAAATGAAAAAGAACTTATCAAAAAGGCAGGAGAAGATTTTAAGCCTGTAGAAAACACTACAAAAGAAGCAGGAAAACTATCTAATACTGTCAAAAAAGAAAGTGGCTTCTTTAGTAAAGTTGGTAAATTCTTCAAAGGCAAAGGCGGTAAATTAGCAATTGGAGCAGGCATTGTCGCACTTATTGGAGCTGGAGCAACATGGATTTACAACAAAGTTACCGGTAAAGATGATGAAACCGCAACCAAGACAAGTCAAACTCCACCAGCAGCCGACAAAAAAACAGAACAACCTAAGGAACAAACTCCTGTAACTCCTCCGGTTACTGATGACAAAGATAAAAAAGCTGAAAATAAAGATAAAACTGAGCCAACAAAACCAGCTGAAGAAAATCCTGGCAACAAACCGGTTCCAAAAGACTATGTAGTTAAAAAAGGTGACTGCGTATGGAATATTGCAAAACAACATTTGAAAGATTTAAGCAACGATCCTAATTACAAACCAACAGATGCTGAAATCTTAAAACACACAAAAGAGTTAATGGCATTAAATAAATTAGAATTTGAACCTGATGGTTATCACGTAATGATTAAACCTGAAGATAAATTACAATTAGCAGCTTAAACAAATATATTATAAATAAGCCCCTGGAGTTAAACTCCAGGGGCTTAAATTTTTGCTTGACAAAGTGTTAGGTTTACCTTACAATTACACAGGTAAATATTTTAGAAAGGTATACCATGCCTGCAAAAAACAAAACTTTATCTTCAGGTTTAGAAGATTATCTGGAAACAATATATATAGCACACCTTCAAAATAAATCATTAAAAGGTGCAGAATTAGCCAGACAGATGAATATTTCACGCGCATCTGTATCGGAAGCTTTATCTAAACTCGTTTCAAAAGAATTAATAAAATATAACAGCTATGAAGCTATCACTCTAACAAAAAATGGATTAGAAGAAGCTAAAACCGTATACCAAAAACACCATACCATTAAAGAATTTTTTGAAAAAGTTCTCGGGATAGAACAGGCTGAAGCTGGAGAAAATGCTTGCAAAATAGAACACATAATTACTCAAAATATTCTGGAAGAAATGACTAATTTCACTAATTTCTGTAAAAAACACAATGAAATTTTAGAATTATACAAAAAGGAAAAATTAAAATAATGATAAAGATATCATCTGTTGGAAAATATTTAGACCAGCCGCTATTAACTGCAAAATTTGAAAAAAAAGTGCCTGCAGCACTCACATTAGCAAGTTCAGCATTTATTTTAAATCAATTAAAAAACACTCCGCCGGAGGACAGAAAAAAAACAGGGCTAAAATCAACTATTATACTTGCGGCAACTATGTTATCAGCTGTTCAGGCTCCCAAGATTGCCAGTTATATAACCAATCGTCCTGCAGGAAAAACTTTTAACGAATTAAAAATTCAAAACTCTGAAATTATAAATAATTTTCTGGCTAAAAATAAAGTTGGAGAAAAATTAACAAACATTCTCAACAAGGCAAAAGAAAATATATTATCAATAAAAGAAGTTGATATTTTAAATAAAAATCTTGATAAAAAAACTCTGAACAAATTGATTCCACCACCTGAAAACATTACATCAAAAGATATTTTTAGAGAAATCGGCTGGCTGTCTATTTACGGAGCAATTCCTGTTGTTGGCGGAATTGCAGGAGGAATTGCAGCAGATAAAGTTACTGAAAAAAATTGGAAATCCGGAGTTTCAAACAAAATTAAAGAAGGAGTCTACCAGTACCTTGCAAACATATTCATGTGCAATATCGGAGCAGGAGCTGCACTGGGAATCTTAGAAAAATTTAACATAAAATCAAAAGCTACAAGGTGCATTGGTATGGTTAGCGGAATAATCTTGACCGGCGTTATTGGTGGAAGCGCAATAGCAAATTATATAAGCAACAAGCTTATCAATCCTATGATTTCAAAAGATTGCAAAAAAGAAAACCGAACACCTGAACTTTTAGACGTTGGACTACATACAGATGATATCGCAACAGTGTCATTATTATCAGGTTTAAAATGGATAGAACCATCCTTGCCTTTATTATATGCAATATCAGGCTACCGCGCAGGAATAGGCTACAGAAACTGTGACGAACAAAACAAGCAATCTGCCAACAATGACAGGAGTCATTGTTCACGACATAAATGTTAAGCTTAATTTACAATAAACAAAACACCTTATTATACAACCCACAACTGTACACAAAAAGAGGCGGAACTACCACCTCTTTTTCCTTTTTATAACTTAATTTTAGCCAACAACTCTATTCCGGGAATTTAATCATTAGCCGATAAATTCTGAAAATTCATTTTTATTAATAGAATATTTTGGAGCCAGACCATCTTCTACAAGTTTAAAACCTACTCTGTTCAAAAATTTTCTATCATTAAAATCTGAATGTACAACTACATTATCTATATCTTTATTTTTATTCAACAATTTAACAAACTCTTGCAGCATACTTTTTGCAACGTGTCTAATTGAACGATGTCTATGATTTTGTTCATAGGCAAATGCAGGGTCTGAACCTATTTTAAAAATTTCAACATCCCCTTTTGCCTTATAGATTTTATCAGTACTCATTACACCAAGAATATCTTTTGGGCTGACATGTTTAAAATTATCAGTCTGGTTAGTTAAGGCATAAATTTGAGCCTGTCCGCCAAGAATTCTTGCTTCTTCCGCCATACCGCCTGACAAATTTTTACGCCCCCATAGTCTTTCTAAAGCTTCAAGCGCTGTAACATCAGCATTTTTAGCAGTATCAAGTTTGATAAAATTTACAGTATCATTTATCCATCTTCCCTTATCGTTTTTAATTTTTATTGTCGCAGGACTAATAAATCTAGCCCCGAAATTCTGGCTGTTTGTTTGTTTTATTTGCATAATTTTTCCTTTCGTAAATGTATATAATTCTATAAAATTCAAAAATATATTTTTTTGCCATGGTATTATTTATATCAAATCTAAACGGCACAAATGCTTATAAACACAAGATTTACAAGAACCTTGCCTGTCTTCTTTTATTGGATTAAATTTCAAAGCTTTTATATTTTTATATGTTTGTTCAATAAGATTTTCTATATATTGCATATCCGCATCACACAAAGTTTTATAAACACTCTTTGAATGTTCTTCTACGTATATAATCCCAACCTGAGAAACTTTATTACCTGTTAATTTTTCATATGCATATTTATAAAAACAAAGCTGATTGTAATAAGTTTCCTTAGTTCCGCCAACAGATATTTGTTTTTCACTAACAGCCGTTCCGGTTTTATAATCATACAAACTATATGTTCCATCAGAATTTTTCTCAATTCGGTCAATCTTACCCGTAATCAAGTCTCCATTGACATCAACGCCATAAAAATTAAATTCAACATCAGCAACTCTTGATACCGAAATTTGAGAAAAATACGGATAATAACTTAAAAATAAATTCTGCCCCTGTTTCAAATATTTTTCCTTACGGGCTTCACTTGTAAATCTTTGATTATCCATAGCTGAATTAAAATTACTCAAAATATCTTCTAATTTCGGATATTCTCCGTTTTCTCTTGCAAACTTCACAGCTCTCTCTAATAAAGAATGAACTACAGAACCAAAGTTAGCGCCATCCCAATCAGCTTCTTCCACATCAATTCCCAGAACTTTTACATAGAAAAATTTTCGAGGACAAGACAGGTAATCATTCAACCTTGATGGAGATAAAACAACATTTTTCACCCGCTCTTCAATTTCCTGTTGAAAAGCCCGTTTATTATCAAAAACTTCCGTTGATACACTCCTGAAAAATTCAGCAGTTAAATCTTGAGCATCACAGTCAAATTGTAAGGCTTCAAAATCATAATTTGCAAACTCAGATAAATATTTGGTAATCTGTTGCGCCTTTCCATTATTATTATCTGCAAAAGAAAGTGTTAAAGAATGTTTTGCACGGGTAATTCCAACAAACAAGAGTTTTAATAATTCAGAATCTTTTTTGAGCTGAGCTTCATCTTTATCCAGAACTTCATCGGTAATCAATTTGTACTCACCTGGCATTTTGAAATCTTCCCAGCTTGAAGAAACCAAATTAGGAAGATAAACATACTCAAATTCCCGCCCTTTTGAACCATGATAAGTCATCAATTGAACAGCATTTTGAACAGAGGAATCCTTATCAAGATTAATATCAATTTCATTTTGGAGACAATCATCCAAATATTTTACAAAATCACCAAGATTTTTAGTTATATCAGAATTTTGAAAATCTGAAGCTTCTGTTATTAGTTTCTTTATGCCCTGTATATTTTCCGTTCTATTATTCCCGCATTTATAGAAATAAGTCAAAATACCTGTACGATTAACTATTTCAACCATAGTATTACGTAAAGTATTTGAAGACGCATAAACTTTCAGATATTCAAAAGTTTGTAAAAACTCTTCGATTTTTTGAGGATTTTTCCAGCCTGAAAGATTTCGCATCAAAGAAATAAAATCAGATGGCTGTTCTTTCTTCAACAGCTGCTGTTCGTGCAAAATTTTATTATAATCTTCCAAATCCAATTTAAACGGTTCTGAAAGCATCAAACCAAAAAGTTTATCACTTGAAAGTAAATGATTATTCATTGCTTTTAAATAAAAATACAAAAGAATTGAAGAACGAATTGCAAAAATACTTTTCCCCTCATCAATTTGATATGGAATATTTTTACCTTTCAAAAGTTCTGCAAAAGTCTGCAATTCAGCTCTTTTTTTAGCAATAATCGCAATCTGTGAATAATCTTTTTTACCATCATCTTTTACCGGACAAGACTCAGATTCTACAAGAGTTTTAATATCATCAACAATATAATTAAATTCCTGCAGAACTTCTCCGAATTGAATTCGTTTTATTTTTTTATCTTTTACAGTTATTTTAGGATTTTTTGCAGTAAGTTTTTTGGAAATATTATACTTCTCTTTAAAAAATTGATTATTTTCAAGGCGGTTAGAATCCTGACTGACAACAAGATTACTAAAATCAAGAATGGTTTGTGTAGAACGGTTATTTTCTTCCAGACAAATAACTTTTGTCTGCGGATATTTTGTTAGAAAGTTTTCAATATTATCACTTTTTGCTCCCTGAAACCCGTAAATAATCTGATCATCATCACCAACTACAAATATATTATTTTCAACATTACCATCAACCAGATTAAAAATAATGCTATTTTGTAAATCGTTAGTATCCTGATATTCATCAACAAGAAAATATTTATACTTATTGGAAACTTCTTTTAAAAAACTTTCATCTTCTTCAAATGCTGTAAGAACAAAATTTATCATATCTGAAAAATCAATCAGATTTTTATTTATCATTTTGTTTGAATAAAGTTCAAACAAAGTCCATAATTCTTTGGCTTTTTCGATATTAGTTTTGATTTTTTCTAATTCAGCATATCTACCCTTATTTTGAGTTTTACCTGCCTGTTCGCGTTCATAAATCTCACTTTCCAATTCTTTATACCTTGGAAGCAGTGACCGATTTGTATCAATAAAACTCAAATACTCTTCTTTAGTTAATCTTTTTGTCTTCAATTTTTCAATATATGATATAAAATTTTTAGTAAAAAAATATTTATCAGCACGAGTCGGAACAAAAAATTCTAACCCGGCTTCATCAATACACTCTTTCATTATTTCAATTTTTTCAGTATCTGAAATCAATTTTACATCTGTAGAAAGTTCAAATTGCATAGGATATTCTTTGATAATATCATTACAAAAAGAGTGATATGTATAAATATCAACACAAGAAGCTGTTACACCCATTTTTTTAATAAGGCGCTGACGCATCTCTGAAGCCGCAGCATCTGAAAAAGTTAAACACAGAATAGAAGATGGATTAATTCCCTCAGCCAGCATTTTTTCGATACGATTAATTACAGTAAAAGTTTTTCCGGTTCCGGGACCTGCCAGAAGCATAACTGAACCTTTAATGATATCAATTGCTTCCTGCTGGCGTTTATTTGGTTTAATCTTTGGTGTTAAAATTGATTCAGCCATATCATCAATTTAGCATAAAAACTAATTCGAGTGAACAATAACTTTTCCTGGAATATTCCCTGCTATTCTATTTATATCATCCGCAAATTTTTGATACTGAGCTTTTGAACAAACAATTCTTCCGGTTACTGTTTCCAAATTTGGAGGGAATTCAGTAATTCTAGAACTAAACAACGGATTTTTATTATCTAAAATAAGATTTCCATTAATAACTTTAACATTTCTCAGCAGGTCATTTTCATCAAGTCCAAACATTGAGTATGGAATAGAAATTCCACTATTATGATTAATTGTATAAGTTGGTTTGTAACTATCAATACTCAACAAACCATCGTCAAGCTGTTGAACTTTTTGTCCCAGAAATCCAAACATAGCCTCTGAATCTTTTTCTTTTATAGCTTTGGCAAATGATTTTTTACTAACATCACTTACTTCATTTAATTTTTCGCTAATCATAATTGCCTGTGATGCTTTTGGACCTTCATCTTCAATACCAGAACGACACTTCAAATTATTTTTAGAAATATAAGATTTAATTTTATCTACCAAACCTAAAGGTACAATATTATTATTTTCAATCCCTTGAATCTGGTCAATCTGCCCTTTTGACGTTGTCATTCCAACCAGCGGCTCCCACAGATTAAATTTTCCTCTTTCCAGATAAATATAAAAATCGCCATCTAATAATGCATCTTTTGCTTTATCAACACTTGAACGTGTACACCAGTTTTTGCAACTAAGAGTTTCAAGTTTTGCAATATTTAAATCTTGATTTTTAGGCTCGTGTTTTATAGACGGAATTTTTACCCAAACTGAATCCTTATCTGACAGGTTCAAATCCATAAGCAAATTATCTCTAAGCCTGTGTGTATAAATTTCTAAAAAAGATGGAGCAGCACAACGAACAGCCCTATCTTTAGGATTAATAATTTCAAAACCGTTAATTGTTTCTAAGAGAGCTTTTTCATTAAATGGCACAGGAATATGACGATTATTATCTTTAATTTCTCCAGTCACAGAATTCCATATAACAAATTTCAAAGAATCATCAGATTTAATTTTAGAAACAAGTTGTGTATCCCTTACTTTTCCAGGTTCAGAAGCAATTTCAGGATTTTTTAAAAAATCACGCCATTGAGTTAATCTTGCATCTCTAGCCTGATTAATTTTATCAATTGAAAACTCTCTTATATCTTGAGGAATATAACTTTTCCATTTAATTTTATCAACTTGAGATTTTTTATAATCATCCCAAAATTTATCAGAAGCTACCAATTTTTTTACTGCTGCCCCGATATTTGTTGCAGAAAGCATACTGCCGTCTACTCGATATTTTTTTTGAGAAGCTAATACTTCTGCTGACAAATACTCAAATACAGATGAATACATTGACGGCAAAGACTTTCCGGTAAAATAAACACTATCGCAAGGATAATTTAATTTTGCAAAGTCTGTAGTTTTCTGATTATTTAGATTTCTATTATTAACTAAGAAGTTTCTGTTAGATATATTAGGATAATAATTATTTGTTATACTTAATATCATATAAGGAATCCTTTTTGTTCTAAACTTTTCGTTTGAAAACGCGTAAAATATATTTTTGCCAGCATGAGGCATAAAAAGAACAACTGTTTTTACATTTTTTAATATTCACCAGATATAATATAAACGGCATATTGAAAAAATTATATAAAACTTTATAATATAAAATAATAATTATATTTAGGGTGGATTTATATGGATAACAAAGTTTTACAAAATTTGTCATACGGTGTTTATGTAGTTACCTCAATTCACGGGGATACACCTGCTGGGTGTATTGCAAACAGCTTAATTCAAGTTTCATATGACACAATCGCAGTTAGCATTAACCACAGCAACTTTACAAACTGTTCAATACACGAATCTAAAAAATTTGCAGTATCTATACTTGGAGTCGATTCCAGCAATGAAATAATCAGTAATTTTGGATTTCACTCGGGAAAAAATTTCGACAAATTTAAAAATATAAAAACAAAAACAATTGACGGGCTTAAAGTTATTGAAGACTCTATAGGCTATCTAATCTGTAATGTAATTAACGAACTGGAAACAGAAACTCACACAATATTTTTAGGTAAAATTATTGATGGCGAAATGTTACACGATGATATTCCGATGACGTATGCTTATTACCATGCTGAAAGAAAAGGAACCAGCCCGAAAAATGCACCGACTTATATAGAACCAACTCCGGAAAACTCTTATGATGGTCCTGCTTACAGATGTACTATATGTAACTATATATACAAAGGCGACCTGACTAAAGAACCGGATACTTACCTCTGCCCTATATGCAAACAGCCAAAAAGTAAGTTTATAAAAATTAGTTAAAGGATTAATATTTAAATATGAAATTAATTGAAAAAACAAATATTGATATTGGTACACTATATTCAGAATTAGAAAAACAATTTCCTAAATGTGAAATGAAACCAAAAGAGATTTTTGCTCAAATTATTCAAAATCCAAGTTATAAAGTATATTTTATAACAAATGATGATAATAATAAGTGCGGATATTTTACCTTTTTAGAATTAGAAGATAACACTATTTTAATTGACTATTTTGCAATAAATAAAGAATATCACTCTCAAGGTATTGGCACAAAAACATTTAACGAAATGAAAAAATATTTTTCTTACAACGGCTGCTATTTGGAAGTTGAACAAAAGAGTAAACAAGATATAAATACAATTCGAAGAGCAAATTTTTACGAAAAACTTGGAGCAAAACTCATTGATATACAATATACTTACCCTAACAATGATGGCGGATTACCAATGGATTTATACTTTATGCCATTTAGTAAAGACTACTTTCCTGACAGAAAAAATACACTTAAGAACATAAAAACCGTATTTGAAAAATTACATTTTGACATAACATTTGCAGAAAATATTTATGCAGAACTTAAATAAAATTTAATTATTTTTCAAATTTGGAAAATTTCAATTTTAAATATATAATAATGCCAGAGGGAAATTTATGGATAAGAAAATAATATTATCAAATCTTGCATTATTATTAACTGCACTAATCTGGGGGCTTTCATTTGTAGCTCAAAAAGCAGGTATGAATTTTGTAGGGCCTTTTAGTTTTAATTTTGCAAGAAGTATACTTGGAGGGCTGAGCCTAATTCCAGTTATATATATTGTCAAACTTATACATAAAGATAACCGAAAACCAAAAGTAAAACATCTGCAGCATATATTACTTACCAAAGCCGGTGTCAGCTGTGGAATTGCACTATTTACAGCAATGACAATTCAACAGTACTGCATGCAATTTGCACCTGCAGGTAAAGCCGGATTTATAACAGCTTTATACATAATATACGTGCCTTTGATTATGATATTTTTCGGACAAAAACTCTCCCGAAATATAAAATTAAGTGTTGTTATTGCAGTTATAGGCTTATATTTATTATGTTTTAAAAATGATGGTTCCGGATTTAACAAATATGATTTAACCCTTTTAATCAGTGCTTTTTTCTATGGAGCACACATACTTATTGTTAATTATTTTTCCAAAAGAGTTAATCCGACAAAAGTTTCGTGCATACAATTTTTTGTTGTAGGGATACTATCAATGCCGCTGATGCTGTTATTTGAGACTCCACATTTACAAAGTTTTATAAACTGTAAAATTCCTATTTTATATGCAGGAATTTTAACATGCGGAGTAGCTTATACTCTCCAGATATTTGGACAAAAATACACAGCGCCGGTAATTGCATCTTTGATTTTATGCTTAGAATCAGTTTTTGCTGTGGTCGGAGGAGGACTCATCTTACATGAATCAATGACTCTAAAAGAAATATCGGGCTGTGTATTTATGATAACTGCAGTTGTGCTTTCGCAGCTTCCGGAAAAACAGCTTAAGAAAGGGCTTCTACAATCTTCTCCGCAAGAAGAAGAGAAGACTGAGGATTTTGTCCGGTTATAATATTTCCATCTACACAAACATGCTCAGACCAAGGCTTCCCATCTTCAAAATAAGCCCCCAGAGCCTTTAATCTGGTTTCCAATAAAAAAGGCACATCTGAACTTAATTTAACAATATTTTCTTCTTTGTTTGTAAATGATGTTATTTTTCTATCTTTTAATACAGATTCCCCATTTCTATCCTGAGCAAGTATCAAACCTGCAGGACCGTGGCATATTGCACTTAGAATTTTGCAGTGTTCATAAAAATATTCTACAATTTCTTTCAGAAGTAAGTCGTTTGCAAGGTCAAACATAGGGCCGTGACCTCCCGGTAAAAATAATACATCATACTCTTTATAATTAACCTCTGAAAGTCTTGTTGTATCACGCAAAATTTTTATACACTCATCCCACTCCTGCGGATTTGAACAGGACATACTACTTTCATCAACAGGCGAAAGTCCGCCTACAGGACTGGCAACAGTTATATCATATCCTGTCTCTTTAAAAACAAGATAAGGAACTGCAAATTCTTCCAGATAAACGCCGGTTTCTTTGATATTTGAATTTTCGTCCCCTCTATAATTTGTTGTTACTATTAAAATTTTCTTATTTTTATCATACATAAATAAACTCCTTATCATAAAGGAGTTTATTTTAAATCATATAATTTTTTATCCGCTAATCAGGCAAAGATTTTATTCTACAGATAACACTTACGTTCCTGACCTTCAACCCCTGCATACAATTCAACAAATTGTTTAGCCGGACTTACATCAATTTTTTGCAATAAAACTTCTTCTATTTGGAAAAATCCAACATCACCTGACATTTCAATATCAATTTTAATAGGCTTGCGTTCACCTCTATGTATCCTGATTCGGTTTATGGCATTAGCTGAATACTTATGAATATCACCGACTTTAGGTGTTGTATTTATTGCCATAGGAATCCTAGCTCTGCCTTTAGTCATGTCACAGCCATCAGCAATCAAGATAATTCCGGCTTCTATTGAATGAATTTTTCGTGAAGACATATGACCGATAATTGCTTCTGTTGCAACAGAGCGAATAACAACACGTTTGTGCAAATCATCAGGAAACATATGCATAAGTGTTCTTTCTATAATAGGCTGAGCCAGAAGCGATGACATTTCTTCATGTCCCTGACGCCCGATTGACATTCCCAAATCGTGCATCAAACCAGCAAGAATAACTGCACACATACTATCTTCAAAAGTTCCTATTTCTTCTTGTTCCAAAGATGTTTGGATACCAAATTCATGAAGAATATTAAGCATTTTTATAGCATTTGCAGCTACCTGACGCATATGTACAGGTCCATGATCATTGTAGCCTAATCTTCTTATAGATACATTATTTGCATACTCTTGCATTTCTTGCAATTCTTCATCTGCAAACAAATATTTTACAAGGTCAAGACATACTGGATAATTTTTTAATCTTCCCAGTATTTTTGATTCTGTTGATATTTCTTTAACTGATTTCATATTCTTACTCTCCGGTAAATGCTCTATTATTAATATAATAACCTATATTATGAAAAAAGTTAAGCCTTAAATTTATAATTTTATTTTTTATCCTGAATATAACTTAATATCCCATTAATGAAAGTCAAAGGATGAACAGGACAACCCGGAATATATAAATCTATAGGATATTTATTAAGAAATTCTCTATTCAGCACAGAACTTTCCTGAAAAACTCCGCCTGAAATTGCACATGCACCGCAAAGAATAACAATTTTAGGATTTGGCACGGATTTGTAACAATCTTCTAATGCAAAAGCCATATTCTCAGAAATTGGGCCTGTTATAACAATACCATCAGCATGACGTGGTGATGCCACAAAATCAATCCCGAATCTGCCCATATCAAAGTTTACATTAGAACAAGCGTTTAATTCCATTTCACAACCATTACATCCAGCCGCAGAAACCTGTCTTAACTTTAATGATTTTGAAAACACAGAAGTAATTTCTTTTTTTACTTCTACTGCAATTTTTTCATAAGCAGAAGCCGGCATATCTTCTGTAATTATTAACTTTTCTCTATCTGTAGATGTTAATTTATAAAAATTAGAAAAATCAATTGCGTGAGTTTCACAAATATTTTTACACGCACCACAGAAAGTACATTTACCCATATCAATTGAAATAGGATTCAACTTTAATGCACCGGTCGGACAAACATTTAGACATTTCTGACAACTAGAACATTTTGCATTCTCAATAATCGGAAAACCTCTAAATTGTTCTCTCATTGGAGCATTTTGAATATCTTTTATAAATTGTTCACCTTGATAAATTCTAGATTTTAATGTATCAAACATAGTATATATTCCTTATAAATCATTTCCTGAATATGACAAATTGAAACTTTTATTACATAGAGGGAAGTCTGAAACTCCATTGTTACGAACAGCAAGAGCAAGACCATACCAGTTATTAAATGACGGATCTTTTATCTTGTATTTAGACAATTTTCCAAAACAATCGGTCATTGCAATATGGACAACTTCACCTCTCCAGCCTTCTGTTATTGATATTGCAAAGGAATCTTTTGACAATTCATTATCAACACCATCAACAATAACAGGTTCATTTTTATACTCTTTAAGTTTTTCAAAAATTATTTTAACAATATCAAGAGACTGCATAACCTCTTTGTATCGTAATTTAAATCTGGCATTAACATCACCTGTAGGTTTAAAAGATTTTGTTTCAACTTTCAATTCTTCCATCCACTTATCTGGGAAATCAAAACGAGAATCCAGATTAACGCCTGAAGCTTTTGCAGCCATACCTACAAGTCCAATTTCTCTAGCTCTTTCTTCACTTACGGTACCGGTTTTTTCAAGTCTGGACATAACTGTTGAATTCTTCAGCATAGTATTCACCATTCTGTCAACATCTTTAGTAACTTTATCAAAGGTTTTGATAGCTCTATCAATTATTTCATCAGACGGGTCAAAATTAACTCCACCAACAGTTATAAAACCTCTGCCAAAACGGCTTCCGCATAATTCAAGCATTGTATTTATTACAAGAGTTCTTGTTGCTCCAAAAACAGATGCACCCATCAAATATGCAATATCACCAGCTATTGCACCCAAATCACCAATATGAATTGCGGCTCTCTCCATTTCTAATGCAGCTTTTCTAATTAATTGTGCTTTATCTGATACGGTAATACCCTTTAGGATTTCCATAACTTGTGAATATGCTGTATTGTAGGCAATAACACTATCTCCGCAAATAGATTCAGCTAATTGATTTGATGGAGATTTCAACATCAAGTCTTCAACTCCACGATGCTGATATCCAAGCATAATTTCAAGATGATAAACAGTTTCACCATTACACATAAATCTAAAATGTCCAGGTTCAATAACTCCTGCGTGAATTGGACCAACTGCTACCTGATGAACTTCTTCACCTTCCATCTCAAAAAACGGATAATCATCTTGATTTAATCTTACAGGTTTAAGCCAAGGATGATTTAAAGGTTCAATACCGAATTGTTCATAAAATTCACGTTCAAAGATATGAAATGATGGAACAAATTGGGTAATTGATTCATAAGATTTTTGATTAGAATTAAAAACAGCTGACGATACATATAATTGCGAATTTTCATCATCTGCCAGAACAACAAACAATCTTGTATTGCCAAATCCCCAATCCTTACCGAAAAAAGCAATCGGGCGTTTGTTTAAATCAATAATTTCCTGTCTTAATTCATCAATTTGAACAACCGGAATTTTTCCTAAATCTAATTTTGTATTATTTTTTGTTGTAATCCATTTTGCCATAATTTTATCCTTGTATATTAAAATCCTGCAACCGCTAAGTTAATAATGTTGTTTAAATGAGTTGGAATATAAATTCCTAAAACAAATACTATAATTAACATTACAATTTGCGGAATGTACATAAATACTGAAACTTTATTTTTATTTTCTTCTATCATTTTTGCTTTATCTTCACTAACATTACCAAATGCAGTTTTAACAACTACTCTGCCAATACCATATAAAACAACAGTTAATAATAAAACAAATAATACACACAATGCATAATGTTTTTCAAGTAACATAACTTTTATCATCAAAAATTCACTAATAAACAACACTGATGTTGGGAATGCGCAAATTGCAAGAAATGAAATAACCCATAACCAGCCAGTTTTACCATCAGCCTGCATCAATCCGCTTACTGACTTTACTCTTTTAGTATCATAAAGTTCTAAAACATTACCTGAAGTTAAGAAGAATGATGCTTTAGCCAGAGAATGACCAATCAAATGTAAAATAACAGCATAATAAGCAATTCCGCCTAAAGCTAAACCAATTGCAAGGATACCCATATTTTCAATAGAAGAATATGCTAGCATTCTTTTGTAATTTTTAATATGATAAACAAAAACTGCTGTTACAAATAAAGATAAGAAACCCATTACTAAAAGCATTATTTTTGCATAATCCATACAATTTGCAAGGGTCATTATTTTATAAACTCTAACAATTACAAGAAAAGCTGAGTTCAATAACGTAGCTGATAATAATGCTGAAATTGGTGACGGAGCCTCAGAGTGAGCATCCGGAAGCCAGAAATGAATCGGAGCCAATCCCATTTTTGCCCCAAATCCAAATAACATGAATATAAATGCTATCTTTAACCAATTAGTATCAAAATTTGCAGCATATTTGTATAATTGCGCAAAATTCAAAGTATTTACTGAACCTGTTGAGATATTTAACAAAATAATTCCAACAAAAGCTAATGCAATACCAATTGAACAAATGAATACATATTTCCATGCAGCTTCAATTGAGTGTTTTGTTCTATTAAAATAAATTAAATACGCACTTGATAGTGTTGTTGCCTCAACCAGAATCCACGCAATTCCTAAATCAGTACTTAAAATTGTTCCGGTCATTGACAAAACAAATATCAAAATCATTGCAGAATAATTTCTGATTCTTCTATCTGAAAATTCTAAATTTTTGACATAACCTGTGTTATAAACTGCAACCATCAAAAATACCAGTGACAACACAATTAAAAATATCAGATTTGTATTATCCACTGCAAAATACGGAATTCCGGTACGAGACCCGATTCCTGCTGCCAGTAATGCAGTAATTACAAAATGAACAAGTGCATATGCATTCACCATAAATGTGTTAAATGTTTTATTTTTTATAAATAACATTAACAAACAGGCAATTATTGGAAATATCAAAAGTGTATTAATCATCATAATTATTCATAGTCCTTTAAATCTGATAAATGTGAAACTTCTAAATCTTTAAATTCTTTGTTAATTACATTTACAAACAATCCCAAAATGTAAACCGCAATAAATACATCTAACAAAACACCTATATTAACCAGCATAGGCATTTCTTTTGCAACAGAAAGAGATAACAAAAATATACCGTTTTCCATTGTAATAAACTCGATTACATTTGAAATAATTTTATGTTTTATAGTAATTAACCATAAACTTATAATTATTGTAGAAACTGAAACTCCAAAAAACATTGGGGATATAAGTTTTACAGAAGATACATAATAATTTGAAACCAGAAATCCTGCCATAAGAATTATGCTCGCAATCACCAAACAATAAAAATGCGGAATATTTGCAGCTACATCTCTGTTTGAATGAGTTTTTTTCAAAACTCTATACAAAAACCAAGGAATAACAATTGATTTTACAATCAAAGTTTCAACTGTCAAAAACGCAAAGTTTAACCAGTTCATATGCTTCATACCGCAGCAGCAAATTAAAAACAGCAGAACACCCTGAACAATCAAAAGTCTTATGTGTGCAATAATTCTACTTGTTGCAGCAAGATATAACATTGTTAATCCAAAAAGTATTATAAATCCGTTTATCATTTAACTAACCTCCAAACATCCTTGCAATAACAAGAGAGAACACAACAAGAGCTAATGAACTCATTACAAAAATAAATTCAAAAACGTGAGACATTCTTAATCTTGCCATTCCAGATTCCACAGTTCCGATAAGTACAGAAATTATAAACATTATCAATAAATACAACACAATTGATAACCAATCACTGATACCTGACGGGATTATCATATTTGCAATTAAAGATGATATTAGAAGCATTTTAATTCCATTAGCCCATGTAAACAAAGCTAAATCACTTCCAGAATTATCAAGAATCATAACTTCATGTATCATAGTTAATTCAAGGTGAGTTGCAGGATCGTCTACCGGAACCCTTGAACCTTCAATTAAAACCATAATAAACAATACTACAACAGCAAAAATTGTAATTAAAACACCATAACTACCAGCATTAGCAAGTATTGTTTTCAAACTGTCAAATGTATAATTTCCACTCAATAACATAATTGAAGCTATTATCATAAAAAATGCAGGTTCAACTATTGAAGTAAAACAAGCCTCACGAGAAGCTCCCATTCCTTCAAAACTGCTGCCCGTATCCATTGCTGCAATTAATGAAACAAATTTGCCTAAACTTAAAGTATATGCAAAAATAATTATTCCTGCTGCAATATTAACAACAGCACTACCTGCCGCAAGCGGAACAAACAATCCTGCAAATAATACTGATGCCAATGAAATAACAGGGGCAATTTTAAATATAACTGATGTAGTATTGCTGATAACAAAATCTTTTTTCAACAATTTTACAAAATCATAAAACGGCTGCATTACAGATGGGCCTTTTCTCCCCCCCCAGAAAGATTTCGTTTTCTTTATTACACCTGCCATCAAAAACGGCACAAATAAAAGTATTATTAAATTCAACAATTTCATTATCATTTTTAACTTATCCTATAAATAAACTTCCAATTATAACTAATACTAAGAATATCAATCCGTATTTAATATATGATTGAATATTTCCGCTCTGAATTGATTCAAATTTTGATAAGAACCATTCATCTGATTTTAACAACGGTTCAAGAACATAGGCCTCTTCAATATCCTCGATATGCAAGCTGAAATGTGCACTCTTAGGGAATAATTTTTTAGGTTTTTCAATATCAAAAACTTTTTTAAATAACGGTTTTAACATTGATAAAAACGGACTTGCATAAGATGATGCGGTATATTGCATATGATTATTAGCTCTGTTATAGCCGCATCCCCAGGTTTCGTGCATTACAATCTTGCCTCTTGTTAATTTTAATTTTAGTAAAATTAAAACAGTAACAAAGGCTACAAATGCAATAGCAAAAATTGCAATTGTCTGCATCAACCTCATAGGTTCATAGCATACAGCAAAAATATTAAGAGATGTCATCGGAATTATTGAAACAATTGTACGTTTTATGTACCAGAATACATATTGAGGATAAACACCTATCAATAATGTTAAAACTGCAAGAAATCCCATTGGTAAAATCATTGATAAAGAATTATCATTTTGGACATTTTCTGCAGCCTCACTTCTTGGCATACCCAAGAAAATTATACTGAAAGCCTTTGTGAAACATAAAATTGCCATTGTTCCAACAAGAGCCAAACCCGCAATTGCAAATATCATTGCAACAACTGCAAAGAAATTGTGAACAGATAACCCTTTAAACATACCAAAGTATATTAAAAATTCACTGATAAATCCGTTGAACGGAGGCAAACCACAAATTGCAATTGAACCAATTAAAAATAAAATTGCAGTATAAGGCATTGATTTAATCAAACCTCCAAGAACTTCAACATTTCTTGTATGAGTTTTTATGTAAACACTACCTGCTGACAGGAATAATAATTCTTTAAATATAGAATGGTTAAGGATATGTAAAATACCACCTGCAAAACCAGCAAGAACCAAAATTGGAGCATTGTATGCAAGACCTAACATCCCAACACCCAAACCAATACCAATAATTCCTATATTTTCAATACTATGATATGCGAGTAATCTTTTTAAATCATGCTGTGTAATAGCATATAAAACCCCATACAAAGCCGAAATTACAGAAATTATTAACACTCCGTAAGCTATAGCTTTAGACGGAATTCCTATAATTGAAAGAACTCTTAAAATTCCATAAATACCTGTTTTAATCATTACACCCGACATAATTGCACTGACATGGGTTGGAGCCGCTGGGTGAGCATCAGGCAGCCAGTTATGAAATGGAACAAAACCTGCTTTTGTTCCAAAACCTATAAATGATAATATAAATATTACATCTGCTAGATGTCCGTTAGCTGATAATACGGATTTGAACGCATTAAAATCAAAACTTCCTGATTTAATAGAAAGCAATGCAAAAGCTATCATAATAAATAGCACTGAAAAATGCATAAACACAAGATATTTAATACCCGCTTTTAAAACATCTTTCTTTTCATTTTCAAAAATAACAAGGAAAAATGAACTTAATGACATAATTTCCCAGCATATTAAAAACATCAAAGCATTTTGGCAAGTAACAACAGATAACATTGAACCAACCAGTACCGGTAAAAATACCAAATGCCCATTTATATTTTTACCCTTTTCAATATAAGGTTTTAAATAACCTTTAGAATAAATAATTGATACTAAACTCATTACAGAAATTACAATAATAAAAAATGCTGCAAGAGGATCAATTACAAAATTAACAGCACCAAATATGCTGTTAAAATTAAAAGTTTTTAAGAAATTTTCACCACAAAATAAAACTTTGCATGCCGGTATCAAACACAATATTGAAGCAATAAACGACAATATTGAAAGTACCGTAACTTTGTATTTATTTGCAAACAACATTGCAACAAATCCACTTAAAAATAAAATAATTATACCTGCTAAAAAAGTTTCCATAACAAAATCTTCCATATTTTCATAACATCTAAAACGGGAAATTTATTGACAAATTTAAGGCTCAAAATAAATAATAACAATAGTTACAGCTATTAAAATTAATTATAAAATTCGGGTCAAAAATATAATCAACAAAACTGTTTTAAATCTAACAAAAAAGAATGTCAAGTGTATGTTTTACAATTATTAAATTTATGCGAAAACACTTGTATAACAATAGTTACAGAATTTCAACAAATTTTTTTCACATTTTCCTCTTGAATTTAAAATTTTACGATATACAATAACTCACGAATCTAATCGAGATTCTTTATTTTAGGACAATTAAAGATTATTGTACCGAGCACACTATATGCCCAGTATGAAACCCAATAAAAATTGGGAAGTCTTTTTGTTGTGAAGTCAAAAATGAAAAGGAGATAATAAAAAACAATGACAGAAACACAAAATTTAGACACAAAAGATTGTATTACCCCGGGTAATGTTGCACACGAATTAGCAGAAAGCGTTATGCCTACAAAGGCAAATTTTAGAAAATCAAAAACATTTGTTCTTGCAATCGCAGCAGGTGCACTAATTGCATTTGGTGCACAAGTTTCCCTAACAGTAATGACCGGTACTGAAAATATAAGCTGGGGATTTGCAAAACTTATAGGGGCAATGACATTTGCTACAGGTTTGATGATGGTTGTATTAACAGGGGCCGAATTATTTACAGGTAATGTTATGATGACTTTCGCTGTAATTGAAAAAAGAACAAGTTTTCTTAAACTTTTAAGAAACTGGTCAATAGTCTATGTTGGGAACTTTGTTGGTTCAATAATTTTAGCATTATTAATATATCTTTCTGGCTGTTCTCATAATTCTCATGAAGCACTAGGAGCTATGGGACTTACTACAGCGTGTACTAAAGCCAGCTTACCATTTATCGAAGCTTTTACAAGAGGTATACTATGTAACTGGTTAGTATGTCTTGCAATTTGGATGGCTTCATCTTCAAGACACGTAATTGGTAAAATATTTGCTATATTCTTCCCAATTATGACATTCGTTGCTTCCGGCTATGAACACAGTATTGCTAATATGTACTTCTTAACTAACGGTTTATTCTTAAAACATACTCCTGCAGTTGTTGCAGCTTCAGGTTTAACCACAGAACAACTTTCTCACCTGACATTAAAATCTTGTTTATTAAGTAATTTATTACCTGTAACTTTAGGTAACATTGTAGGTGCTTTAGTATTTGTAGTACTATTATTCTGGACAGCATATTTAAGAGATGACCACAAAAAACAAAACTAATATTTTTATAGGATAAAAGGCAGAAAATACACATTCTGCCTTTTATTTTTCAAAACTTTTAAAATTCATAAATTAAGATTAGGATTACACCGGCCGTGAAAAAGATTTTATTTATTTTTATTTTAGTATTTTTAAATACGCACACAGTTCTTGCCAATGAATTAGCACAGCAGGAAGAAGAAGTGCGTTTAAAATTTGACAATACCTTTTCTAAACAAGTTATCAACGATGCCAAGCACATTGATGAGAACAAAATAGTATTAAATGAAAAACTACCTGAAATTCCTCCAATACAAACTCCGCAAACTCTGGAGGATTCAAATTCATTATCGACACATTCAAGATTTTATAATGGATTATCTCAAACAGCTCATAATTTATATAATCTTCAAATAGAACAGACCAATTCTCCATCCAGCCTGTTTAAAGAACCTCTAACTAAACATTTCGAATCAGGTCCACTGGAAAGCCTGCACACCTGGGGCGTTGTACAAACAAATTTTGACACAACAATTCCAGATGGAGATGACACAGATACAAAATTCAATGTAGGGCTTATAAACGTTTTATTTGACGGACAATTTAGAGGCGGAAAAGAAAACTTCAGATTAATGCTTGATCCAACACATAATCATAACCGTCCATTTTTACAACAATTTGTTCAGGATGCATATATAGAAACTCACAGAATACCGCACCACACGATTTTAGTTGGTAATTCCCGTCCGGGAGTAGGTTATGAGGGGGCACAATCTCCATACACACTCCCATTTGTAAACCGTTCCCAAATATCAAGAAATCTTGCAAATGTAAGAAAAGTCGGTCTTAGGGTCAAAGGAGATTATTCACTTGTGGATTATGATTTTGGCGGATACAGTTCTGATACATTTTTCTCAGAATTCATGCCGGGCGTAGAATTTGATGGATGGATAAATTTAAAACCGCTTGGAAAAACCAACGGCAGATACGGAAAACTTGTAACCGGCGGCGGTATTGTCTCAGGTGTACGAAATTCAATAGATTACTTTGTTGGAGGAGCCTATGTCGGTTATGAATACAAAAAGTTCTGGACACGAATGGAATATGCAACTTCAGATGGTTCAAACGGAGGTTCAGGTTTAACTACCAAACGTCGTCAGGGCTGGTATGTTACACTTGGTTACCACATAACAAAAAAATTAGAAATCCTTGCCAGATATGATGAATTTGACCCTGACAAAACAATCAGCGACAATAATCAAAGAGAGTACACTGCGGGCATAAATTATTATATAAAAGGGCAGGCACTAAAACTTATATTAAATTATATTTATTGCCAGAATGACTGTAAACCTGACAGCCATAGAATATTAGTAGGAGCACAGCTTGCACTATAAATTACTTACTCACATAAAAACTTTTATAGTAAAATATTAGAGTAATATTTATAACTTAAGAAAGGGGTTATCATGTTGACAAAAAATTCAAATGTAATTGCAAAATTTACAGGTGTTGATTTTGGCAAATATTCAGCAAAAGTTTCTGAATTTGTAAAAGAATTTTCTTCTCGTGCAAATCAAAAAGGTCAATTCTTAAACTGGGTAAATTTACCATCAGAACAAGCAAAAAGAGTTGATGAAATCTATGATTTAGCTGCGAAATTAAAAGCACAAACAGGAGCTAAAAAACTTAGCGTAATGGGTATTGGCGGTTCAAAACATACTGTTGAACACATGTTATCTATTAATGGTCTAAATATTAAAGGCGATAAAATTGAATTCTATTCTGATGTTGATTCTGCAAGTTTAGAAAGATTTTTATACAGATTAGATAATAATGTTTTAGAATCTAACTTTTTAATCGCATCTAAATCAGGTTCAACTTTTGAAACTAAAGACGGATTCCTAAGAGTATTAGATATGCTTATCGACGCATACAAAGCTCAAGGAAAAGCTCAAGAAGAAGCTGAAAAAGCTGCGCACAAACACTTTATCGCAGTAACCGACGGTAACGCTGAAAAATCAGAATTAAGAAGAACTTCAAACGAAAAAGGCTGGTTAGGCGACTTATTTATTCATGACGATGTTGGCGGAAGATTCTCAGCATTTGATGATCACGCATTATTCACTTTAGCTTATGCTGGAATGAAAAAAGAAGATATGGTTACAATGCTAAATGCTGCTCAAGAAGTTTCTACAGAATCTCTAACATCTGATTTAGATATAAACACAGCATTAAAAGAAGGTATTTTCTGGGCTGATGCAAAAATGAACGGAATATCAGCTTCAGTACATCAGTATATGGGTGCAATTTTTGAAAACACTGTTTACTGGCACGCTCAAATGCAAAATGAATCTGTAAAAGATACATTAAAACAAGTAGCAAAAGTTCCGGATGCAATGCACCACTCAGCAGAAGCTCACTTCAACCCTGCAAATAAATTAGTATTTGCATTAACTGTTCCTCAAGATAATGGCGTATGCAAAGAAAACGCTGAAAGCTATATTGATGCTTTAACAAAATCTTATGAAGTTACAGGTGCTTTCTTCTTAGAAACCGCACAAACTGAAAAAATGGGCTTAACTCCAGCTGCAGCAGGTGCTCTAACTCAATTAAGAGCATTTGCTACTGTTTATCAAGAAATCGTTGAAAAAATCATGTCTGGAACTTCTTTCCCTGAAGTTTTGGATAGCGTACTTCAACCACACGTTGAATTCTACAAAAAGAATTTAAAAGGCGGAGTTGTTGTTCCAGGAAGAATTTCTAAATAACAAACCGAAAATATAAATAAATTTATTTGGACACGGCGGATTTTTCTTTCAGAAAAATCCGCCGCTTATTATCTTATATCCAGAAATAGACTTTTTAATTGATGACACAAAAAAGTCTTCAAGTTAGCATTATAACTATGGCTACAAATTTTGATTTTCTAAAACCGGTTGATAAAAATTTATTCGATATAATTTCCGAAGCCGAAAAACTATATAGAGACGAATACTTTGAACAATGCATGGGACAAACACGTAGATTTGGCGAACATGTCTGCAAAAAAGTTCTCGGGAAAAATAGAACATCAGAAAACACCTTTGATGAAATGCTTGCAACATTGAAAGATAAAAGCAGAGGTTCTGAACAAGAAAAAGAATTTATAAATGATTTATATTTCCTAAAAAAACATGGAAACGAATCAGTACATTCAGCTAAAGTAAAAAAAGATGGAATGGAAGCGCTAGAATGCTTGCAAAGAGCATTTGAAGTTGCTATAAATTATTCTGTTTATAATAAAAAAGCAAAAACAACTATTCTAAAACTAAGATATGATACAGAACTGCTCGTCACCGGAGAAAAATCAAAAAAATCTCTAACCGAACGTTATATTGAAGAAAAAGAAAAATCAAAAACATTTACAAAACGCAAATCAACTACCAAAAGCAAAAAATCCACAGCTCTAAAAAAACAATCTTATTCGATTAAATCTAAAAATAATCATAATAATCAATATCCTATTTATTGGATTATTGTTGGGTTTTCATTTATTGCAGCTTGCATAGTCATGCTTGTAGCTATATTATAAAATTTTTAAAGATAACCTATTGACTGAGAGCAACTATCAAGTTGTAAAATATATTTGTAGAAAAAATTTGAGGTAAAATCATGAGTAAAAAAGTTTTAATTTTGTCATCATCACCAAGAAAAGGAGGGAATTCAGATATTCTTTGCGACAAATTCAAAGAGGGAGCCGAATCTACCGGAAACAAGGTTGAAAAAATATTTTTAAAAGACAAAAAAATAAATTATTGCACAGGCTGCGGTTTTTGTAACACAAATAATTACACTGCCTGTTCTCAAAAAGATGACATGACAGAAATTTTAGAAAAAATGATAGAAGCTGACGTAATCGTTTTTGGAACACCTGTATATTTTTACACAATGAGCGGACAATTAAAAACATTAATTGACAGATGCTGCGCGCGCTATACCCATATTTCAGGTAAAGACTTTTACTATATTATGACCGCAGCTGACGCAAACCCACATGCTATGGATAGAGTTTTAAATGAATTTGAAGGTTTAATGGACTGCTTATCAGGTGCAAATCCCAAAGGAGCAATTATAGCAACCGGCGTTTGGCAAAAAGATGAAGTAACAAAAACAATCTATCCACAACAAGCATTTGATATGGGTAAAGCTGTTTAAACTTTTCAATATTTTCAAATACTAAATAAGAAGCTTAAAATTTAAGCTTCTTATTTTTTTGATTAACTACATACAAAAACTAACCTATAAACTACCATCCAAGCGTAAAATAAGCTCTGAAAGTGCATTTTTGCCTTATACCACCTGCCCATAATATGCATCTTTTCCGTGTTTGCGAGTATAATGCTTATTTAAAATATAATTTGGAATATTCTTAACTTGTGTATTTATCAATGTCGTTTTCAAGGCCATATCAGCAATAGTTTCTAGGACAATAGCATTATGTACAGCCTCAAAACAATCTTTTCCCCAGGTAAATGGGCCATGAGATTTCACAAGTACTCCAGGCATAGACAAAGGATTTTCAACTTCTCGTATTGTTTCCACTATAACTTTCCCTGTATTATACTCATATTCATCTTTTACTTCATCATTTACTAAATCTCTGGTACACAAAATTTCACCATAAAAATAATCCGCATGAGTTGTACCTAAAGGTGAAATATTTACTCCAGCCTGAGCAAAAGCCGTAGCATTAATAGAATGAGTATGAGTAATTCCACCAATTTGTGAGAAATTGTTATACAAATATAAATGAGTAGGCAAATCAGAAGATGGATTCAAATCGCCCTCTACAATATTACCATCCAAATCAACAACAACCATATCACTTGGAGTCATCTTGTCATAAGAAACCCCGCTGGGCTTTATTACGACAAGATGACTATCTGAATCTATCTCACTTACATTTCCCCAGGTATAAATTACTATACCGCTTCTTTTTAATTCAATATTTGCCTGACAAACTTTTTCTTTTAATTCTTTTAACATATACAGGTACTCTCCTTTTGATTAGTTAAAAAATTTGTCAGAGCTGGTACATTATTGAAAAACAGGATACTCTGTATAGCTTTTGGATTTTTAAAACCGAAACCGTAAGTTACTCCAAGAAAATCAATACCGGCCTGATTGGCTCCAACTAAATCAAATTCACTATCCCCGATTAAAACTGTTTGCTCTTTATCAGCACCCAACACCTCAATACATTTTTCAACAATATCAGCTTTAGTTAGTTTTCCAGTTAAATCAGAGCCCATATAAAAATCACAATATTTATCAAGACCAAAATATTTGATAATACCTTCAGCATTTTCATGACTTTTATTAGTTGCAATTGCGATTTTAAAACCTTTATCAATAAGTTTTTCAAACATCTCAATAATATTTGGATATAATTCAGCTTTATATAAAGAATATTTTTTATAATTTGCACGGAAATTATTTGCAACCTGCAATGCTGTTTCTTTATCCAGATTAAAAGTTTCAGCCATTGATTTTTGCATAGGAGGCCCGACAAAAGTTTTTAAAACTTCATCTGACGGCATAGAAAAACCATGCTGCTTTACAGTTATTTTAACAGCGTCAATAACCCCTTGTGTTGTATCCAGAAGTGTGCCATCTAAATCAAATAAAATATATTTATACAAAGGCTCCCTCCTTTTCAAACACCCGTGCATACTGGCTATCTGTCACAAAACTAATATTTATAGAATCTTTTAAATCTGCAAGCATTTCTTTAGTTTCATTTGTTAAAAGTAATAAATCTTCTTTATTTGTAGTTGTTACTAAACTATTATCATAATAATTAAACTCGCTGTTTTGTGAAAAGCCATCAAATCCTGCAATTGAAACATTATTAATTCCAAGTTTTACAAGTAATCGTAAAATTAAAATCGCAGAAGTATCGACATTTATCCAACCGAATTTTACTAGAGATAGATAATTAAAAATCATTTCATTGAGTTTTGCTTCTGTTTTTATATTTGAAGTCAGTAAAATTTTTGCATCAGATTTATTTATATTTTCACTATTAATAAAATCTTGATACCTGTTTACTCCGCTAAAGAATATGTAATCAGATTTGAATTTACTAATAAAATTATTCACTGAAATAACAATAGGATTTTTCTTCTTGATGAAAGTTTCTACACTATCTTTTTGAGTAGTTAAAGTTTGCCCGGGAACAAGAAGCAGAATATCCCTATTTTTTAACACAATAGATAATTCTTCTAAAGATTTACTATCATCAATCTTTCTATCAAAATGCTCGACATATATTTTTTCTAAAAGTTTATAATCATAAGCTTTCTTTTGTTTTTCATCAAGCTTGTCTATAATAGCTCTTAAATCTTTTGATTTTATATTATGGCGACGCAATAAATGGTTAACGTTAAAGACATGAGAACTGTGAACTCCGGACAGGAAGTACGGAATACTATACCCCCATTCACATTCTTGAATAAATTTAGGCATTAAGTAATCAATAATATCTAATATACAATCCAAATCTTTATGTTGGTCGAATTTTTTATTTAAAAATTCGACCAAACACTCAGTATGAGAGTTTCCTGCGCCACGCCCGCAACCTAAAATTGAAGAATCAATATTAATTTCTCTTTCGTTGCAGGCTAGATTTACGAACTCTTGAGTGTTTGCATTCGCAAGCATTAAATTATTGTGGGCATGAAAACCTAAAATAATATCTTTATCCAAATTATGATTTACTATTGAATAAATATGTCTTAAATCTTCTGCATACATTGCACCAAAAGTATCAACTATTGAATAAGCGTATGGTTTAAGTTCGTTTACTCTTTCTATAACTTCTAATAACTCAATATCAGAATAACTCATTGTATCAACATTTTGAAAAAAGACTTTATAACCTTTTGCTTTTATAGCTTTTGCATACTCAAAAACATCAAAACGTTCTTCTTTTTTAAAACAAATTCTAATACCATCAATAGATTTTCCATTATAATTAGACAAATATTTTAAATCGTACCTGCCATAATCAACTAAGGCTACATATAGAATTCCCTCTTTTTTATTCTGCAAATAAGGTTCAATTTCTTCAACATATTGAAAAATTGTACTATCAGGATTATGCGGCATATTTTTCAAAAAACCGCATTCAATAATATCAATATGGGAATCTTCTAATGCATTTATAAATTTTTTAATATAATTTCGTCCTAAGACCAATCCCTTAATTGGAGCTTCTCTTAAAGTACAATCTAACAAATTGATTTTTCTCATATTAGTAATCCTTTTTATAAATTATTTGTTTAATAAATCTAAAAACTCTCTTGGAAGTTCATGACTTTCAATCTTTTGCTTAGCTATGTTTGTTACAACTTCTAAATCCTTAGGTGTATCCACAGAAAGGCTAACAACATTTTCAGCTTCTTTCAACATAAGTGGTTTATTATAATCCGTAAATCTTAAAGTCGCAATTCCTTCAATAAGTTCAAATCTTCCAGGTGGATTTGCTGCGTAAAAATCCAACATTTTTTTGTTATACCCAATTATTCCAATGTGTTTGTAGTAATCAAAATTAAGAGACTTATACGGATACGGAATAGGTGTTCTTGATGTGTATGTCATTCTCATATTTTCATCAAATACGACCTTAATATTTGAGGAATCAATTACTTCTACAGGATTATGCATTTTTGTTATAATATTGGTTCCAAATTCTGTATCCTGTGGCACAAATTCCGGTATTACCATAGATATTAATTCTGGATTAATTAGTGGTTCATCTCCATTTATCTGAATATAAAAATCTGCATTAATTTTTTCAGAGACTTCTTGTAATCGATTCGCAGCTTCACGATGAGTTGATTTTGTCATAATTGATGGAATATTATATTCATTACAAACCTGAACAATTCTATCATCGTCTGTTGCAACATAAACTTCATCTATATTTTTAGCCAGTTTTGTTTGCTGATAAGCCCACCAGACCATTGGTTTGCCAAGGATATCTGCAAGAGCTTTTGCTGGAAACCTTGTTGACCCATATCTTGAAGCGACTATAGCTACTACTTTCATACTTCATTCTCCATTCTGCTTTTAAAGTCTTCAATAATTTTATTTTTAAGAGTTTCATAATCTAATACAGATTTATCATACTCAAATATATCTTTATTATTCACCATTGGATAAGTTGTTAATCTTGAAAAATCGAGCATTCTACTACTTGAAACATTATTAAATCTATGAGACGTATATATAACATGCATTACCGAATCAAAACGGGTCATAGGTTCACATAAACCAGACCTTAAGGCTACTATACCTTTTGATACACTTGCAAGATACAAAACTTCTTCGATATCAAAAAATATATTTGGAGTAAATATTGATAAATTTTCATTATTTGCAAGAGAAAATACAACGCTGTATCCCATATATTGCAACTCACCTGCAAGTGATAACCAAAACGAATGAGGAAGACTACCAATAGTAAAAGCTTCTGGCACAAGTACAACCAAGTTTTCTATATCTAATCCCATACTTTGCATTTTTCTTCCTACACTACTTTTTATCTGGATATCAAATTTAAAATCACATTCATCAAATTTTTCTAAATCTAAAGTCTTTTTTAACGCAACTGGATATGTCATCCCCTCTTCAAATTCAGAAAATAAACGCATTGACTCTTTTAACGTATTTGGATAAATATGAAATATATGCCTTTTATAACTATAAAGTCTTTGTTTGAGAGCTTGATTTTTTTTATTTATATCAAATTCAATAAATTCAGCGTCAATACCAAAGACTTTTAATAAACTTTGCTGAGCAAAGTTCGATACCACTACGCAGGGATTTTTTGCATTATATTTTTTTACCAAAGCCCTATAAAAATAACAAAACATATAAGCTTCACCTAAAGCTTTTGGTCTTACTATAAATATATGGTCATATTCTGGAATTTTCTCAAGAATTTCGTCAAAAATATTAAATTTAATAAATTTCTCACGAGGAAATATTTCAAAACAGTTTTCACTGAAACCTTCACCAAAAGCCTTTCCCCACTTGGCAACAAAAACACCAAATATCGACAAAAAACATTCCTGATTATACTTAACTAAATTAACTAAGCACATATTATCTCCCAACCATAAGTTCTTGATTGTCTGTATAATAATCTTTAAACAACCCTTTTAACCCAACTGGATTCACTGATATAATTTCTATTTTAGGATATATTGCCTCAGCAAAAGTTTTAAAAGACTCCCAGCTTGCATATTGCGTACTATAATTATGATTTGATTGAGAACTTTCTGAATAACTAACATTACAATCGCATCCAACTAGAAATATTCTACGAGGATTTGTATATAAAATAAATTGTAAAGCTGAGTATGCAGTACCTCCAATATCTCCCAATGGTTCACATTCTAAATTAATAGCCCAACGCTTATCTCTAGAATCTAATAAAAGATACGGATAATTATTTTCTTCATAAAATCTATACTGAGGAATCCTAGATATTGCCATTTTATTAACATTTTGGTTATAAGCCAAACGATGGGGCGAAGGTATTCCATAAAATTTTTTACAATTATTGCCTATATATTTTTCTATATCTTCATTTAGTTGTTCTGAATTAGTAAAAAAATCATTTACAAAAAGATAATCAAATTTAATATTATCCAGATAAACTCCAGCATTCATACCGACATGAATAGCTCCTTTTATTGGTTTATAAATTTTACTTGTTGGACCACAAGCCACTAATACAACATCCTGCCCTTCATATTTTCTCTTAAAATTTATAAAATAAGAATGTTGCGATTGAACTTGACTAAGAACTCGCATATCCCAGTATATCTTTTCTAAACGATTGCTAATATTCTTATCTAAATATTTTTTAAAATTGGTAAAAATACTATATTTTTTATAAAACTGAATACCTAAAATATAGTATTTCTTTAAATATGAATTTGATTTAATTTTAAACAGCCCAAACACATAGGACCTGACTTTAAAGCCGAATCGATATTTTTGCTTGTATAATGTAACTCCAAAAATTTTTAAAACCTTTTCATTTTTTAAATTTTTATATGAAAATATTTTCACATTCTCTCCATTATTCTTTTAAATCAACCTGTATATCAAGAGCTTTCTAAATAGTACCAATATTATTTATTTAGATAATAAAAAAAACAAAGGCATTAAGATATTAGCCATACGGGTAGTAGTTTACAGCGTATTTTAATGTATATAAGCAGATTTATAATTACGTGGTATAATAAAAATCCCCCACATAAAATTTTATTTATTTTAAATATTATTTATCAAAAAATTTATTGACAGTTTATATAGCTAGACAAAGGAAAAATTATGAATATACAAAGTGTTACACTTCCCCTGCTAAAAAATTATTCACAACAAAATAAATTAAAAAAAGAAAATTCAAAAACAGATTTACTGCAAGAAAACAGATACGACAATATTAATTATTCACAAATAGCTTTTGGAGCTATTTACAATGTTAAGCAAGCAAAAATAATAAATATAGATTCTGAAAAAAATAAATTATTAAAAACAATTTCTGAAATGTTAAGTTCTCAAACAGATAATTGTGCATTTGAAGATTTATTAATAAATACTCTAAAAACAAACCTTAACACAATTAGAGCTAAACTACAAAGACAAAAAGTTATACTGGAAGAACTGGCTATTCTCTCGTCAAATGTAAAAACAATGAACAGCCAACAACAATTAAATAAGCTGAATCAATTAAAAAAAGAATTTAAATTACTTAATAACAATAAACTTTCTTTTACTCCAAAAAATGAAAAAACTAAAGATGAAAATTTGGACTATCAGCTATTAAACAAATTTAAAAATGCAATTTTGGAAGAAAATTTCAACTTAAAACAAGTATTCTTAAATCATTTCAACAAGCTAAACAATACAACATCAATTAAAGATTTAAACAAAAATTTCCCGCAAATTAAAGTTCCCCAAAATCCTGCTTATGTTATTGCAAAAAAGATAGAAGCTGTTCTTACCAGAGATTTTTACGAAAAGCTAGACCAATTATATGAAAAGCAAGATGACAAACAACTTACAAAATTAACCAGCAGCACAATTCAGAATTTTATAAACCAAATTGGAGAAAAATTTAACGTTGCCCCGGAGAATATAACAAACAAAATAGCTCCATATATAAAAGACTTAATAACTACAAGATATGCTAACTCTAAAGTAAATAATTGTTTTTCTTCAATTCCTGAAGTTCGAAAGATTAAAACTCCGCAAATTACAGAAAATGATATCAAACTTTTATCGGTAGATTTTGATGATTTTGTACTGTCTGTTCTGAAAAAACAATATTTAGAATCTCAAAAATTAAATGAAATAATTTATGAAAATGGAAACACATTTATTGCTCTGAATTCCATAAAAGAACCTGAATACAAATTTGAAAAAATATCTGAAAAAATAAAAAAAATAATAAAAACAGTAGATACTCTTCATAATGCTCAAAGAGATTACGATAATTTTGATATAAAACAACTAAAAAACAGACTAAATTTCTATGCAAACAGCAGCTTGGGCGATAATGAAAAACTTCTTGAATTAATTATTGATTTTGACACATCAAGTCTTGAAAAAGAAGATAAAAAATATGCAATAAAATTTTTACAAGAATTAGATAAAATTTCAGACAGCAATAAAACAATTGAAGAGAGTTTAAACACAATAACAACAGAAAAAATTACCCCACGGGAAACTGAAAAATTAAACGAAGTTGAACGACAGCAAACTGCAGAAAAAATAAAACTTGAACAACAAAATAAGTTTAAATTAAGAAAATTAAAAAAGGATTTTGATGAATCCATTAATATTTTATATTCAAATAATCTGAATAATATTGCGAATAATTGTTCTAAATACCGCCCTGAAAACCTTGATAATAAAACAATTGACGCGGCTAATTATATAATAAAAGTTGTTAAGGACAATATAAATACACACACTAATACCATCGATAAAAAACGTATTGAAACAAATCTTATAAGATGGGAATCATATAATTTTTATAAAAATAATGATAACTCATCACCTATCTATAAACAAGCAATTAAATTTGCAAAAGAAGCGGATGGCTCAATCAATATTGATAAAGCCGGAAAGTATATTATAAATACAGAAATTGTAAAAAATTATCCACAGAGTTTAGAACTGGTAAACACTCCGGAAATATTCACCAGAATCATAGAAAAATCCGGTTATGATACAGAAAATGCAGTTAAATATTTATGCAAATATGATGACTATCAAGATTTAAATACAAACGAAAAAACATATCTTTCCGAACTGATTAAAATATTTGATGCAAAAGATAATATCGATAAAATATTGCTAAGATATATTATAGAAAATGACTACATTAAAACTGATACCACAGTTGCATCAATTATTAATAACAAAGGCAGTGAATCAATTAATGCGACTATAAGCTCTAAGGCAAAACAACAAATTTATAACAAATATAAATATCCTATATGTCTTGAATATTTAAAAGGATTTGAAGATGCTCTTTCTTCATTTGCAGGAGCAACAGGCGAATCCGGCATAAAACAGATGGGACGCAATAACAAATCGTTAGAATACCGAATAGAATTAAAAATCAAAGGACATGATGACAGATTATTTTCCAGCCGTAATGATTATTATTTCGATATTTTTTCAGATAAAGGATTACATTAAAAAATATAGCACCGCGTGGCTCAAAATTTGAGCCCGCGGTGCTTATTAAAATTCAAAATTTATACAGCTTTTTCTGAAATAGAATCCCTATTATTCATAGGATTCCAGCTATCTTTTAAATTATTTTTAATCAGATTCTGATAAAAATTTTCTTTGAAATCCAATAATTCCAATTGTTTTTGAAGCTCAACCATCTGCTGTTTTGCTCTTTCTTTTGTCGCTAAAATAATTTGATAACGTTCTGGAATAGTGGAATCACCAATTATGCACAAATCAATATATCGTTTTATAGCTTTATTTTCAGTTCCAACAGAACGAAGACATTTTACAATCTTTACCCAATCTAAATCACTATCTGAAAAAAGCCTTATATTATTTTCATTTCTTTTAATAAAAGGAAAAAATCCGCTTTTTGCCCAGAACCTCAAAGTATGTTCTGAAACGTCCATTTTTTCTGCAACTTCTTTTATTGTGTACATAATCAGCCTCCATTGAAAAACTATTTTTATCCATAATATATCACAGACAATTGTTAAAACTATCATCCAGAACTAACTAAAAATAGTTGGATTCACAAAACGTAATTTTCTGTTCCTGATTAAATGTTTTGGTTTTGTTTTCATCGTCATTCCGAACCTGGTACGGAATCTCTTGGTTTGACATTTTAATTCAAATCCTGAAACAAATTCAAGATGGTATTCCAAAATCTCCACATAACAATTTATATATTCAGAATAACATGGCTAGATTAAACGAGGACAACATTTAAAATAAATAAATTTTGAACGGCAAAGTCGGAATATTTATTCCCGACTTTGCCGCTTTTCAAAAATATAATATGACATTTACAAAATTTTTGAAATATCTTCAACAATAAGTTCTTTTGTCAGGTGATATCTTTCATAAAGTTCTTCTAACGGAACTCTATCTGTAAACTCTTTTTTACTTCCAAAATTCAGGACTCTCATATCTGAATTTCCGTAGAAACGTGCAATTTTTTCTCCAAATCCGCCGTTTAACAATCCATCTTCAAGAGTTACTACAATTTTATGATTTTGTTTTAAATCTTCCAATAACTCCTCATCAATACCAGTAATAAATTTTGGATTAATCAAAGTTGCCTCAATACCTAATTTATTTTTAAGTTCATCTTTTACATCTTTTGCAAGATTAAAGAAATTACCTAAACCAAGCAGTGCAACTTTTTCACCTTTTGCATCGACTTTGAATTTATTTAACTGTGAATAATCTGTAGTATCCTGAACTCCTGATGATACAAAATTACCAAAAGGAACTCTAATAGCAACAGGAAATTCTTTTTGTTCCACAGACCAATCAAGCATTTTTAAATATTCTTCTTTAGTTGTTGGAGCAAGGTACACAAGGTTTGGAATATTTGATAAAAACGGAATATCAAATGAGCCAAGGTGAGTTGAATCTGCTGGTGAAATTCCTCCCCAGTAAACAAGCATAGTTATTGGAGAATTATTTAAACATAAATCTTGAGAAATTTGATCATAACTCCTTTGAACAAAAGAACTCATAATAGCTAAAACAGGTTTAGCACCACAAGTTGCAAGGGCAGATGCATACGCAACCGCATGTTCCTCTGCAATTCCTACATCGACATATTGTTTGCCCATTTTTTCTCTAAAATCCTTACTGAACCCATGAACCCCGGGAGTTGCAGGATTTATAACAACAAATGACGGGTCTTTTTTAGCTTTTTCAAGCATATAACTTGTAGTTATAGAATTATAGTCTTCAACTTGAGGTACAGGATTATTAAAAGTATCTACAGTACCTGGCATAATCCAGTGAAAAGCCTCTTTATTTTGCTCAGCTAAAGCAAGACCATGTCCTTTGATTGTGCAGATATGAACAACAACAGGATGATTCGTATCTTTAACTTTTTCAAAGACATCAATTAATTTTTGAATATTATTACCATCGCCAAGGTACAAGTATTCAAATCCCAGAGATTTAAAGAAATTGCATTCTGCTTCTCCATTTGTTTCTCTTAAAGTTTTCAAGTTCTGATAAAGTCCGCCCTGATTTTCTGCAATAGACATATCATTGTCATTCACAACAATAATCATATTAGAACCAAGAACAGCTGCGTTATTAAAACCCTCATAAGCTTCACCGCCGCTGAGTGAACCGTCACCGATTAAAGCTATAACATTTCCTTTTTCACCTTTCAAATCTCTTGCTTTAGCAACACCTGCAGCTAAACTTACAGAAGTAGAAGTATGCCCGACTTTAAAAATATCATGTTCACTTTCTTCAGGTGCCGTATAACCTGTATATTTTAAATATTTATCAGAATCCGTAAAACCTTCTTTTCTGCCTGTTAAAATTTTATGAGGATAACATTGATGAGAAACATCATAAATAATTTTATCCACAGGAGAATTAAAAACATAATGCATAGCAATTGTTGTTTCTACAATCCCAAGATTTGGCCCCATGTGTCCGCCAATTGTGTTCACTTTTTTTATAATTAATTGCCTCATCTCTTCAGCCAGAGTATTGAGTTCATCTATTGAAAGATGTTTTAAATCATTTGGATTATTCACTTTATCTAAAATCATAATGCCCCTTTCTTTATAGTAACTAATAGCTAATATAATTATATATTACACCTTGAGAGCGACTATCAGTCAAGAGAAAATTTAAAATATTTGTATAAATTAAACTTTCAGGCAATGTAAATAGCCAGTTAAATTTGTAAAATAATTAAAAATAAGGAGAAATTATTATGTTAACATTTATTTTACGTTGGATAGCTTTTGCACTTATTATTATGCTGGTAGGCTGGCTAATACCCGGAATTTCTATTGAAAATTTCATTTCTGCAATGATTGTAACAGTTGTAATTGCACTTATTAATGCCTTTATAAAACCTGTTATACTACTTTTAACACTTCCGATAAATATATTTACTCTTGGAATATTTACACTCGTAATTAACGCTCTGCTTTTTATGTTTGCAGCATACATTGTACCAGGAATTGAAGTAGATGGATTTTTAAGCGCTTTATTAGGTTCTGTCCTACTTTCTATTTTCTCGGTAGGCCTATCAAATATATCAAAAGATTAATTCCTACAGCAAATTCTTTCACTTTCTTTTCCATTCTGCCATTTAAAAGAACCGGGCGGTAACCATATGGTTACCGCCCGGTTTGTATATTTATAAGTAACTAAAAATAGTGCAATAAATTACATCTCAAAATCTTTAGTACTCATTTTCTTATATTCTTCCGGCGTAACAGTATCAGGTGCTTGAGCTTTTGTTTGCATACCTCGTTCACTAAGTTTTGATAAATCTTTTTGAAGAGATGAAGACGCCAAAACAATATCTCTATCCTTTTGAGTTGAAATAACGCGTACAGTCATTTCTGTAGGAGAACCATCCTTGCTTACAGCTTTTTGAACCTTATAGCTAGCCCAGTCTTCCGGTAAATCTTCAATAAACATATAATCTTTGTTTTCGCCAAGACGTTTATCAACTTCATTCTCCAGAATATTAGTAACATATTCTTTTTGAGATTTGAAACGACAAGGGTAAACTATTTTTGAACCGATAACTTCTTCCGGATCACGTTTTTCATGTTTTTTAAACAGTTCCGCAGCAGCAGCAAGATGTCCAAGTTCGTAGTCCACAAACTGTTCCCAAACAGGTTTTAACATCTCATCAACTTCGTCTTCCATACAGTTATAGTATGTACAAACTTCAGTAAATTCATGAAGCAATAATTTTTCATACATTGATTCTGTAGGATCAATTAAAGATTCATACATTGTAACATGTTCTTCTTCAACATCTTTAATTTCAGCATAAGTTTCTCTAATGCATTCATTACCATATTCCATACCGTGCTCGGCATAATAGTTGTGAGTTTGCTGTTCTCCAGATACAAGAGTTAATATATTAACTTTCGTTTGAGGGTCTGCAGTTGCCTTATCATAAGGCTTTCTTAAACGAATTGTATTATCATTATGATGGAATTGAGTCGGACGGCTAAGCATAACATCGGTTTGAGCCTGAACAATTTCATTAGGGCTGATACCGTGCTCCATATAAGCCCACTGGCTGTATCTATACAAATGATCAAAATCTTCGAGCAATCCAAAATCAAATGTTTCTTTTACATAATCATCAGGTTCGTTCTGAGCCATCCAGGCTGTTAAATCTACTGCAACCTGTTCATATCCCAATGTAGTCTCAAGTACAGATTGATCAGCCGGTGCCATCCAATTAACTGTTGTTTGCTGCATGTCCTCAATACGCTTGGTCAAAGCTAAAAATTTCTTTGTTTCTTCATCGCCGGTAATACGTGAAAAATTATGTTTAAAATTCCACGCTTCAATTTCTATCCCATTCATAAGGATTTGTCTTGTTCTGGTATAACAATCTACCTCATATTTATTAAAATGTCTGTGTGCTATATCATGCCAGCTTCTAAGCTGTTTTTCAATAGCCACTCCTTTTTCTTTTAACGGATTAAAACTCATTCTATAAAACTCCTTTCTTTTAGGTTCGCTCAATTTTAATACAGATTAAAAAAGTTTTTATCAGTTACCTGACCAGATAAATTAGGATTATTCATTGTCAAAAATTAATATTTCGGCTAATATTTAAGCAATAAATTATAGGAATTAAAAAATGTTTTTCTACACAGATTTACACATCCATTCAAAATATTCAAGAGCAACAAGCAAAAACTGTGACCTTGAAAATCTTGCAATATGGGCAAAGAAAAAAGGTTTGGATGTAATCTCAACAGGTGATTTTACACACCCTGCATGGTTTGAAGAAATTAAAAAAAAACTTATTCCCGCAGGTGATGGAGTATTTCGACTTAAACCTGAAATAGAAAAACAAATCTACAAAAATTCAGACACTGAACCTGTAAAATTTATTTTATCAGTTGAAATTTCAACAATCTATAAAAAAGGAGATAAGACAAGAAAAGTTCACCACGTTGTTTTTGTTCCAAATATGGAAGCAGCTCAAAACTTTAGACAAAAACTCGGTGCAATCGGGAATATAAATTCTGACGGACGTCCAATACTCGGTCTGGATTCAAGAAACCTGCTTGAAACAACTTTAGAATCAGGCGAAGGTTCATTTATTATACCGGCTCATATATGGACCCCATGGTTTTCCGTATTAGGTTCAAAATCAGGATTTGACTCCATTGAAGAATGTTACGAAGATTTATCAGAACATATTTTTGCTGTAGAAACAGGTTTATCATCTGACCCTGAGATGAATTGGAGAGTTTCTAAACTTGATAAATACAGACTGGTATCAAATTCCGATGCTCACTCTCCGGCAAAACTTGCACGAGAAGCTACAGTATTTGATACAAATCCGGATTATTTCAGCATAATGAATGCTCTAAAAACAGGAAGCGGTTACGTCGGAACAGTAGAATTCTTTCCGGAAGAAGGTAAATACCACGAAGACGGTCACAGAAAATGCAACGTTTGCTTAACTCCGGAAGAATCCAACAAACTGAACGGTCTTTGTCCTGTATGCGGAAAACCTATGACAATAGGAGTTCTAAATAGAGTTTGCGAACTTGCAGACAGAGGAGTTGACAGTACATTCAAACCAGACACCGCAGGTCAGGTATATTCTCTTGTTCCGCTGCCTGAAATAATTTCAGAAATTCTCGGCGTCGGCCCGTCCAGCAAATCCGTTACAAACGAGTACGAAAGACTTATAAACAAATTCGGCTCTGAATTATCCATATTAAGACAGGTTCCGATTGATGATATTTCAAAAGATTTTCCATTATTAGGAGAGGGTATTTCCCGCCTGCGAGAGGGAAAAGTTATCAAACACGCAGGTTATGACGGCGAATACGGAATTATTAAACTATTTGAAAAAGAAGAACTTGTAAAAAAAAACTTTATAAATCTAAAGCTTGATATTGAAATTCCTGAACCAATTGAAAATAAAGTTGAACATAAATCTTTCGAGCCCAAAATTATACCACCTACCCAAACTTTAAAGCAAGAGATTCAAAATAACACTCAAAAAACAAAAGATTTGGATGAATTTCAACAAGCGGCGGTGGACAATCCAAACAATCAACTTTTGATTACTGCAGGCCCGGGCTCCGGTAAAACAACCGTACTAACCCGTCGTTTAGCAAAAATAATTTCAGAAAATATTCACCTCCCGCAAAATTGTCTTGCAATTACATTCACACGAAAAGCTGCTCAGGAAATGAAAACAAGACTGCAAACAAATTTAAAAGAAGATGCAAAAAATATAAATATTCATACATTCCACTCTCTATGTTTTTCAATCCTGAAAGAACAATACGAAGCAGCAGGATTAGACAAAGATTTTCAAGTAATGAGCGAACAGGAAAAAGAACTCTGCACAGATAAATCAATCCTTGAAAACACACTTGATTTTGACCAGTTAATTACTCTTACCGTAAAACTTTTGGAAGAGAATCCTGAGATTCAACAGCTGTACCGCAAAAGATTCAAATACACATCAGTCGATGAATATCAGGATATTGACGAAAATCAGTACAAATTAATCCGACTTCTTGTTCCAGAAAACGGTAATATTTGTGTTATCGGTGACCCGAATCAGGCAATTTACGGATTCAGAGGCGGTGATTCAAAATTTTTCAAAAACTTCACTAAGGATTATAAAAACGCACAGCCAATAAGCCTGAAAAATAACTACCGTTCAACAGGAAATATTGTTGACGCTTCAAATCAAATGATAGAATCATTTAATATTGTTTCAATGTATGAAAAACCACATGAAAGAATAACAATCCACACAGCTCCAACCGACAAATCAGAAGCTGAATTTATCGCAAGTACAATAGAGAATCTTATCGGCGGACACAATTTATTTTCTATAGATTCTTCTAGAACAGCAGGGCAAGAATCAGAATTAAGTTTTTCTGATTTCGCAATTCTATACAGAACATCCTCTCAATTACCGCCAATAATAGAAGCTCTGGTTAGAACTGGAATGCCTTATGTTACAGTTTCAAACGAACCATTATGCAGCAAAAAACCTATACATGATTTATTAAGCAGGCTTACAGATGGCAAAAATCTTATTGAACAGCTTGAAGATTTATCAAAAGAATTTGCGGATAAAATAGATAATAATACAATGAATTTTCTGCTTGATATAGCAAGAAATTTTGAAACAAAAACAGATTTTATCCATGAAATTTCAATGTCGACCGAAGCTGATACTCTGGATAAAAGAGCAGACAGAATCACGCTTATGACTCTTCACTCTTCAAAAGGGCTGGAATTCAAATGCGTATTTATCGCAGGATTGGAAGACGGAATTCTGCCTCTATACAGAGCAAAAGAAGAAAAAGAGATTGAAGAAGAAAGAAGACTTCTTTACGTTGGAATGACAAGAGCCGAAGAAAGATTATTTTTAACCCGTGCAATAAAAAGAAAATGGCTCGGTACATACAAAAATCTTGAAATTTCGCCATTCTTAGAAAAAATTGAACAAAATCTTTTAGAACTTTCTAAATTTGAGCAGAAACAAAAGGAAGAAAATAACACACAACAATTAAGCCTATTTTAAATAATTAAAGCAAAAATAAAAATTCACCGGTTTTAAGATAAACAATGAATACTAATATTACCCCGAAGACAAAACATTATACCCCGAGTTTTCAAGCTTATTACAAAAGTTCTTTTGGCAAGCGATTAGAAAAAGCACTCAAAAATACAAACACCTCTGATGGACTATCTGAAGAGTTTAACAAAATATTAGCAAAGAAAAAAAACAGTTATAATAAAATTGGAGAAGGCAGTTACGGTTCTGTATACAGAATAGATGACTACTATGTTTTCAAAATTTATCATAAAACCGGAGCACAAACAGGAAATTTCAAAGCCTCATATGAAAATAAATTTCAAGATTTAAAAGTTTACTGCGGAAAAGTTCTCGCCAAAATAGGAAATATTGAAATTATCCGTAATGTAACAAAAAATCGAAAAGATTTTCTCCAAATGGCTAACCCGTCGGTAGATGGAATTGAAGCCTATAATCATTCGCTCAAAGAATTTATTTCACTGCCGCAAAAAGCATTTGACAAACTAGCCAAAGATTTTATGACATTAAACAGCATCCATAATTCCAATCTTTACTATTCATTTGATACTAATAATCCTAATAATTTTATAAAAGTAGGAAAATCTATAAAAATTGTGGATGATATCGACTGGACGCCATGCAAACAACCAAATGACATCTATAATCTAATGCATATATTTATAAAAAAAGATGGGGATATAAATTTGAAAAAAGAAATTTTCAAAAAATGTGCGCTTGCCTGTGAAAAACAAAAATTACCAATGGATGCAGTCTATGATTATCTATATCAATTTATGGATGATATTTTACAAAATGCAGGCATAAAAATGTCTTTTGATAGTTATTATCACAGTATGCAGGATTTTAGAAATGAATATCCAAATGATACTAAACGAATGCTATTAGTAAAAAATTTTATTGAATCGTTATAATTATAAAATGTTTAAAAGGAAGATAAAATGAATAATAAAATTAATTTCAACGGAAATTTTATAAGACCAACAGTAGTAAAAAAAATAAATAAAGATAATAAATATATCCCGCACAGAGTTTCACTAATCCAGATTGATACAACAAACCAGATGGATATTAAGGCTCTTCGCGATACCTTTAAAATTTGGGAAAATGATTCTTCAATCCCATCATTTTCCGACATAATTTATGAAGATGCCAAACAAATTCATGATAAAAATTACGACAACGGTTTTCATAAATTTTTTGTTCTGACAAACCAGAAAAAACATTTTTATAAATTAAACTATAACGACATTTTAGCAATGTCAGAGATATCAGCTTACCCGCATTCTAAAAAAATAAATATTGATGCTATAGAAGTGCATCCCGAACATAATTACTGGTCGTCCAAAAGAAATTTTAAAGGAATAGGAAGCGCATTTTTAGATGCAATAAAAAAAGTTTTTGACGGCAAAGAAATTACACTTAGGTCAGTGCCTTCTGCAATAGATTTTTATAAGAAAAACGGTTTTCATCAAATTACAAAAGACTCACATGACCTACAATACCTTGAAATAAAATAATTATGAAATATTTGGAGAATAATATGAACAATATCAGCTTTAATGGTAAATTAAGTACAGAATTATGCAAAAAGCTGGGTGTAGCTACAAATACACAAATCCCCGGTGCAAAAACTTTAACCCTTACAGATATAAAATCCGAACCTGTATATAACAGGTACAAAAATGGAATATTTTACAAAGCAAAATCTTTCAGAGACTATATGGAATCACAAACATTTGCAGAATTTTCTAACGATATCAACCCAGAAAAACAAATCCGCATTAATATTGGCAGCAATTTAGATATAAATTCGTCAATTCTGGAGAAAATAAATGACGACGTTATTAAAAAAGCCTCTAAACTTTTAGATATTGATATTTAGAACTTATAAAATTTTTTGATATACTTATATGGGGACTAAATTTATGCAGATTCAACCGATTAATAATGCAAATACAAAACACCACCAAAAGATAAATACCGTAACTCTCACCGGATACGCATCCTTAGGATTTGGCATTGCCAGCGGTCTTGCTGCTGCCGGCAAAAAGAAAAAAATAAAACTGCATAAAACTCTGGCATATATTTCAGGAGCAATGGCACTGATTCATACAGGCATAATAGAATGGTACAAATTTAACAGAAAAAATAATTTAAAGAAAGGTTAATCAAATATTATGGAATATTTAAATATAAAACTTCAAGGAATTGATAAAAACGGGGTTGAAAATGAATACTCTCTTGCAGATTTTAAAGGCAAAAGAGTTATTTTGTATTTTTATCCTAAAGATAACACATCCGGCTGCACGCAGGAAGCATGCGATTTTAGAGATAGTATGAATCGTTTAACTTCAATTGCTGAAGTAATCGGCGTAAGCCCTAACGATATAAAAAGTCATAAAAAATTTCAGGAAAAACAGAGTTTGAATTTTATTCTTTTATCAGACACAGAACAACAACTATCTAACGAATTTAATGTATGGGTAGAAAAATCAATGTATGGCAGAAAATACATGGGGATTGAACGTTCAACATTTATTCTTGATAAAAACGGAAATATTATAAAAGAATGGAGAAAAGTTAAAGTTAACGGTCATGTCGATGAAGTATTAAATTATTTATCTGCAATATAGTCGTTATTAAAATATAATTATTTTGTCCGTGCCGGTAATAGCCCTATAATTGCAGGTTGAATACAAAATACAAAAACAATTAATACATAAAACAAACTATCATTATTCTGTAAAAAAATTGCCACTAAAATATGATCAAAAGTTAATATAATTGCAAGAATAATAGATATTGCTAAATTATTTGAAAAATCCATAATTCTTTTTTTATAATTAAACATTATAAAAATATTTATTATAAACAAAACTATAGCACCAAATATTGACGACATGTTATGCTTTAAGAAACCGAAAAAAAATAAAAATCCAAGAACAAAATATAAAATCATTAACAATATAAAATATATTGCAAATGTGGCTCTATCAATTTTTCCATTTGGACTAAAAATATTATAATTCATTTCTTCTCCTTAAAGACATATCTATTATATCATCACTAAAAAAATTTTGGCAATTTAATAAATTTAAATTAATATTTATAGAAGAGGCAGAACTTAAATAAGTTCTGCCTCTTCTAATTGCTTAAATAATTACAAATTAAACTAATTTAACTGTAACTGATTTTGGTTTTTGAGTATAAGAGATTTTATCTTCTCTTGATAACCAGCCTAAGCCCATGTAAGTGAAATTATCATCCAAATCCATATCTTTTCTTAATTTGTTGATAGTAACTTCACCTTTGTCTGATAGGTAATTGTAGATTTTACCTGCAGATTCAATGATTTGTACTTGCATTTCTTTTTGTTCTTTTTTACTTGATGTAAACATGTTAAAAACCTCCTTTAAAATCATAATTTTATACTACTACTTTTTATCAAATAATGGAATATTATTTTTCTAGAAATATTAAAAAGCTAACTATGAGTAAGTTTTGAGCACTTAACATTTCTAAACTTTTCTAAAGTATACAACAAAAAAATAAATATTTTTCATCATTTTAATGTATTTTCCTAAAAAAAATACATTAAAAATATTAGTTTTTTATATAAAAAGCTGTTTTTAAACGAAAAATATACAAAAAATAAATATTTTATAGCAAAATTTTTTATAAAATAAAAATCAAAAGACAAAAAAGACAAGAGCTTAGGGACCATCACCATTATATAATTTTAACAAAATTATAAAACATAACAATGCAAAATCTAAACTAATTATATATCTCTATTTAAAATTATTTTATCAGAAGAATTTATCATTTGATAATTTAAATTTTTAATATCTTTTTCTAATTCAGTTTTTTCATAATAATCTGCTGAAAATATTACAACCGGATTATTATTTTTCAATATAAATGTCAATAAATATGAAGAGTATCCTATTGCATAACGATTACCTTTTACTCTCTGTCGCAAAAAACCTACTTTATCTATTTGAGAAAATTTTACCAAAGTTTTTCTTGTCTTTTGATTGACTAAATTTACTTTTTCGATATAACAAATATCCTGAGATTTTGAACATATCAAGGTTTCTTGTTTATAGTTTGTTAAAAGCCCGGCAACTATAGCACCAGTAATAAGAATTCCAAACAGAACATTTAAGACATTTTTTAGATTGTCTTTATCTTCATTTAAGGAAAAATTATTCATAATATTACTCCATTTATATAATCTACCATAAAATTTTTTCAGTATAATATTACTGAGGAAATTATGAATAAAAATATTTTAATCTTTGATTTAGACGGAACACTGTTAAATACATTGAACGACCTGACAGACAGCACAAATTACGCTCTCGCATCTTTAGGATATCCGCAAAAAACAATTGAACAGGTAAGAAATTACGTTGGCAATGGCGTTGCAAAACTAATTGAACGGGCAATTCCAAATGGCAGAACAAATCCTGATTTTGAAAAATGTCTTGAAATATTTAAAGAAAACTATTCTAAAAATATGTACAATAAAACCGCTCCCTATGATGGAATTATAAAAATGCTAAAACAATTACGTCTTAAAGGATGTAAAATAGCAGTTGTATCAAATAAATTTGATGCAGCAGTAAAAGAACTATGTAAAAAATACTTCCCAGATATGATAAATGTCGCAATAGGAGAAAATGAAGCAGGCGGAATTAAGAAAAAACCGGCGCCGGATACAGTATTAAAAGCATTAAAAGAGCTTAACGGCAAAACTTCTGATGCAATATATTTAGGGGATTCGGAAGTAGATATCCAAACCGCTCAAAATTCAAACATGCCTTGTATCAGTGTAACATGGGGATTTAAAGATAAAGACTTTTTAATTCAACACGGTGCAAAAATTCTGGTCAGTACCCCACATGAAATTATTGAATACTTAGAAAACTAGACTAACCAGCCTAACTAATTGATGACATATAAACTTTATCATAAATTTCAAAAGGAAAGTAAAAGTTAAGAGGTCTATATGTCATCACCAGCAATAAAAAATATTCATGCGCGTCAAATTCTTGATTCTCGAGGAAATCCTACACTAGAGGTCGAAGTAATATTATTCTCAGGAGAATCTGGCATTGCCTCTGTTCCCTCCGGTGCTTCAAAAGGAAAATTTGAAGCTGTAGAACTTCGTGATAATGAAGATGAATTCAGCGGGAAAAGCGTACGAAAAGCTGTTAACAACGTAAATAAAGTTATAGCACCTGTTTTAATAAATAAAAATGTTGTAAACCAGTATTTTATTGACAGAACTCTAATTGAACTTGACGGCTCAGAAAACAAAGGGACTCTTGGCGCAAACGCAATTTTAGGAGCATCAATGGCTTGTGCCAGAGCTGCTGCAAGTTATTACAAAATTCCATTATATGAATATCTTGGCGGAATATTTGCAAAAACAATGCCTGTGCCTATGATGAACATTTTGAACGGAGGAGTACATGCCGGCAATAATCTGGAATTTCAAGAATTTATGATAGCTCCTGTTGCGGCTGAAAATTTTGCACATGCGCTACAAATGGGTGCCGAAATTTTTTATTCTCTAAAAAAGATTTTATTGAAAAAAAATCTTTCAACTGGTGTAGGGGATGAAGGAGGATTTGCACCAAATCTAAACACAAATTCAGATGCAATAAAATTAATTATTGAAGCAATACAAACTGCAGGTTACACAACCGAACAAGTCAAACTTTGTTTAGATATTGCATCAAGTGAATTTTATAATGACGGAAAATATTTTATTCAAGATTACGGATACACAAGCGCAGAATTTATTGAAATATTAGAAAAACTTGTTAATTCTTATCCAATAATCTCTATAGAAGATGGTCTTGCTCAAGAGGACTGGTCCGGTTGGGAAATACTTACAAAAAAAATAGGACACAAATGCCAGCTTGTTGGGGATGATTTATTTGTCACAAATCAAGAAAGGCTTAAATTCGGAATAAAAAAAGCCGCAGCAAATTCAATTTTAATTAAACTTAACCAGATAGGAACAGTATCAGAAACACTTGATACTATAAATTATGCTAAAAATTACGGTTATACTACAGTAATTTCACACCGTTCCGGAGAAACAGAAGACACATTTATTGCCGACCTTGCAGTTGCAGTTAACAGCGGTCTAATAAAAACTGGTTCACTTTCACGCAGCGAACGTGTTGCTAAATATAACAGACTTTTAAAGATTGAACAATATCTGGGTTCCAGCGCCAAATACACTGGAATAAATGCTTTTAACCCGAAAAGAAAAACATAATAAACATTCTATCTACATCTTTAATATACATTTACATTATACAAATTTCGCAGTTCAAAAATTGATTAATTTTCTTTATTTTTTATAATCTTAGTAATATTTATTTTGTAAATGAGGTTAGAAAAAAATAATGATTATAATAATGGAACCAAACGCAACAGCCGAAAATATTCAAGCTGTTACAAATCTTTTAAATGAACATGGATTTAAAGTTATTGTACATGAGGGAGATGTCCACACTGTTATTGACGCACTTGGCGATAAAACAACCCTGTCTCCAACTAGAATTGATGCCATGGATGGCGTCAAAAAAATAAAATTAATAAGAGAACCATTCCGTTTAGCATCACGTGACCGAAAATCAGAAGATACAGTTATAGAATTTGATAATGGCGTTAAAATTGGCGGAGCTAACCGCCCTGTTTCAATAGTTGGACCTTGCTCTGTTGAAGATGATTATGACGGTTTGCTTAAAGTTGCTATTGCAGCAAAAGAACTTGGCTGTCAATTTTTAAGAGGCGGAGCATTCAAACCAAGAACATCTCCGTACGAATTTGATGGATTAGGCGAAAAAGCTTTAAAACTTTTAGCAAAAGCAAAAGCAGAAACAGGTTTACTTATAGTAACAGAACTTATGGATTCTGCAGATTTAGAATTAGTTTGTGATTACGCTGATGTAATTCAAATCGGAGCAAGAAACATGCAGAATTTTAAGCTTTTAAAAGCTGTAGGAAGATGTAATAAACCTATTATTTTAAAACGAGGACCAGCCAGCACTATTAGAGAATTTCTATTAGCCGCAGAACACATTATGTATAACGGAAATGAAAAAGTTATACTGTGTGAACGTGGTTTAAAAAGTTTTGACAGTGCTTTTACCAGAAATTTACTTGATATTTCTGCAATTCCTGTCATAAAAAAATATTCTCACCTGCCAATAATTGTTGACCCGAGCCATGGTACAGGTCAAAGATATTTGATTGAACCTATGGCAAAAGCAGGTCTGGTTGTAGGAGCAGACGGGGTTATGGTTGAAGTTCACCACAATCCGGCACAAGCTCTTAGTGACGGGAAACAAAGTTTATCAATTCCTCAATTTAAAGAAGTGTTCACAAAATTAAATAATTTAATTGACACACTTCATCTTGAAAAAAGTCTTGCAATATCTAACCTTGAATAACAAATTTTACCAATTTATAAAAACATCGATTGGCGATTTGATTTAATCTCTTCTATCTGTTCAAGATAATCAGAATTAGTCAGGTCGCCAATCGATTTGTATAGTTTCAAAATACTTGTCTGAATATTATCTGAATTCATCATAACCATATCATTTGCCATTTCAGTATTTGACATAGCAAGACGTGTCATATCTCGAAAGCCAGAAGATGCAATCTCTAAAGCCAGCTCATTTTCACTTGCGGTTTTAAATATTGCTTGAGCTATAACCATTGGCATATGAGAAATTAATGCAACCGCTTCATCGTGTTTTTCCGGGGTTGTTTCTACTACTTTTGCTCCTAATTCTTTAATAATTTTTACTAATTTTTCATCATTTCCATAAACTGGTGTAATCACCCATTTAGCACCTTTAAATAGCCCCTCCAATGAATTTTCAAACCCTTTATGTTCTGTACCTGCCATCGGGTGCGATGGAACAAATTTGTACGGTCTTTTTTTATTACAAACAAAATTTTTCAATGAACACACATCTGTAACAACAGTATTCTCATCCAATATTTCTTCAAGTTTATCCAGAATAGAAAGAGTTTTATTCATTGCCGAACAAACAAATACAACTTCACAATCCTTTAAAACATCATAATCTTTATAAATATTTTCGCCGTTTTGAGAATTTGAAACCGCTATAACATCATATCCAAGCTTTACTAAATCCTTAAATATAGAACCACCTATTAAACCTAAACCAATAATTCCAATTTTCATATTTACCCTCTTTCAGAATAAAATATAACATAATAATAATTTGTAGCATATATTTAGTCCTTGTGATAATATTTTTATATGGATAGAAATGAATTTATTAATGCTAAACGTATAGTTATAAAATTAGGAACAAATGTTTTAAGAAACGATGAGGGATATGTATCTTTACCAAGAGTTTATTCTTTTATTGAAGATATAGCAAACCTTGTTAAATCAGGAAAAGAAGTTATCATTGTAACATCAGGAGCCGTTGGGCTGGGTAAAAAAAGACTTGGCCTTGAAGACACAAGCGGTACAGCTCTAAAACAAGCCTGCGCAGCAATCGGGCAGGGTAAATTGATGTCAATTTATGAAAACGGATTTGATACATACGGACTGACAGCTGCACAAATTTTACTAACAGAAGATGATTTTTCAGTAAGGCAAAAATATTTAAGCTTAAGAACAACATTCAATAAACTTTTAGAACTTGGAGTTATACCTGTCATCAATCAAAATGATACAGTATCTACGCTTGATGTTGCACTGCGTTATGTTAAAGAAGACATGCAGGTTTGTTTTTCTGATAATGATAAATTATCTGCTCTTGTTGCAAGTGAATTAGATGCAGATTTATTAATAATTTTATCAGACATAAATGGTTTATACGATGATAATCCTAAAAATAATCCTGACGCAAAATTAATAAAATCAGTACCTGAAGTTAACGATGAAATTATGGCATTAGCATCCGGAGTCTCTGATGGCGGACGAGGCGGAATGGAAACCAAATTAAAAGCAGCAAGACTGGTAACCAGATTTGGCGGGAAAGTCCTTATTGCTAACGGGAAAGAGCCTTTTATTATCAAACGCATTTTTAAAGGCGAAGATTTAGGTACAATGTTCCTGCCGCAAAAAGAAAACTTATCAGATAAAAAACGCTGGATAGGTTATGCTACAAATATTATTGGCAAAATAATTGTAAATGATGGAGCAAAAAAAGCTCTACTTGCAGAAAAAAGCCTTTTACCAATAGGTGTTATCGGAGTAAAAAATACGTTCAACAAAGGAGATGTTATTTCCATTTTGGACGAAACAAAAAAAGAATTTGCCCGGGGAATTGTAAATTATGATTCCGATTCTTGCAAAAAACTTCTCGGCAGCCACTCTGATAATATTGTAGAAATTTTAGGTTTTAAAAATTATGACGCAATTATAACCAGAGATAATATAACTATTTTATAGGATTAAATATGGAACAAAATTTTATTGATATTGCTAAAAATGCAAAACAAGCATCTTTAAAAATTGCTGAATTAAGTACAGAATTAAAAAACAAAGCATTAACTAAAATAGCCGATGCATTTGAGGTTTATAAAGAAGAAATTTTTGAAGCTAATAAAAAAGATTTAGTAGAAGCTGAATCTCTTGTCCAAAACGGCGAAATAACAAAAGCAACTTTTAACCGTTTGAAACTTGATGAAAATAAAATGCGAGATATGATTCAAGGAGTAAGAGATATTGCAAATCTTGAGGATCCTATCGGCAAAAAACTTTTTGTTAGAGAATTAGATAAAGACCTGATACTAAATAAAGTTTCATGCCCGATTGGAGTTCTGGGAATTATTTTTGAAGCTCGCCCGGATGTAATTTCTCAAATTTCATCCCTTGCAATAAAATCTTCTAACGCTGTAATCTTAAAAGGCGGCAAAGAATCAAAAAATACAAACAAAAAAATTCTGGAAGTAATAAATGAAGCATTAGCACAAGTAAAAGAATTTCCCGAAAATGTCGTTCAACAGGTCTTTTCAAGAGAAGACGTAGCTGAAATGCTTAAATGCGACAAATATATAAATCTGATAATTCCACGCGGCGGAAATAATCTAGTCAAATTTATCAAAGAAAACACAAAAATTCCGGTACTTGGACATGCTAACGGGATTTGTCATATATTTGTGGATAAATCCGCAGACATTGATATGGCATCAAGAGTGGTAATCGACGCAAAAACCCAGTACCCGAGCGCTTGTAATGCAGTTGAAACGTTATTAATTCACAAAGATTTTGAAAAAGCAAATGAGCTTTTAGCTTCATTACAGTTATCAGAAATAAAATTAGTTTCTAATCCTGAAGCTTGGGATATTGAATACGGAGACAAAATATTATCTTATAAATTTGTAGATAATATTGAAGAAGCAATTGAACATATAAATACATATGGTTCAGGACATACAGACTGTATTATTACAAAAAACATAGAAAACGCTGAAAAATTTATGAACAATGTGGACTCTGCAGGAGTATATTTAAATGCATCAACAAGATTTGCTGATGGATTCAGATACGGTTTTGGTGCAGAAGTAGGAATTTCAACAAACAAAACACATGCCAGAGGCCCTGTAGGTTTAGAGGGTTTAACTATTTATAAATACAAACTAGTTGGAAATGGACATATTGTTGATGACTATTCAAAGGGTATAAAGAAATTTCACCACAAAAATTTAGCATAAATTTCAAACAGAAGTATCTAAATTTCTCTGACCATCATCAGGATTTATATAACGAAGTTTAATTACGGTATAATCATTGTCATTATCTTTGACCTTATCTTTACCAGTGCACTCAAATTTAGAACTTCTTGGAAAAACAATTTCATCAGACTTTCCCAATTCACCTTTGCAAGACACTCTTGAGCCTGCCGGAATTTCTATTTCATACAATATACCTTTATTATTTGTGAGAAAGTATTTTGCGTACTCTCTATCAGATGTTGCGTAGGCATATTCTTTCATATCAATGATATCTCCAACTTTTATACCAAGCCTTTTTTGATAAAGCTTATTATTAGAAAAGAATACAGGTTTTTCACCGATACATCTCACAACATTCAAAACCTTTGTTGTAGGTTTTAGCTGTTTAAACTCTAAATCTGTTTTAATAATCATCTGACGCGGGGTGAAACCGGTTAACATAAATTTTTCATTGAGACCTTTTGAATTTAGACCATTTATAAAATAGTGATTTATACCATTCAAATAAGCATGCAACGAAACATTTTTCCTGTTAGAATTTTTTAACTGCCCGCTTTGCAAAACTTTTGCCCGGTAAACACTACAGAACAAATCATTAGAAGCCGATTTGCAATTATTATTATCAGCAGTAGTTTTAACAGCCGCATCGCAAGCCCGTTTGCTATTTAAGTTAAACTTATTTATTAAAGATTTTATACAGCTTACATAAAAATTCATACTTACTATACCTTGTTAATATAGTAAGTATGAAAAAGTTTAAATTTGTCAGCTTTAATGCCGAGTTTAAAAGATTTGTTACATCGAACTAGTGATGACAATGACCACCGCAGCCATGAGAACCGCAAACATGAGATTCTTCACCATGTACATGATCATGATGAGAACAGCTTACATTAGGGTTAAAAGAAAGATTGCCTGCTAACAATAAGTTTACAGCCTCATCTACACTCCCTGAAACACCGCCAAATAATTTTATATTATTTTCAGCTAATGCATTTTGAGCTCCTCCGCCAATACCACCGCAAATTAGAGTATCAACATTGTTATCAGCCAAAAATTGAGTAATAGCACCATGCCCCTGTCCATTTGTTGAAACAATTTCAGAAGACACAATTTTATTATCTTCTATATCGTACATTTTAAATTGTTCACAATGTCCAAAATGTTGGAAAATTTCACCATTTTCAAAAGTTACTGCAATTTTCATATTATTCTCCTTATTTTATTGCTGCTGTAGTTTTTTGCTTATATTCAATCAGACATTTTGCCAGTTGATCAGGACAACTTGTCGGCTTTGGACCGCAAGTTATACCCTGTAGTCTTTCTATAACATCATCAATTGTCATACCTTTGATAAGACTTTTTATTCCTTTAAGATTTCCGTTACATCCTCCAAAGAATTCCGCATCAACAATCTTACCCTCTTTTACTGCCACTTGCATCAGCTGACAGCAGGTACCCGAAGGATTATATTGTATAATTTCTGTTTGCTCAGTCATTTTTTATATTCCTCTATTTATCTTCTCTTATAATACTGTAGCATACGTTTAGCAGGAACTAGTATTTGTTAACTATTTATTAATCTTTTACGCATTAAGTTAAAATGATACAGATTCTTAATATTTTTTATTCCATGTGGCAAAAAATATTTTTACTAACATTATAACATCCATATATTTTATGGGGACAATGCATGAAAATTTTTAAAATAAATATATTTAACCCTTATTTTCAGGGGCAAAGACAGGACAGAAAAAACGTTGCACAATTACAACAAGACAACGAATACGACCTTAATGTACCAAATCAAAGAAAGATTTCTCAATCAATTGAAAACTTATCAAAAATCCCTGGCGAAAGTAATGTAAATTTCTTACTAGATGTTGCGGAGAACCTAAAATACGGAACAAATATAGACTTAGGCAAAAAAGCATACAATGATTGGCATTCAAAATTACAGAACGCCGCAAAAAATTCTCTTGCAATATCAGACAGGTCAATTCAAGAAAAACTGCAAAGTAAAATTGAGCAAAAATTTAACACTCAAAAACCCCTGAATAATACAGAAAAAGAAATTCTTGAAAATAGAAAATCTCTTCTTTCCAAAATAGATTATAATTCTTTAGAGAATATTCCTAATGAAAACATAAAAAACGTTAAAAGAAATTTGGATTATTTTATTGTTTCATCAGAAGTACCTACGGCTCAAAAACTGTATATTCTTAAAAGATTGAATTACTTTATGAGTCCGGAATATAAAATAAATCCACAGCTTAAAGACAAAAAATCACAAGCATTATCAGAAATAATTAATGACATTGTTATTAACACTCCAGAATCAAAAATTCCGAATATTAAAGCAATAAACCAAAAGCAGCACGGAATTTGTGCTTCAATTTCAATATGCCGAAAGCTTCTGGCTTACGAAGACAAACCTAACTATGTGGACATGGTTCTATCTGAACTAGAAGATTCAGATACAATGCAGGTTTACGACATAAATAAACTAGGAACACATACAAAAATACCTATATCAAAATGCTATATAGATTTTGACTACGCTCTTGCTAAAGGTTACAGAATCGTAGATACATCTGCAATGTATTGGATGAATATAGCCGACACCGCAGGTTCTGCCAACGAAGCTGTTGGAATGTACAGTGCATTTGATAAACAAAATTTTGATACCTGGGCAGATGCACATTTGAGAGCTGACATGGATTCTGAATTGATAAACAAACAGGATTACTATAGAGCTTTACTCAATGCAAAATCTAAACTGGAAACCTGCAAGAAAAAAGCAATTGAAAATAATGCCAAAATTCAAAATACGACTATAGAAACCCGCAAAAATATACAATTAGCAACCGAATATAACAAATATCTAAATCAGCTAATCTCTAAAATTGCTCCAAATATGAATAACGAAGAAATTCACGGAGTAATAAAAGATTTACGCTCTCTTGAAATCCAAAATTCAAATAAAGCATTAGAAATTAATGACTACAGAAAAGATTTTATATATCTTCCGAATGAAACCCAGGAAGCAAAATTAGAAAAAATTAAAGCCTTTCTGACAATTGCAATGCCTCAAGGTTATAATACAAAACTTTTAAATAAATATGCTCCTGAAATTTTAGATTTGACAAACTCTCTGAAAAAAATCTCAAATAAAAACAGCCATTCCTCAGGACAGGATACCGAACTTATAAAAGCAAAAAGACTATATTCTGCTGCGGCTGCATACAGAACACAATATTTATTCCAGTTGGACATACCTGAATATCTTGCTGAAATGATGGACAATTTAAATATTTCAGATGACGAAACAAGAATCACTGAAAATATGGATTTACTTATTAAAAAATTAAAAAAAGATTCTCTTAATCCAGAAGTGAGAAAACGTCTAGCCATCAACTTTGAATCTTCTGACAACAACGATGCATTAATTGCTTCGCTTGAAGAAAATAAAAATACCATCAATTATATCTTAACAGACCTGATGGACAATTTATACCAATCATCATTATGTGTAAGCCGAAAAAATGTTTTACTCAATGAATTAAAAATGTTACAAGAAGGTATCGAACTTGAACAAGATAAAACAAACATAATAAATTTAGCGTCTCGTCTCGGGGTTAAAGATAATGCCCGCGCAATTCAAGAAAAATTAGACAGCTACATTTCTAAATTGCAGTCAGAAAACTGCCCGGATTCAGAATATATATCTATCTATAGACAATTAGGACACACTTCCCAATTAGAAGATTTTAAAAACAATTTTGAACAACTGGGTAAAATGCTGTTCGAAGAACCAAATGAAAACATTATTAAAGGCTTTAATGCTCTTAATGGCATAAATCCGGATTCTCCAATAGAAGAAACTCTTAAAATATATAACCGTATAGCTGAAAATTTCAACAATATTTCAAATCTCATTAATCAATTCCAACAAGCATTGAAAATAACAGATGACAATGGAAATATTCTAAATACCACAGATTCAAAAGAAATTATTTTGAAAAAACTTGAAAATATGGGAGAACTTCCATCAGCTAAAGAATTACAAACTTTTAATGACAGATTTACAAAAATTGCAAAAATAAAATCTGAATTGGAAGTAAAAAATAATAAACCTGTAAAAAACAAAGATTTGCCGCAAGAACTGGTAAAACTAACACAGTCTGAAAAAGAGACTCTAAAAAGATACGAAAATAATATCAATATCTGGTATTCAATGGTAACAAGAAAATTCAACAATGAATACAGAGATATGAAAGAACCTCTGGAAGAATTGCATAGACAAATTGGCGTTAAAACAGGAAGCAGATGGATTGGACCTGAAGGTCAAAGCGGTTTAAATTCCCGCCAGCAGGTAAAAATTATTGAACACATGACAGATAGACCGTATTACATTGAGTACGACGGCAAACTAGCACTTGCAAAAATAAAAGAGTCTCCATATTCAGGAATTTCTTCAACTTCTGTATCTTCACATGAAGCCGCAGGTCATGCTCAATATGTAGTTGATGTCAAACCAATTCAAATCAAAACCGGTGATAAATATGAAACAAAAGATGTGATTGTCCATGATAATACCTGGGGTGCCTCAGAACACGAAAACACATGGATTGACGAAAACGGACTGCTAAGAACAGATTATCAAAACGGATACGGCGGAGCCTTAGGTTTTATCACAGATGAAAATTACAGAAACGGAAATATCGCAGAAAACCTGCTTGAAAAAAGTGGTGAATACATACCAGGTAACGCAATTCAATCTAAAATATATAAAAAATTAAACAAAAGTAATTCTGAAAGTTATAAATTCCCGATGTTTTTTGATATGATAACACCGGGCAAATATCCTAACCCTATGACATATGTTCAAATGATTCGTCAAAATACACTACTTGCCCCTGCAGAATTTTTAGATGAACTGGAAAATCTTGCTAAAGGTATGACACGCAAACAACTGAAAGCTGCAATGCAAAAAGTTCAGGTCAGCAGCAATTCTACTAATGAAAAATATAACAAAATGCTGGAAAGAATAAATGGGGATAACATTTTAAGCAAAGGCATTTTAACCCGCGAAGATTATAACAATTTGGCAAAAGATGACAGTCTGAAAATTTTGCTGGAAAAAACAGCTATTATTAAATCTTATTCATCTATTCCTGATTTAAAATTATTTTATAAAGCCAACAGTGCAAATGAAATCAAACAGATAAAAGAAAAAGTCCAAAAAGAAGCCCGCAAAAACTTTAACTATACATTTGCCAAAGATATTGATATTACAAAATATGCCGTAGAAAGTTCCAGAAATGAAATTATAAATTTACTGGAAGAAACATCTGCAAAAAATAATATAAAATTAACTCAAGGAGAAATTCGATATATTATCAATTCAATGAAACATATTTCGCCAAAAGATTTTGACGGAAATCTAAATCATACAATAGAATTAATGGTTAATGAGTTAAAACAAGCATTAATTACCAAAACACCAAACTTTGCAAATAAACAAGATAAAATTGAAGCTTTAGCTAACAGTATACGAAACATTTTAAAAACAAATACAGGATTCACGTTAGCTGATTTGAACAATTCTTCATTCTCAACAGGGAATCTCAAAAGTATTGTGCAATGGATAGACAATACATTTGACCCTGCAACAGATGAAGAATTTGTTCAAATTTTTAATAACCTTCAAAATATGACAACTGCAGAATTCAATCGTCAATTTAACTCAAAAATTAAAGACACAGATTTAGGAATAAAAAATATAACAGGATATGATATCCTTACCCAAATTCGAGCAGAAAACGAAAAAACATTAGATTCAATATTTAATATTATTTATAGTCAGGAATCATCTAAAGACAGCGAGTTGAGCAAAACAACCCCGTCTTATGATTACCACAAATTTGAAAGAAAATACAATGGCGGTAAATATATAAGAAACAAAAGATCTTTTGACGATATTTATTCTGATTATTATTACTCATTATTGAGCCTGAATCTTGATAAAAGTTATAATAAAATTCGTCAGCAAGCTTTCGAAAAATACGGAATGTTCCCTGCTTTTCCAAAAGTTAACCACGAATCAGATGAAGAACTTGATAATTTAATTAACAATCTCTACTCAAATCTCAATAGTGATATTGATGCAATTATGGCATTTAAAGCTCAAATAAAATCTTTTGAAATTATTAATCATTTACAAAACAGATTATCAAAATTAAATCAAAATCAAGAATTAACTAAACGTCAAAAATCAATAATTACAAAAGAATTAAATGAATTTGCAACGATAAATGATGGTGATGAAACAATTGCAGAAGTTCTTAATAGAATAAATACAACAATTGAAACCGGAAAAACTGCAGCAGATTTTTCTGAACTTGTTAATTATATGCAAAAAGAACTCAATCCTTATCAAAAAACAGCTGACGGCACAACAATGGATGAAGCTGTAAAACTAACACTTGAGTCACTTAATCAAACAAAAAAAGACTTCATAAAAAATACAATTGAACCAAAATATCAGAAAAAAGCCTTTGAACTACTAAATAAATGGATTAGCATAAAATCAAAAGCTTCCTATAATCACACACAAGATGATGAAGACAAATTATCACAAGAGGCACAAATTATTTATGCGCAATTCCTTGATTTATTTGAAAAACACAGAATATTTAAATCACCGGAAAAAGTACTGAATGAATTTCTGCTGATGAATGCAAAAGATGCTCGTCCTGAAAATATTGAAGCAACAGGCGACAAAGCTGCAAAAGCATTTAAAGATTTTGAAGACTTGAAACAATCTTATAAAATCAATCTTCAAAGCTTGTTATTCAATGCAAATCTTGTAGAAATACAAGACATATTAATGCGCTGCGCCAAAAATGGCAGTTTGAATATTGTCAGTGATTCATTAAAAAATTCAGAATTAACACTAAAAAATGGAACAACAATACCACTTGATTCAGATATTGCAATAAGTTATATGCTGTCTCCAATGCTTGCTGATTCAGATTTAGATACAGCTGTTATGTTTGTTGAACAACTTAATCTAGCTGAAAAAGTAATTGAAATGGCGTCAAAAAATAAAAATTTCCAATCTGCTTATAAAAATATCAAAAGAATTCACAGTATCCTTGAAAGTATCTCAAAACAATCAAAAATAATTGATAAAGAACTTCAAGCTCTGCAAGATATAGATAACGATAAAGATTACATAAATAGACTTAAAAATTCACAAAAAGAAATTATTAGAAAATTTATGAATACAAATTATCGTATAACTGCAGATATCTACAGCAAGTCAATCGACAATGCAATAGAGCAAATGAAAAATAACCCGGAACGCTCAAAAAGTGCAATTCTTAATGCAAATATGGATACAGCAAAAACTGCTGCCGGATATGTTGCAAAACAAAATATTGAAACTTTGAATAATGATTTGTTAAAAATACAAATTATACAGAATTTGATAAGCCGTGTGAAATTACCTGAAAATTCTTCGGCAGAAGCTACAAGACAAAAGTATCTGGAAGAATTCAAAAAAATTGCAGAATATAAAGATTCTTTTCCACATTCATATTCCGGGTTGAACCTAACAGTAGAATAATACGATATAAAAAGAGTAAGTTTAAAACTTACTCTTTTTATTCTTGTTTATAAAATTTTACTATATTTCATATTCTAATTTTTTTTCAAAAAATCAGGAACATCTAAGTGTAATGGAGTCATTTGCGGGAATCCAAAACCTGAAGATGATGAACTTTGCGAAGAAACTGAATTATTTCCTACTTGTGTTGATTTCCCCTGAAAATATTCTGCCGCAGATAACTTTGGAGTCGCGTCTTTAGCCTTTTCACTGAAACCTGTTGCAATAACAGTAATTTGAATTTCATTTTGGAAAGCTTCATTAATAGCAGTACCAATAATTACATCAGCATCATCTTTCACTACATTGTTAATTACAGAAGTTGCATCATTAATTTCATAAAGAGTCATATTAGAACTTCCTGTGATATTAACAATAATTCCGCTAGCTCCGTCAATAGAAGATTCAAGAAGTTGAGAATTAATAGCCATTTCTGCAGCCTTAATTGCTCTTCCCTCACCTTGAGCTCTGCCAATACCCATCAATGCAGTACCGGAATCTTTAACAACTTTTCTAACATCAGCAAAGTCGATATTTATCATGCCAGGGATAGTGATAATATCAGAAAGACCTTGAATACCTCTGTATAGCACTTCATCAGTTACACAGAAAGCTTCACGCAGCCCGATTTGACGTTCAACAACTTGCAATAGTTTATCATTAGGGACAACAAGAATTGCATCTACATATTTTTTAAGCTTTTCAATACCGGCTTCTGCTTGATTCATTCTTTTTTTGCCTTCCCAGCAGAAAGGTTTTGTAACGAATGCAATAGTCAAAATTCCCAAATCTTTAGCAATTTGAGCGATAACAGGAGCAGCACCGGTACCGGTACCACCGCCCATTCCTGCAGTAATAAATACCATATCAGCGCCATCTAAAGCCTTTGTAATTTCATCTTTAACTTCAATGGCAGCTCTTTCTCCAGTCAAAGGATCTCCACCAGAGCCTAATCCTTTAGTAGTAGAAACTCCCAGCTGCAATTTATTAGGAACATTACTATATGTCAACACCTGCAAGTCAGTGTTCATTATCCAGAATTCAACACCTGCAAGTTTTGCCTTAATCATCCTGTTTACGGCATTTCCGCCGCCGCCGCCGGCACCAATAACTTTAATACGGGTTGGATTTATATGCGACCTTTGATTATTATCATAACTTGATATTATATTTTCCATTGTACCTCCTACGTAATAATTATATTATATACTAAAAAATCAACATTTCACTTATTTGAATATTTTGTAATAAATGTTAGATAGAGTGTACATTTGAAAATTTTATTTACGTCAAGTTAGGCTTGCAAATCTAATTTATTTCCCTGATTTTTGGACTTTAAAGCTTGCGCCTGCATCTTTATTTGAGAAGCCTGGTTGGCAACTTTATAATCCTGACCTGACGGGTCAGATGGCGCAAGTGCAGCTCTTATAACTGTATTAGCATGATCAATTGTCTCCTGAGGATTTTTTTTATTCAAGACCGGCATTTTTATCGGAACATGTCCTGATACCGGAATTCCTTCAGAATTTCTTTCTATAGAAATTGCACCTGCAAACTGCCCTCCTGCAGCTTTGTGAGCCATTTCATGAGCATATATGTGATTATAATTTCTGTTAATTAAATCCTGTTTTGCTAAATTTGATAAACAATTTGTAACCATAAACACACTCCTGCTATAAATGTAGCAAAACATTTTTATTTTGTCAATCTTATATTAAAATTTTATTGTTAAATTATTGTATTTTAATATGGTCACAAATATGCGAAAAAATATCTGATTCTTCTATCCAGTTAATCAAAGGTTTTGTCTCACCAAACCTGAACCCGTAGCCATCTCCAAATTCCTGATGTGTTAAAAATTCGTATTGAATATTAAACGCTACAGGTTCTTCTTTTATATTTAATTTCTTAAACATTTCTGTAGAAATCATTTTTCTTTCAGTATCATAAACATTTGAATAATTAAGCCCCTCTAACGCACAAAAAGGAACATCCGAACCATTTACCCCAACAGCATTTAGCAAACCAAAAGTTCGGCACATTATTCCTCTATAATCATATAAAGAACAAACATTTTCTATCAGAAATGGGCATTTATATATAAATTTATTTTCTCCGCTTGCAAGTTTTTCACTAAGAACCTGAATAACATTTGAACAAATTTGATTCTTTGTATCATCAGACAGTTGTTGATAACCAAGAATTAAATATTCAAACTCAATTTGAGTATATGGAAATTGAGCATTTTTACAACATTTGGCGCATCCTTTTTTACAAAAAATGTAAGGTTTTTGCTTTTGAAAAAATTTTTCCAACTTGCCATTAAGCATATTCAAATATTTTATATAATTATCAAACATAATTCCCTTTTTATTCAAAATCAGAAACTTCAACATTTAATAAGTTACATCTAAACTTCACACCAGAAGTATAACAGAAAATACATCATAAAAAAACAATGGAGCGGGCAACGAGACTCGAACTCGCGATCTTCTCCTTGGGAAGGAGACATTCTACCACTGAACTATGCCCGCAGAAGTCATACATAATTTTAATATAGCACAAAATTAATTATAATAATAACATCTTAATAAATAGCATAATCAATATTTAAATTGATAGATACATATTTATTTAAATTATTTCTTTATTTCTAAAATGTTCTTGCTGAACAATTGAAATTAATTTATTTAAAAATGCTTTATATCTTGCTCTTACCGCTTCGCCGGACAAGACAATATCGGCTTCAATTTTACAAGGTCTGATATAAATTTCAGCTTTCTGAGATGCATTTTTATAGATACTATCCGCAGAAGCTCCTAAATCTCTTTCGGCAGCACGAATATAAAATCTATCTTTTTGAACTTCACGTCTTACATCAACATAAATTTTGAAATCAAACGCATCTTTTATTTTATCTGTAAGCGTAAATAATCCTTCCGAAATCACAATTTTGGAAGGATTAGCCAATGTATAATTATCATATCTTTTTGCAGTTCCTGACATGTCATATTTTGGAAGATAAACAGAATTACCTGATAATAATTCCTTAATATGTTTGCTCATAAGTTCTAATTCCAGAGCTTGAGGAACATCTAAATCATAATTTTTAGCAAATTCAGCAAAACTACCAGCAGCTTTTACCATTTCTGATCGATCATAATAATAATCATCTGTATTAACCCTTGTAATTGCATCTTCAATTTCAAATTCAGTTGCAAAAGACTTAATAGTATCAATTATATCCAAAGTTATAGTTGACTTACCGCTTGCAGTTTCTCCGGCAATCCCGATTGATGCAGAACGTGTAACATTCCCTGATAAAAACTTTGCGAGTTTTGAAATAATTTCAGGCTTATAACTAACTAAAATTGAGCCATCTGCATTCAACTCATCTTCAAATATCTTATTCAAACGCTGTTCTACTAATTGAATCCTGTTTACAGGAACTGAAACATACATTTTTTGAGATTTAAATGCTGCTTCACGGGATTTTTGTATAATATCTACCATCTTTTTCCTTCAAAAATTATTACTACGTTCATAGCTTTTTTATAAACTATAACAGAAGTAAGTCTAAAAAAAAATATTTTTTGTCAAAATATTAATTTTATTAAATATTACTTAACATTTATATATAAATCCGAAAAATAACTTCGTGCTATAATTTATTTGTAAAACAGTTTTAAACAGGGAGTATTGAGAATGAACATTAACACAAATTATCAAAATATTGCCGACAGTTACTTATTTTCAACTATTGCAAAAAAAGTAAACGAATTTGCTGCAAAAAATCCTGATAAAAAAATTATCAAACTTGGAATTGGTGATGTAACACTGCCGTTATGCAAGGTTGTCGTTAACGCACTAAAAAATGCCTCCGAAGAAATGGGAGTTAAAGAAACTTTCCACGGATACGGTCCGGAACAAGGATATGATTTTTTAAAGACAAAAATTCAGGCTTATTACGCAGAACATAATGTAAATCTTGACCTTGATGAAATTTTTGTATCAGACGGTGCAAAATCTGATTTAGGAAACATTTTAGATCTATTCGATGTAAATAATACTGTGCTAGTTCCTGATCCTGTTTATCCTGTATATGTTGATACAAATACCATGGCAGGCAGAAAAATTATTTATATTGATGCAAATGCAAAAAATGATTTTCTTCCGCTGCCTGATAATAGCATAAAAGCCGATATTATTTATATTTGTTCTCCAAATAATCCAACAGGAGCCGTTTATAATAAAGAACAGTTAAAAAAATGGATTGATTATGCTAATAAAAACAACGCGGTTATTCTCTTTGATTCCGCTTATGAATGCTTCGTAACAGACGAAAACTTGCCAAGAAGTATTTACGAAATTGAAGGAGCCAAAACTTGTGCTATAGAATTTTGCTCTCTATCTAAAATGGCAGGATTCACAGGTACCAGATGCGGTTACACCGTAGTTCCAAAAAATTTAGAAAACGGATTATTAAACAAAATGTGGTTAAGACGTCAGACTACGAAATTCAACGGTGTCCCATATATCATTCAAAAAGGTGCTGAAGCAGTATTTACACCGGAGGGACAAAAAGAAATTCAAGAAAATCTTAACTATTACAAAGAAAATGCTAAATTAATATCTGAAGTTTTAACAAAACACAACATATGGCATATTGGAGGGAAACACTCTCCTTATATCTGGTTAAAATGCCCTGATAATATGACATCATGGGAATTTTTTGATTATCTGTTAACAAATGTTCAGATAGTGGGAACCCCTGGTTCCGGATTTGGAAAAAACGGAGAGGGTTATTTCCGTTTAACTTCATTTGGCAGCAGAGAAAATACTCTTGAAGCTGTTAAAAGACTTGACGAATTTTTAAAATAACATTATAGTTATATAAAATAATACAAAAAGAGCCCCAATATAAATTTTAGGGCTCTTTTATTTTTAAAGACAAAAGAGTTAGGAGCACTATGATTACAAAAGAAGTTAATGAATGGATTAGAAAAGTTGAACAGGGAAACTATTCATCCTGGGAAATTATGGAAGAATTTACAAAATTTCATAAATATTTAACTAAAGAAGAAGTTGTGCAGATAAAAAACCGTTTGGAAAAATCTTTAAAACACTAATACACAGCTGGCAGAATCAGAGAAAATATGCTATAATAAATTTATAGTCTGCGAGGTTTTGTAATGTCTTATTATGATGATTTGCTGGAAAAAATTCCAAAAATAAAAAAAATTTTAGACAATGATACTAATTATACAATCTATCATTACACAAAACCTGAAAAGCTATTAAATATTCTTGCGGGAGGAACTTTAAGATTTTCAAACGCACTCTATTTGAATGACAAAGAAGAAATTGCATATTCATACAGACTGATTGTCCAGCTTGTTGATGAAACCGCGGGTTTAAATCCTGATTTATTTGCAAAAATCAAAAACCACTTTACCAATAAATACAAACATATCGTTGATGGCTATAGTGATTTAGTCAACAAATTGGAATACTTCACAACATCATTTTCTACAGAAAGTGACAACTTGACTCTGTGGAATAATTATGCAAAAGGAAAAAACTACACAGGCTACAACATTGGTTTTAATAAGAAAAAGCTTGTCTGCGAAATGAGCGAAAACGGATATCTGCCAATATATGGCAGCGTGATATATGATCAGCAAAAACAAATAAAAATTATTCATGCAATATTCAAAAAATGGAACATGTTATTTGAACGCGCCTTAAAATGCAAAAAACAAAATGAGGTTAAATTGTTTGATATTTTATTTGAACTTATTGATGTTTTAAGTATAGTCAGCATATTCTTTAAAAACCCGCAATTCAAAAACGAACACGAATATCGAATTGTTATGGTTAACGCTTTTGGAGCCGAAAATTCTAAACCTACAGGAATCGTCGAAAAAAACGGATTGTTTGTCCCTTATATGGAATATAAATTTTCAAAAGACTCAGTAACTTCAATAAATATTGGGCCAACATTTGACGAAAACATTTTCTACACAAGTACAAACCGTATGTTGTTAAATTTTGGCTATGATAACAAAGAAGTTTACCGTTCAAAAATCCCACTAAGATACTAAAAACTCTTATTACCTGTATGTTTGATTGCAATATTCATACTCATAATATATAATATCCAGAGTTAATAATTAGAGGTAAATTATGTTAGTAGAATTAAATCAAGAAAATTTTGAACAAGAAACAAAACAAGGATTAAAGCTTGTAGAATTTTATACTACCTGGTGTACATATTGCAGAAACCAGCGTATTGAATTAGAAGAATTAAAAGATGATGCCAACATGTGGATCGGGCTTGTTGACGGGGAAGAATCACCGGAACTTGCTATAAAATATCATATAAAAGGTTTCCCAACATTTGTTTTATTAAAAGATGGAAAAAAAATTGCAGAATTTGTCGGATTCCACCAAAAAGGACAACTATTAAACAAGCTTATGGCTTATGTCAATATTAAATAATTAAAAAAGCCGGAATTAATTTCCGGCTTTTAGTTATGCTAAATTCTATTTACATCCCTGTCTATCAAGTAAACTTCACCTGTATGATGGTCAAAATGGCATTTTGCAATATACAATTCTCCATTTTTTACAGCGCTGCTAATTATTTCAGAATGTTCAAGAATATAATCTTCAACCCAGACCGTATGTTTTCTGGCAAAATTATTATTACAGGACATTTTACCACCATTATCAATAACAGGATAAACACATTTTAATATTGATTGAAAATTTTCTGTAATTTCCGGATAGTGTTCGTTAGCATATGTCATCACACCGCAATCATCATGACCCAATAAAATCAATAATGGAACATGTAATTTTTTTACAGCATACTCCAAACTTTCCAACACGTTAGGGCCGACAGTAATTCCTGCAACCCTCACAACAAAAAGCTCACCAATACCGCAATCAAAAATAATTTCTGGCACAACCCGCGAATCTGAACAGCTTAAAACACATGCATAAGGTTCTTGATAAAGTGCAAGCTTCTGCAATGTAGAAAGACACATATTTTTGGCAGTCGGGGTTCCATTGATAAAATTTTTATTTCCATTTAACAATTTTTCGAGTTCTTGTTTTGCTTTTGACGGAATATTATCTGGTAGTTTCATTTATACCCTCCTTATTTATTTTTATTTAATATTATATTATGAAATTTTAAATGTCAAAAATTCTCGAATTACCATTATTAAAATCAATTAATTGAATGACTCAAAAAGAAGCAAAATACTATATACTAATTTAATAACCAATATTATGAATGATTTTTTATTACTAAAATTAAACAGATCTGTCTGGGTTTCTTTACTGGCTCAGGAGAAAATTATAGAAGCTGTAAGCTATTATGAAACTTACAGAAATAACCTTGCGCTATTTCAAAATGACAAAAAATTAAAAGAACAAGTTTTAGAAGAAATAGGGTTTTCACAAGGATTATTTCTAAGTAAGATAACTTCAATAGCTGAAAAGTTTATTGGCGAAAATGATTACCCCAATGCATTATTATGTTACACTGCAATCTTTAAATACACACAATCAAATACCCATGACTTAAAAAATTACATAACCTGCTTAGAAAAAATGGAACAATTTGACCTTGCAGCAGAAGTTGTAGAATATTTAGAAACCATCACTCCTGAAGATATCTCTATCTATAAGCTTTTAAGTGAAATTTACAACAAAAATAATAATAACTATAAATCAGTACATTATCTTGAAAAATATATGTCAGCTAAACAAAGTGACAAAATAACAGCAAACGAATATAATCTTTTAGGCTGCTATTATAACAAACTTTATACTGACAATTCTCACAAAATTGAAGATATACTAAAATCGCTCGAAAATTTCAAAAAGGCAGCAGAAAAAGAACCGTACAGTAAATTGTTTATGAAAAATGCTACAATAATGGCTGCAAAAGCAAATGACTACTATTCAGGGAAAATTTTCTGGAACAAAATACTGGAACTTGGCAGTATGACAAATGACGACAAATATGACTATTCCGCTTTTTGTTTAAAAAATCAAGATTTTGATGGATGGTATAAATATTTTGGTGCAAGATTTTTTAAAGAAAATAATCCGACCCAATTTCCTAAAATAGCTAAACCCGAATGGAATGGTTCAACAGATTTATCACAATCAACTCTGCTGGTTTATTATGAACAGGGATTCGGCGACACATTTTTAACATGGGGTTATATGCCAAGACTAATAAAAATAGCTAAACATGTTATTTTTGTGTGCCAGGATAATATTTATGAATTATTAAAAAACAACGATTTCGGAGTAGAACTCGTGCCAAAAAGTCTTGTAGATTTGTCCAAAATACAATTTGACTACTATATTCCATCAATGTCAATTCCAATAGCGCTAAAATTAAACAAAGAAACCATTTCTGTAGGACAAGGATACATAAAAGCAAATTCAGAACTGGCAAAAGAATATAAAGAAAAATATTTTAACAACAACAAATTCAAAATAGGAATTTCATTCGCCGGAAGTATAAATGGAAACCGCTCCAGAGATATCCTTATAGAGAATTTTCTACCTCTTGATAAATTAAAAAACGTAGAAATCTACTCTTTAACCAAAGATATTTCTGACCAAAAATTTGACTGTTTCAAAAATAATAAAATTATAAATATCGCTAAAGATTTTAAAAATTTTGCAGATACAGCAGCAGCCATAGAAAATCTGGATATTGTATTAACAAGTGATAATTGCATACTGAACCTTGCAGGAGCACTTGGCAAAAAAACTTTAGCCTTATTTAACTGGCATTATGAATTCAGATGGTTTGACCTTAGTAAAGAAAATGTCATCTGGCTGACAAGTGTTGAACCTATTGTAAATGACAAAATAGATAACTGGTCTTACTCAATAAATAAAGCCGTAGAAAAAATTGAAAAAATACGGGAAACAAAATCCGGGAATTTTGAATAGAATTACTGCTGAATTTCAACAGAACTACCCTTTATTCCTTTTTTGACCACAATTTTTTTATCAATCCGGTTTCTTAACTCTCCAACGTGAGAAATGATTCCAACAATTCTGTTCCCCTCAGTCAAATTATACAAAATATTTATCGCCTGATCTAAAGATTCTTCATCCAGAGAACCAAATCCCTCATCCACAAACATTGCATCAATTTTTATTCCTCCGGAATAATTTTGAACAACATCAGACAACCCCAAAGCCAGCGCTAATGAAGCTTTAAAAGATTCACCGCCGGATAACGTACTTACACTACGGTGTTTGCCGGTATGATAATCAAAAACATTTAAATCCAGCCCCACTTTTGAGGTTCTGTTTTTCTCTTCCTTTCTAACAAGCTTATACTGAGAATTTGTCATTGGGAAAAATCTTTTATTCGCCTCATTTATTACCATATCAAAATAAGCTGCCTGAATATACTGCTCAAAAGTAATTTTCAACGCTCCGGTTAATCTTCCATTTGCAGTATCAGATAAAATTTTTAAAGTTTGAAGTTTTTCTTCTGTAATTTTTAAATCTTTTTCTGTTCTGCTAATATTAGATTTTATATCATTATTTTGTGAAAACCTTTTTATAATATTTTCAATTTGATTTTGAAGCAACAATTCATTTTGCTTCAAGCTTTCAATATTACTGCGAAGCTCTGTCAAATCAACTTTTGGTGAATCTTGAACTTGAATAACTAATGCTTTTAAAGATTCTTCTTTCGCAGCTATATCTATTTGCAGATTATTTCTTTTTTCCTGAATCTGCTTAAATGTATCTTGAAAAGTTTGATAAGATAGCTGTTTTTCCTCATAAACCTGCGAGGCTTTCTTACTGTCTGTATATTCTAACTCGGCAGTCATGGTCTTAATTGCCGAACTATTTTCAGCAATCAATTTATCCAGCTCAGATTTTGTTTTTATAAGCTGCTTCCTAACATTTTCCCACTCCTCTAACTGAGCCTGTAAACACTTAATCGTATTTTCTGATTGTTTTTTCTCATCACATTGTCTTTTTAATATCTCTATTTTTTTTACGAATTCTTTCAATACATTTTCAGTTTCAAGAATTTTAACCTCCAAAACCTTTTCGACATTTTCACACGGAATCTCGCCGGTCAGTTTTTCAAAATTATTTTGAAAACTCGCTTCAATAACAGAAATCTGACTGGATAATTTAGAAGAATCATTTGTTTTATCATCCAAATTTTTCTTTAAATTATCACATTTTTCTTGAGCTTTTTGCACAAATTCTTTCGTAACATTTTCATCTTGTAATTTTGCAGGATTCGGATGTGTTAACGAACCACAAACCGGACACGGTCTATTTTTTTCCAAATCAACAGCCAAAATGCCTGCCTGCTGCTCCAGAAAAAGACGATAAACATTCAAATAATCTTCATTAGCATCATGCCAGCAGGTGTATAATTCAGAAATTTCCTTTTTCAAATTCTGATACTTTACCTTATCTTTAACTAATGTTTCGTTAGTAATTTTTAGTTCGGTCAAATTTTGAAATACTTGTTCTATATTTTGTTTTTCAAGCTTTGTTTTTTCCAAATCAATGTCTGAATTTTTTAATTCTTCCAATTTTTTATTCAAATCATCAATCTGAACTTTGCCGGACTGAAAATTACTTTCAAGATTTGAGATTTTATCATCATTTCTTATATTTTCCTGCTGCAAATCTTTCAAATTTTCTTCAATAGTTTGAAGTTTTTGATACTTTGGCAAATCATTTTTCAATCTGGAAAGTTCCTCAAATAACTTTTCCTGAGCAGATTGTTGAGCTAAATATTCAGAATAAACTTTTTCTATATTATTAAAATTATCTTTTAATTCCGGAATAATTTTTTGCTGCAGATTATCAATTTCGTTCTTTACTTTTTCAATATTTTCAGCACTCCCAAGCTCTTGATTAAACTTGTCCAGCTTATCTTTTAATAGATTTTTTTGATATTCTAACTCTTTTTTTGTTTTATCATCTTTTTTTATTTGCTCATCTAATTCAAATTTAAAAGCATCAAGATTATACACATTTTTTGAATTTACTAAAACATTTATTACCTCAGAAAGAGCTCCGTCGTCTTCAACAACAACCTGCTCAATATACTGAATAAGTCTATCTTTCAATTTTTGGAATTCTACATTTACAACTGCAAAGTTATCATGCAATTTTGCCTGAAAAATTTGCAAATTTTGAGTAGAAAAAATATTTCTAAAAATTTCACCTCTATCTTCAGTTTTAGCATTTAACAATTTTTGGAACTCCCCCTGCGCAATCATTACAATCTGAGAAAACTGTTTTTTATTCAAGCCGGTAAGTTGTTCAATTTCTTCAGCAACCTCTTTTTCCTTTGTAAATGTGCGCCCGTCAGGATACATCAATTCAACTTCTGCCCCGTGGTCTAAAGTTTTTGGAGAACGCTTAATTGTATAAATTTCACCGCGGCATAAAAATTTCAAAATAACATATGTTTTATCTTTTTTATCAGCAAAATCACTACGCAGCGCAGCTTTTTCTTTTCTATATTCCCCGCTGGCTTCCCCGTAAAGAGCGAAAGTTATAGCGTCAAAAATAGTTGTTTTACCGGCGCCGGTATCCCCTGTTATCAGATATAATCCGTTCTCTCCGAGGCTGTCTAAAGGAACTTCAACTTTTTGTGCATACGGTCCAAAAGCATTCATAATTAAATTTAAAGGTTTCATTCATTTGCCTCCGCTGAATTTTCCAGCAAATTCAGAATTACTTCAGTTTCCTGCTCATTCAATTTATTCGCGGTCTGCTTTTCAAAAAATTCTGAAAAATGTTCCACAAGACTTTTTTCCTTTATCTCTTTCAAATTTTTACTTGAAAACGCACCAACATCTGATTCTTCGAAATCAAGCTGCATAATATTTGGAAATATATTTTCTAATTTACTTTTTGCATCAATTACATTACTATCTGTCAATGTTATATGCATATAAGAGTCATCTTTATCCATTTTTAAAAGAGAAATAATATCTCCTGTGACTTCTTCCATATCATGAAGAGGTTCTAATTCAACTGTTTCAACAGTTATATTTTTATTATTGACTTCAATTATAGAAACAGATTTTTTATGATTAACTTCTGAAAATGAATATTTTAACGGCGAACCGCAATATCTTACTTGTTTTCGCCCCATAGACTGAGGTTTGTGAATATGCCCGAGCGCAACATAATCAAAATCATTAAACAGAGAATAATCAACACTGTCTAAAGTTCCCAGAGAACAAACTTCAGAATCACTAGTCTCCGGAGCTTTTCCATTAGCAATAACAAACTGATGCGCTACAAGGATATTAGTTTTTGTATTATCAATTTCTATATTATCCAAGACTTTTTGCACAGCATCGTTGTAGCTCCCTATTTCAACATCAGGATGAAATCTTCTTACATCTGCAGGACGAATAAAAGGAAGAAGCCAGATATTAATATCTTCACCACACTCAACAGGCAATAGTTTACCATTATAACTTTTTGCAATATAGATACCGCTATTTGAAATAAGATTAGAAAATGCAGACAAACGCTCAGCACTGTCATGATTCCCGCTTACTACAAATGCTTGTATTTTTAAACTTACCAGCTGTTCTATAAAATTCTCAAACAGTGCAATCGCTTCTGTTGACGGAACAGATTTGTCATAAATATCCCCTGCTATTATTACGCCTGAGATATTTTCTCTAAGTGCAATCTCCAAAATTTGTTGTAAGATTACCCTCTGGTCTTCTATCATTGGAAATTCATTTACACGCTTTCCGATATGAAGATCACCTAAGTGTAGAAATTTCATAATACATATCCTTTGCTATGTAAATATATTACCATTAAATTAACTATTTAAAAATTTTAAAAATAAAAATCTATACAATTTTTTCAGCATTTTCAGAGTGCTTAGATTTTACAAAATCACTTATTTTAAAATCTGAATTGCTAAAACGCTGCATTTGCGGTTCAACACATTTTTTGATAATAATATTTTCCGTAAATGTATCAATCGGTTTAACAGTTAACAATAATGCTACAAAAGAACCTAATGACTTCCATGATTTTAGTTTAAAAATCTTTTTATCCAAATTTTTATTCAATAATGCAGTATCAGAACTATTTTCCAAAACATTTTTAAATTCACGTTTCGCAAAATCTTTCAAACGTTCAGCGTTTGAATTTGCAATAGCACCATGCTTACAATTTCCTAGAATTTTGTCATACATTTTGGCAAAAATATTTTTCTGTTCATAATGTTTTTTCTGTTTTTCAAAATATATATCAAAATTCTTTGAAAATTTATCAAACACTACATCGTTATCTGAATTTTTAAAAATTTCATGTTCTGCAGCATGATTTTTTATAAATCTATAAGTCTGTTCTTTAGCATTTGTTGAAATTTTTTCGCCTCTGTATTTATCCAACTGAGAAAAAACACTTTGCCCTGCATGACCAAATACCGTAGGAAGAATTATACTGGCAAAAGCTTGAAAAACAGCTTGTGAAAATGCACGCTTGGCATTCGGGTCATACTGATTGCCCTTATTTTTATATTTATCATAAACATCGGCACCAAAATACATCAACGCAGGAACCCAGAATAAACGGGCTGCGGTCGGGGCAATCTCATTAATAGCAACACCTATATCATTTGTGTAGCCAAGACCTCTCATTGGCCAATTTGCCAGAGGATCTACATATTTTTTTTCTTTTTTCTTTTTAGAGGCATCAAAGTTCACATTTTGTTCTTGACCTGTGAATCCTTTAGCCATAGTTATAGAATTAATTTTCATTTATTCTCCCAAGCCAAATTATAGGTATATGTATGTATATTTCAATTTAAAAACAAGCCTTCCAGTTTTTATATGGAACTACATATTATATTAAACAATATAAAAAAACAACAAAATTTTTTTTGCTGTAACAAAATGTTATAATACCATATTAAACATTAATTTAGATATTTTTTCATTAGCAATTTTTTTAAAGCACGGGCATTTACACTATCCGGAGCGATTTCTAAAAGTTTATCCAGAGTTTTCACGGCTTCTTTATACTCGCCAAGTTTTTTCTGAATAACTGCAATTGAATAATATGCATCAATAAAATTACTGTCCAGCTCTACTGCTTTTTGCAAATCCTGTAAAGCTGACCTCAATTCATCTTCATTAATTTCTTTTTCTTTTGCCAATATTAGCTGAGCTCTGTTAAAATATGCATCAATCGAATTTTCATCAAGCTCTATTGCTTTTGTATAATCCAGGGAAGCTTTCTCAAAATTTCCGCGTGAATGCTCCAGAATTCCCCTGAATATATAACATGGAACATAATCCGGATTCAATTCCAAGGATTTGTCATAAGCTTTTTCAGCTTCATCATATTTACCTAGCCTTGCTTCTGCCACACCAAGATTAAAATAGAATTTAAAACTACCTGCCTGCTCTTGACTGTTTTTCACAACTTGAGCATACTCAACATTTCCCTCAAGCTCTGCCAGCAGTTTTGTCCTATTATCCTGAGCAATTTGAAGTTTCGGGTTCAGTAAAAGAGCCCTGTCATAATCTTGCAAAGCGTTTTCATAATTTTTCATTTTATAATATGTATACCCTCTATTATTGTATACAAGTGCGCAGATTGAATCTATTTCAAGAGCTTTATTATAACATTCCAAAGCTCTATCATAATCTCCAAGCTCATCCAAAGCATTACCTAGATTTATAAGTGCATCTAAATTGTTTGGATTAGCATTTACAGCTTTTTCATAATTTTTCACACGATCTGCCGGCTCTATTGACGCCAACCCGAGATACATGTAATACTCATCCTTAGTTCCAAAACGTTTTAAGTCATTTCTTATAAGTTTTCGAGCTTTCACATAATCTTTGCACGATAAGTATTCATCAATCTTTTTTATTACAGTATATTTATTCAACTTTTATTCTCCTTAAACGTCATTACTATTTGCCGCGCAACCCGTATCATCTAAAAGATTATCGCCGTTTGCAGAAGCAACAGCCATTTGATCGCATCTTTCATTAAATTCATGACCGGCATGCCCTTTTACCCAGATAAATTTAACATTGTGAGGTTCTTTAGCCTTTAACAAACGTTTCCACAAATCCTGATTCTTTACAGGCTGCTTGTTAGCCCCTTTCCAGCCTTTTTTAATCCAGCCATCAACCCATTTTTGATTAAACGCATCAACCAGATATTTTGAATCCGAAGTTAATTCAACATCACAAGGTTTTTTCAGAGCTTCCAGCCCGACAATAGCAGCCAAAAGTTCCATTCGATTATTCGTAGTCACCTTGAATCCCTGTGAAATTTCTTTTTTATGCACAGTTCCGTTATCGTCTTCAGCTATAAGAATTGTGCCATATCCGCCTTTACCAGGATTACCGCTGCATGCACCATCCGTGTATATTTTTATTAGCATTTTGTCTCCTTTTTGTAAATCTGAATACTAGTGATTATTTTTGACTTACTATTCACCGCTGCAATCCTCAGTAATATCCCATCGTTCTAAAATCTCATCAGGAATTCCATCTAAAAACCTTGATGGTTTAGACAAAACCATGTTCATTGCATAATCATACATATCAACAGGATATGTTATATATAAATTATTTTTAGCTCTTGTTGCTGCAACATACATCAACCTAAGCTCTTCATCCATTTCTTCTTCCGAGTTAAATGAATATGCGCTTGGAAAACGTCCATCAACAGCACCAATAATAAATACACTGTCCCATTCCAAACCTTTTGCTGAATGAATTGTTGAAATTGTAAGTGCTTCATCATCCGAATTATTTTTATACATTCCCTCAACACTGGCATCCGGCGGTTCAAGAGCCAAATCACTTATAAAATCTTCAAGATTGCTATATTGCGTTGACAAATATTCAAAATGCTCTAAATCTTTTTCTCTTTTTGTAAAATCATCATATTTATCTTTTAAAATCGGTCTGTAGTAAGCAACAATTTCTTCAACAATTTCTTGAGGTTTCTTCTTTGGCAGTAACTCTCTAACTTTGCCAAGGGTTAATAACAATGGTTGGAGACTGCTTATTTTATTTGATGGTAAAAGTTTCACATCCGGATTAAGCTGTCCTTTTAGTACCGGCATTATGTTATTGACAGTCGTAGAGCCAACCCCTTTTAATAGCAGAAGAATTCTTGTAAGACTTATCACATCATCAGGATTTAAAAGAACACGCAAGTGTGCAACGACATCTTTTATATGCGCGGTTTCCATAAATTTTGGCCCGCCGAATTTTTGGAACGGAATCGCACGTTTAGACAATTCGATTTCTAAATTAAATGACATTCTTGCATTACGTGCCAGCACACAAATATCTGAAAGATTTACATCTTCATCCAACAATTCTAAAATTCGCTGACAAATAAAATCAGCTTCCATCTGTGTGTCTTTTGCACAAATTAATGCAGGAATCTGGGGTGAAACAATATTTGAAAAAAGTTTTTTGGTATATTTTTCTTTCGCTTTTTCTATAATTGTATTTGTAAAACTTAAAATATTTTGAGTACTTCTGTAATTTTGCTCTAACTTTATAATTTTCGTATTTTCAAAAAGTTTCGGGAAATCAAGGATATTTCTATAATTAGCTCCGCGAAAAGAATAAATACTCTGCGCATCATCCCCCACAGCCATAATATTATGATGCTCTGAGGCTAAAAGTTTTATGACATCTGCTTGAAGAGTATTTGTATCTTGATACTCATCTACCATAATATATTTATATTCGTTTGAAAGCCGTTTGCGTAAACTTTCATTATTTTCAAGCAATAGTTTAACATATAGCAATAAATCATCGTAATCTAAAACGGAATTTTCTCTTTTATATCCGACGTAAGCTTTATGAACCTCAATAATCTTTTCTTCGCAATGTGCAAACTGTGGAAATTCTTCCTCAATAATTTTTTTTGTCGGAGTGACTTTGTTGATACTTTTTGAATAAATATCAAGAAGTGTTGATTTCTTAGGAAATCTTTTTTCTTTTTTCGGAAAAAGTTTACCGGTAATATGATTAATTACATCTTCACAATCAGCCCTGTCCATAATTGTAAAATTATTTTTCAACCCGAGAAGTTTTGAATATTTTCTTAAAATTATATTTGCAAAAGAATGAAATGTACCGCCTGCAACCTTTTCGCATCTGTTATCCAGAACAATAGCCGCCCTTGATAGCATTTCAGCTGCAGCTTTTTTAGTAAAAGTTAAAAGTAGAATATTTTCAGGTTTTATACCATCTTCAATAAGTCTTGCAACACGGTATGTCAAAGTTTTAGTTTTTCCGGAGCCTGCACCTGCAATAACCAGAATTGGACCATTAGTTGACTTTACAGCCGCCAGTTGTGCTTCATTCAAATCCAGCTCATAGTTAACCTTATAATCTGTTTTTACAGAGGCTCGCTTTTTAAGCACATATTTCTTATGTGCAGGTTTTTCTTCCTTAAATGTTACAATTTCATCAGTCATTTGCAAATACTTTCCTGTGGCTATTATAGTTCAGTTTTAGAGAGATTTTCAATGTTTTGATTGTAAAGTTTTAATAAGGAGAAAACAAAATAACTAAATAAAAAAAAAATTATGCCGAAAATAATCCTGTGTGTAATAAAAGAAAGAGCTATATTCAATGAAAAAAATATTGACATTATTATGTTTAATCATTATGTGTTTATTCACTTTTGCAGAATCCAGTAATGCAGCATCAGAAAACCTTCAAGGGTTTGTAAATCCTGATAGAATTAAAGTCTATATTCCACCTAATAAAAATGCAACAATGATGAAACACGCATTTGAAGAATGGCAAAGATTAACCAACAACCGGATACGTTTTTATTTTGTAAACGACCCTAAAATTTCAAAAATGGACGTCTATTTTGTTGACAAAGTAAATACAACAAGAAATATGGCTAATTTAAGCCGAGCAATAGGTGTTGCCGAAAGCCGTAAGGCAAAGAGAATACACCATGTAAATATTGAAATCGCAACTTATACACAAAACGGAAGACCTCTAAGTAAAGATGAAATATACACAACAATGCTGCATGAAATCGGACATGGACTGGGTTTAGGACACTCTAAGAACAGAAATAGTATTATGTACCCGCAAGCATATACCCATTTAGAAATAATTCAAGAAGATTTGAATAATTTAAAACGGATATATCACTGGAATTAATCTTAGATTACTCAGGAGACACCACAATGAAAAAACTACTAATTTTATTTTGTTTAATACTCATAAATATATGTGTACATGTTAACAATGCATCAGCAGAAAATGTAAGATGGCAAAATCCACAAATGATATATACTTATGTACCATCAGGTTATAGACATTCTGCATTAATGAAAGAAGCTTTTGCTTACTGGTCACGTATTACAAAAAATAAAATAATATTCAAATATGTAAATAATAAAGATAAAGCACAAATTAAAGTTCGTTTTGTAAAAGACACTTCAAGCATCTCTCAATTAGAAAATGCTCTGGGCATAACACATTACAAAGCACAAAAAATTTGCAAATCAGACAGCTGCAAAACATATCTTATACAAGCAGATATAGATATTGCCAATAATACACCTGGCGGGGGCTTACTAGTAAAAGATAGAGTTTATGGAATTATGATTCACGAAATCGGACATGCAATAGGTTTAGTCGAACATTCACAGGATAAAAAAAGTCTAATGTATCCATACAAAATCAGCAGAAATCAAACAATAACACAGGATGATTTAGCAGAATTAGCAAAACTATACGGATGGAAATAGAAGATAATAATTATCTTCTATCCATACGTGACCAATCATACACGGCAAATAAATTTTTAATATCTAATTTCTTTATATCTTGATCTGATGTCAAAGGCATATGCATGATTGTCGTTGGTTTATCAGCTCTATCTGAAAGCCCTAAAACATGACCAACCTCATGCAGCATTGTTGTGTAGATATAATCATTAGAATATTTTTTTATTGCAGGACTTTTTGTTGCAAGTTTTATTTCTGCTTTTGTAATATATCCACCTTTTATTTCTCTTTTATATTCTCCTAAAGGTCCGTCATTACCACTAACTTGTTCAACAAATACAACATCTATATTTGCCGGCCCAGACTGAACAAATTTAAAATTCAAGTGTCCTGCACTTACAGCCTGCCACTGTTGAAAAGCTCTGCGCATACTTGCAGCTCTTTGATTTTTTGGAATATACACGGTTATAGTCGAAGTTTTCCAATGTGGCACATTAGATACTTTTGCATCTTTTCTTTCTTGTAATGATGGCACTGATAATGCGCTTGGAATATTGAAAAACGCAACTGTACATAATGCAAGAAATAAGCCGAGTATAATTCTTTTTAACATAATCTTCTCCTTTTGCTAAATTATATTTTATTTTTCTCCAAAATGCAAATGCTTTTATGATAGTATAAAAGCATTCAAATACAATAGGGGCAAACTATGAACGAAAAAGAAAAAATGATTAGCGGTCAAATATATCAGCCGTTTTGTGAACTGCTGGAACAGGACAGATTACGTGCAAAAAATCTGTGTATGCAATATAACACCCTGCTACCTGCTCAAAAAGAAGAAAAGCAAAAACTACTAAAGGAACTTCTTGGAAATGCGGGTAATAACAGCGTTATAGAACCAAATTTTTTCTGTGATTACGGGTACAATATTGAATTTAACGGATTTGTTTATATAAATCATAATAGTGTTTTTTTAGACTGCGCACCGATTAAAATAGGAAATAATACATTTATTGGGCCTAATTGCGGATTATACACAGCCATACATCCTCTAAATGCAAAAGAAAGAATTGAAGGCTTAGAAAGCGCAAAACCTATTACTATAGGACACAGTGTATGGATTGGAGGAAATGTAACAATTTTACCCGGTGTAAACATTGGTGATAGAGCAGTTATTGGTGCAGGTTCAGTTGTAGTAAAAGATATTCCGTCAGATGTTGTAGCTGTCGGCAATCCTTGTAAAATTATAAAAAAAATAGAACAATCTTAGTAATATATTTTAATATATATGTATTTTTACGCAAAAAATCGTCTTTATGTGATTTTTTGATTTTGTAATGCTAATAAATAATATCTTTTTTAATAACAATCAATACAAAAATAATAAACTTCCCGTCAGAAGTACCCATCAAAACCAACAAGTTTTTACAGGCAAAGCTGAGCAGATATCAAAAGAAATCCAGCTGACACCGGAGGATTTGCAAAAAGTTTCTTTTATTGCTGATAAATATGAACAAATTTTAAAAATATTTTCATCATTTAACGGGATTTATCAACAAAAATTCAAATCATTATATCCTAATATTGTCAGCGGAGAAAAAATAAAAGGTTTTGTATTTGAGTCTATAGCAGGATTAAAAAATAAACATTTACAAATTGTACGATTTAACACAAAAGCAAACAGTGACGAACTTTTAACATTTGGTCTGCTTGATTATCAGAACAAAAATCTGCTTCGTTACAGAATAGATAAAACCGGAAAAGTATGTATAAGTTCAGAAAAAGAAAATCTGAACCAATTATCAATAAATCCGTTCAATAATGAAATTCAATATTCGAATTATTTAAACTCCTTTATCGAAGAAATAAAAAACTTCTCTTTTTATTCTAAAAATTTTAAAACTATAAATAAAAACTCTTCAAACACCTCACAACAAACTGTTATTAACAATATTGAGAGTTTAAAAGATATTCAAAACAGTACAGGCATTAAACCTGAAATAGATAAAATTGTACAAACCTATTCTGATTTAACAAACGTTTTAAACTTAAACAGAGGCAAAGATGCCCTTGAACTTAAACAAGCATATTTTAAAAATGTAAATCCTAAAACAAAAGGGTTAGTAATAAATGATTCTAAAAATACTCAATCAATAACCTACTGCCCGTTAATGAGTAAGGAAGATAACAGAGTAGCTAAAATCGTTATTCATAACAATAATAATGATTTAGAAAACATTTTTGTTTTATTTGCAGATGGACGCATTGCAAAACAAAAAAAATTATCAGAAGAAACAAACGCATTCCGTCCAAATAACCTTGAATACATTTCAGATAATGATATCCAGAATTTCAAAATAAAAAATATTTTTGAATCTCTAAATAAAGAATTTGAAGAATTTAAAAAATTTATAATAGAAACTCGAAATTCAAAAACAGCCGAAAAAAATAAAATAATTCAAGAAAAGAAACTTCTACAGGCAAAATTGCAGGAAGAAAAAGAATTAAAAAAATTAGAAAAAGAACATATAAAACAGGAAAAACTTGCACTTAAAGCACAAAAAGAACTGCTGGCTCAAGAATCTGCTCGCAAAAAACATGAAGAAAAAATAAAAAAACTTGCAGAAAAAGATGCAAAAATTGCCGCAGAAAAATTGATAAAAGAACAAAAACAAATACAAAAAGAAGAGATTAAAAAACATCAAATAAAAGTGCAAAAAACAAAAAAAACCACAGAAAACAGCACCGCTCAAATTTCTGAAAAACTCCTGCCGCAAGAAAATCCGCAAAAAGTTATTAAATTTATAAATTATAATGAAATGCGCTTAAATAAAATTACTGATGAATTAAACCAAATTTTCAATTTACCTGTCGAAAAACGTAGCCCGCATCTTACGCATGAAAAACTTTCAAACGGAACTATTTTTGCCGGAAGATTTTCATTAAAAGCTTCAGATGGCACTAATATCACAGTTTCTCGCATCAAATCTCCTAAATATGTTGATTTTACATACTATTCTATTAAAGTAAAAAAAGATGGAAAAGAATTTATATTTAATATTGATCCTGATACCTCAAAAATTTTAAAATCAAAAGATGGTAAACCTGAAATAAATAAAAAGAATATGGTTTCCTATATATCAAAAGAAGATTATCTTAACCACAACCCCGAAGCAAATCACCTGCCGGAATACCTAAATGAAATTTGTGAATATAAAACTTCTGCCCCAAGAAAAATAATTAAGCATAACACAAAACCCCAAAAACAAATTTTTCTTGAACAGCAAGAACAAGAAGTACTTAAAGCATTGAATATGGATTCTGAAAATTTAATGGATTAAATTTCAGTAGAAAATGAATATATAATTTCTCTATTATATTCTTCACCTGATTTTAAAATTCCTTTTTCTTTAAACTCATTGGTGTTTATTGCATTTGGATAAAACTGAGGCTCTACACATAAAGAAGAACGTTTTTCATATCGAGCACCGCTTTTACCATTTGGTTGAGCAGATTTACCAAGATGATTTGCTGTATAAAATTGAAAACCCGGCAGATTTGTAGAAACTTTTAAATTAATACCAGTTTTAGAAGATTTTATATTTGCAACATCAATTAATGATTTACCATCATAGTTATCAACACAGTAATTCTGGTCAAATCCTGAACCTATTTTAATTTGTTCATTATCAGATTCAATCACATCGCCTATTTTCTTAGGAGAACTAAAATCAAAAGGAGTATTTTTAACACTTGCAATTTCACCTGTTGGAATAGCAATATCACTATTTACCGTATAGGATGAAGAATTTGGCAAAGTAACTATATGTTCGTATACAGAATTTTCCTGAGTATTTTCAACACCGTCAAGATTAAAATATGTGTGATTTGTCATATTAATAATAGTATCTTTATCAGATTTTGCAGAATATTTTATATGCAAATTATTATCATTATCAAATTTATAAATAACAGAAGCCTTTACATTTCCAGGATAACCGCTTTCCATATCTTTTTTTTCATAAGTGAATTCTATACCATCTTTAAGAATATTCGCTTTCCAATTTTTTGTATCAAACCCCTGAGTACCGCCATGGGAATGGGATTTACCATTATCTTTGTTACACTCAAGACTATAATCTTTACCATCCAATACAAACTTACCATCACTTATTTTATTAGCATACGGTCCTATCGTTCCACCGGCATGTCCTACAGGAGATTCCTCATACGGAGTAACATTATCATACCCTTGCGTAACATCTTTCAGGTTTCCATTTTTATCAGGAACTTTTATTGAAACAATTGTAGCTCCATACGTAGATAAATCAACACTTGCGCCATTTTTATTAGTAATAGTATATAAAACAGCTTCTTCTCCAGTTCTTTTTAATACACCAAAAGATTTTTGTTCAATTTTTATACCCGCATAATTTGTATCTAAATTATTACTGCCAACTTTTACACTTTTAGTAAACGTATCTTGAGCCGGATAATTTGCAAGATAATATTGCTGATTTACAATTTTCTGTGATACGTTATTGTGCAAGTTAAACATTATATGAGGATTAAAATCAATTGGCATAATTAACTCCTTTTTATTTGATTATAAATAAAAAAAACAAAAAATTCGATTAAATTGCCACATTTTATCTATAAAGAATTTTGAGAGTTATAATAGTTTCTTTTTAACTCATCTAAACTATCACCACCATATTTCAAAAGTAATTCATCCGCAAGAACCCAGGCAACACGAGCTTCAGCCACAACTGCACAAGCCTCAACAGCACATACATCTGACCTTTCAAAATGCGCTTGAGTTTGCTCCAGAGTTTTAGAATCTACAGTTTTTAACGGCTTTTTCATCGTTGGAATAGGTTTCATTACTGCAGAAATAACTAAATCTTGTCCATTAGTCATCCCCCCCTCAATACCACCGGCATTGTTTGTCGTTCTTTCTATTTCACCATCTTTAATAACAATTTCATCATGATAATTACTACCATAATACCCAAGAGGATTTGTCCCAATTTCCACAACTTTAACGGCAGGAATACTCATAACAGCTTGAGCCAGCTTTCCATCAATACCTCTATCCCAATGCACATGAGAACCTAAGCCTACAGGGAGGTTTTTATAAAGTACAACAAACTTGCCACCTATAGTATCTCCCTTTTCTCTTGTTAAATCAATCTCTTCATGAAACTTTTCAGGACAGCAGGCTGCACCTATTTGAGTAACTTCTGAACTTCCAATTATGTCAAATTGTTTTAAAATAATCTTTGCAACAGCACCAACTGCAACCTCAATTGCAGTTTTTCTGGCACTCGAGCGTTCTAAGATATTTCGAAGATTATGCTGAGCATATTTTATACTTCCTGCAAAATCAGCATGTCCCGGGCGAAATGTTGAAAATTCTTTTTCGTCTGTCACATCTTCAGGAGCAATACTCATAATTTTTTTCCAGCTTTCGAAATCTCTATTTTGAACAACCATAGTAAGCGGAGAACCAAGTGTTTTACCAAATCTAACACCTGAAGTTATTTCAACTGTATCGCACTCTATCTTCATTCTGCCGCCGCGCCCGTAACCCTGCTGGCGTCTTTTTAACTCTTCATTTATAAAATCTATGTCAATTTCAATACCCGCAGGCAGCCCCTCAATAATTGCGGTTAAACATTTGCCGTGACTTTCTCCTGCTGTTAAAAATCTGAATTTTTCCATTTTATTCTGCACCTTTATTTTTTAATCTTAAAAATGATTGAACCTTTGTTTGCATCATTTCTTCTGTTATTTTCAAACCTGAATCTGTAGGTTGAACAATTTGATACATTTTCAGCCAGTAAGTTTCTTTTGACGGCTGCCTTTCTGCACTTATTTTTATACCGTTAGGAACTTCCTGAGCTATAATATTTCTATAGGAATTTTTATACTTTCTAAGTTTAGCAGTTTTTTGTCCTAATTTCAATTCATGAAAAAACTTTTTTGTCGGAACTTTTACTGCCACAGTTTCTCCTGTCGGTTTAACGACTTCTCGTATAATTTTTGCATCAGGAGAATACATATCTAAAAGTTTCGAATCATATGTATTTGCATACGTTTTATACTGATTAAAAAACTCCATACCCTCTTTTGGAGTTTCTGCATACACGTCAGAAAAAGTCAGAATCATTCCGATAATTGGTAATAAATATTTTATTTTCATATATAAATCCTCTCTGATTGAGGGTAAAATTTTTTATAAAAATTTTCACTACCCTACAAGGTAGAAAAATTTTACAATTTTGTATACAATATGTATATTATGAAAAAAATATTGATAATTGATGATGTTCCAGGGTGGGTAAGGTTCCACAAAACTAATATAGAATACTTAAACATAGATAACATTGAAATAGACTATGCGTATTGCGCAAATGAAGCTTTATCAAAAATAGAAGCATCCATTGACACCCCTTACAACATAATTTTCACTGACCTGCAGATGGAAAGTAATTATTTGCCAAAACTGGCAGGAGAGTGGCTTGTTCAACAGATTCAAACATTCAAAGAATACAAAAATTCCAAAATTATTATAGTTTCCGCATCCCCATCAATTGAACAAATTGCAAAACGAAATAATGTACTATATTTACCCAAAACAACCGCAAGAAACTCTGACGCTGAAATATATAGACAATTTATTATTTAACAGACAATATTCTGTAAAATTCTGATGGTCGCTTAAGTGCCTCTAACAACACCGAAGCATCCAGATTTCCACCACTTCTGCCAATACCGTTTAATGTTACATCAACACTATATGCACCGCATTCAATTGCCTTTAGAGTATTATTTAACGCCATTTGCGTCTTATTATGCCCATGAAAACTTATTTTTTCATATCCAATAGATTTTAACCTTGAAAAATATTTTTCAACATCTTCCGGAGTAATTACACCATAACTATCTGCAATATATAAAGATTCAAGAATATTTTTATCTTTCCATTGTTCTAAAATTGAATAGCCTGAATTATCAACATTTGAAATCTCCATTAACTGTACAAAAACTCCGTACCCTCTATTATAAAGTTCTTTTGCAAAACTCAAAGTTCGTTCAATCATATCCGGATGACAAGCGATTCTAACAAAATCCACATAATCTTCATCTCTTGCAGGAAAATCTTTAATAGAAAAACGCTTTGCATCTGTCATTATCACCAATTTTATATTCTGTTTTATGCTATAAAAATATTTTAAAAACTCGGGATTACATTTATAAAACCTGCCTTTGTTTTCATTATCAATGTGATTTCTGTAGCCAATTTCAAAAAAATCTAGGTTTGATTTATTCTGGCAATTTATCAAATCTGCCACAAAATCATCACTGAAATCCCAGTTTGTAGTATGGCCGCCATCTCTGGTTGTACAATCTAAAATCTTAATCATGTAAGTTATTTTAACATAAATAATAACAATACAAATTTTTACTATCTGCCATGGTGGATAATTTATTTTCAATTTTGGAAGATTAACATGTGAATAAGTTGAGAGGAGTTTTTATGAGAAGCAGTATTTATCAATCAGAAATTATTCAAATGACAGCGTTAAATAATCTATTTATAGAATTAACAGCAAAACACTGTAATCAACATTGTAAGCATTGTTACATCGACTTTCCGCAATATAAAAAAGTTGAAGATTTTATTGATATAGATATAATCAAAGATGCTCTTAATGATACAATGCCGGAAAAGATTCAATGCATCTACCTCACCGGTGCAGAACCAATGACCCATCCTGATTTTAACGCAATACTAAGAATGTGTCTAAAACGTTCAAATGTCTGCATTTGTACTAACGGTTCTTTTATTAATGAAAAAAAAGCACGTTTTCTAAAAAAAGTTGGAGACGAATCGACTAACGAAATCATTTTTAAAATAAGTATTGATCACTACAATGAAATCAAAAATGATGATATTAGATATCGAGGCGCTTTCAGACAGGCAATATTTGCAATCAAGCACCTTGTAAAATACGACTTCAACCCTATTATTTCCGTTACAAATTATTATAAAGAAGACAAAAAATCACTGACTGAAGGATTTCAAACTATTTTTGAAAAAAACAATTTTGATTTGAATAATTCAAACTTACAAATTGTAGAATGGCATGATAAAAATGCAAAATTCGAGGGGGAAATACAGAATAACCGGACAAAACTTGACTGCGAATACGGAAGAATACTAACAGCGCAGGGAGTATACACCTGCCCGTTTTTAGCAAATGACTATAGAGGCAGATGCGGAAGCAGTTTCAAAGATTACACTAAAAAAAATTCGCTTGAAACAAGTTTTTGTAACACCTGCACAAAATCCCAAATACAAATGTTCGGAATTGATTTTTCGCGATTTGAATAAATTTATCAATAAAAAAGAGATTCTAGTGTCGAAAATTTCAAACAACGCAGAATCTCTTTTTTAGTTTCAACATAAATTCTTTACTATTTTTGAGCGTATAATTTAACTTTAAAATTAATCAACAATACTCTCTTATTCTTTTTATATGGAACAATTTCAACTGATTGAAGATCAAGGAAATGTTCATGCTTGTACATTTCTTTCAAGAAATTATCATAATTAGAATAGTTAGCTATCATTTCCATATTCAAACGCGCAACATTATATTTGGAACCTGCACCACTAACAAAATTATCATCAGAAGGGTCATAGTCGTATTTTATTGAACGAACTTTAATTTGATTCGCTCTAATAAGCTGAAGAATTTCGTTAAATTCACCAGCAATTACAGCTTCTGTATCCATTCCAGACTCAATAGGCTTGTAAAACGGCTTATCACTATTTTTGCTTTCCTGTTCTTTTGCCTTTTCTTCTGCTTCTTTTTTCTTATACCCGTCTAATTTAGTTTGTTTTTCCTGTAATGTAGCTTTTTTAGTTTCAATTTCTTGTTTAGTAGCCATATAGGACTGAACATTAGTAACCACCTGCGGTCCTAAATACCCAACACCACCTAATGTTGCAAGTAACAATACTATAGGTACTAAAAACGGTTTTAACTTTTCACTATCCATTTATATTTTTTCCTTTATAAGTTTCTTATTTAATTTTGAGCAGATTCTGGAGCTGTTGCAGATGCTGCCCCGCCGGTAGAAGAATCTGATTCTGAATTAGAAGCATCACCGGATGCATCAGAATTGCTGCCGTTATTATTAGCAGAACCTGAAGTCTCAGATGATTTTTTATTTCCCTCAACCAATTTTTTCATAAACATTGTTAATTGAGTGTCAGTCATATTAGTAATTTCAAAAATATACGGTGCATTATCAATAGTAGATACCGTACTATTTACAATCTTATCTAATGATCCTGATTTCAAATCAAGTTTGCTTAAACGCAATTTAGAATCAACAAGAGAATCTTTTAAGTTTTTGAAAAATACATAAACATCCTCTACAGAATCAGCACATCCCTTAATATCAATCATTCCATCTTCACCGGTCATAAAATATGTAAGATAAAGATTTTTTGGTATAGATTCACCCAGTGCTGCGTATGCCATAATTTTAGTTCTGTTATTTTTCAAAACTTTTTCAATTTCAGCAAGAGGATCAAACTGAACTTCTTCACCCTTATTCTCATACTGTTTTAACTGTTCATCAAGAGCAGTAATTTGAGAGTCCAAACCTGAACTTTCTTCCTGAACTTTGGCACTCATTTGAGCTGTTATCATCTTACCTGCAAAAACAGGACCAACAAGAGCTGCCAGCAAAATTCCTGACACAATAGTAGCTTTTATCGGCGTAATTTTAATAACGCTGCCATTTCCAATAGGAATCTCCAATACATCATTTCTAGCTGCTTTTTTACCACCCGAAGCTAAAAAGTCAACAGCAACAGGATAAATTTCATTTGGAGCAGTTGCACCTATAGAATGTAAAGAAACCTTAATCTGATCTTCCGGAATGATATTTAAACTCATTTGCATCAGAGGTTCTTTTCTAAACTGGTTATCCTCAACAGGAATTATTGCACCGCCAAACTGTAATCTTTTCCCTAAGATTTCAGCAGAAACAAGATCAGTTTCAGAGATAACAACAAGAGAATTTGATGGAGAACTCATTAATGCAATCTGAGCAGCATTCTCAATTGCTGCATAAATTTCTTCACCTTCATAAGATTTAATTGGAAGCGGTTCTTCATAAAATTCAAGGATTCTTTTACCCTGCATACCAAGCATTTGGAATCCACTGTTATTAATAATCATTAAACTCCAGGAATTGCCATCATTATCCATTTGTTCAGAAGCAATACCTGTTAAATATAAAGCTTTTAAATCAGCAAACAAAGAGCATTCAACACTTACAAGTGTTGCACCCATACCGGTTAAAATACTTTTAATAGTCTCAATCACTTCAACCTGCACTGCGGTATAAAACACACTTCTTGAATCTGAATTTGTAGAAGCTAATGCATCAAACCAATATGGAATAGGTTCTTTACGTTTAAATACATAAGTCTGCTCTAATTCACCAATGACAATATTGGTAATTGCATTATCATCCAAAAGTAATGGCAGTCCCTCTTTCAAGCCAAACCATACTGTTGGAAGACTTAAATGGACATTTGCTTTTTTGGGATTGATATTACGCATTTGGAATAATTGTTCCAAACCGGTTTTAAAATCATCATAATTTGCAATTTCTCTTTGAGCTTCATTATAGTCCAACGGAACTTGAGCATACGACTTAACATTTCCACGGTTGTCAACCATTGTCATTTCCAAACCGCATGCAGGAGATACTGAAACATGAACGTCAATTCCTCCACCCATTCCCAAGCTGTCTAATATATTACTCACAATATCTACCTTTTTACTCTTCTTACTATAATCTTATTTTTATTATACAATATATTTTATAAATAGAAAAATCTTAACATAAATTTACACCAAACGGAGGATGAATAATTTCAAATGGAAAATATTGTAGAGAAGATAAAAGCTTTAAAAAAAGAAAAAAATGCAGTAATTTTGGCTCATTGTTATCAGCCGATAGAAATTGATATGGTAGCCGATTATGTCGGAGATTCTCTATATTTAAGCCAGGTGGCTTCTAAAACCAATGCCGATATAATTATATTTGCAGGGGTTTACTTTATGGCTCAAACTGCAAAATTATTATCTCCGGACAAAAAAGTCTTGCTTCCGCAAATGGATGCAGGGTGCAGAATGGCAGATATGATAAGTTTTAAACAACTAAAAGAATTTAAAGCTAAATATCCAAACATTCCAACTGTATGTTACGTAAATTCAACAGCCGAAGTAAAATCAGAATGCGATATGTGCTGCACAAGTTCAAATGCTGTAAACGTTGTAAAAAGCATGGGAGCTGAAAAAATATTATTCCTCCCTGACACATATCTAGGAAAATGGGTTGAAAAACAACTTGGAAATGTTGAAATTATAACATATCCTGGATACTGTCCTACCCACCTGACAATTAGACCGTCAGATATTGAACAAGCAAGAAAAAAACATCCGGGAGCACCTGTTCTTGCTCATCCTGAATGTCATATGTCGGTTTCAGATATTGCAGATTATGTAGGAAGTACTACAGGAATTATGAATTACGCAAAAAATAGCGATAAAAAATCATTTATTATCGCAACAGAACAGGGTGTAATTGACAGATTAGAAAGAGATTTCCCTGATAAAGAATTCATCCCTGTAAAAGAAAATATAATTTGTCCTTACATGAAAATGACTTCTTTAGAAGATATTCTGGAAGTTCTGGATTCTGAAAAAAATGAAATATTTGTTGATGAAAATGTTGCCCAAAAAGCAGTAAAATGTATTGATAGAATGCTGGAGGTTTCAATATAAATGGAAAATTCCGAAATAATATATGGTAAAAATTCAGTACTGGAAGCTTTGATTGCCGGCAACCGCGAAATAAATAAAATTCTTATATCTAAAAATATTCATTCTGATGCAAAACTTAATAAAATAAAAGAACTGGCGCAGAAAAATGGTATAGTATTCCAATTTGTAGCAAAAGAAAAATTTCAGCCATATGCCGAATTCAACCATCAAGGAATTATTGCACAAATTTCACCTATTGAATATCAGGACTTGGACGAATTCATACAAACACACGGAAAAAATCAATTTGCCTCACTGGTCATACTTGACGGGGTTGAAGATTCACATAACTTAGGAGCAATAATAAGAACCTGTGTTTGTGCCGGAGTTGATGGAATAATTATTCCGTCAAGAAGAAATGTTCAGGTTAATTCAATAGTTGAAAAAACCAGCGCAGGAGCAATAAATCACATTCCTATTATAAAAGTAAATAGTCTTGTTAACGCAGTTCAAAAACTAAAGGATAACAACTGGTGGATAATTGCAACCGATGCTTCAGCAAAAGATAATTATTATGATGTTAGATATGATGATATGAACTTTGCAATAATAATGGGGGCTGAGCACGCAGGAGTTTCAAAATCTTTATTAAAAGCATCTGATTTCATTGTAAAAATCCCTATGCAGAACAGCTTTAACTCGCTGAATGTATCAAATGCTCTAAGTGCGATTATTTTTGAAACGCTAAGACAAAAACTAAGCCGAAAATGAATCTAATATAACTGGATGACCCAAAATTAATAAATTAGTAATATCATCTTTTTATAAGATTGGAGTATTATCGTGACAAAAGACTTTGAACACTTTGGCATAATGGTAGAAGAGATTTCAGATGAGAATGTAGATTTCAAAAAATTACAAGAACTGGAAAGCGAAAATGATGAGGAAGACGGGGAAGACGTCCTAAAATCAGTTGCAGATCCTAAAGTTCAAGAAAGCTTGTTATCCGTCAATTCTGATGACAGTGTTAAAATTTATTTAAGACAAATAGGTAAAATCCCATTATTAACAACAGAAGAAGAACTTGAATTAGCAAAAAAAATTCAAGAAAAAGAAGACCATTTTGCAAAAGATGTTTTAGTCAATGCAAATCTGAGACTCGTTGTCAGTATCGCAAAAAAATACATTGGCAGAGGACTATCATTTCTTGATTTAATTCAAGAAGGAAACGTAGGTCTGATTAAAGCTGCAGGAAGATTTGATTACAAAAAAGGGTATAAATTTTCAACTTATGCAACCTGGTGGATACAACAATCTATCACAAGAGCTATTGCAGATAAAGCTAGAATCATAAGACTTCCAATACACATGATTGATTCAATTGGAAAAATCCGTAGAGCAACTCTTGATTTGACAACAGAACTGGGCAGAACTCCAACAAAACAAGAAATAGCATATCGTTTGGGATTACCTGTTCAAAAACTTACTTCAATTATAAAATCGGCACAATCTACAGTAAGCATGGATACACCGGCAACTTCTGATGATGATTCATCTAAAATTTCAGACTTTATTGTAGATAACTCAACCATTACACCTGATGGTAAAGTTTCACAGGACAACTTGCTAGAGGATATACGAAAAATATTAAACCAGTTAAGCCAAAAAGAAAGAGATGTATTAATCCTGCGTTACGGACTGGATAATAACGGCATCAAAAAAACCTTGGATGAAATAGGGTCACAATATGGCGTATCAAGGGAAAGAATCCGCCAAATAGAAACCCGAGCCATTTCAAAATTAAAAAAATTATGTAAAAATGAAAAATTACATGATGGTCTGATTAATTACTTTGGCACATAATTTTCTAACGGCACGTCATCCTGAACTCGATTCAGGCTCTAAACAGCACAAAAAAATAATCTCCGACAAGTTTGTTGGAGATTATTTTTTATCCTAATAAGAAGAAACTATACTACTTACTAGCTCCATTTATTTTTCCAGCATTATATATTCCGTTAAAAAGTAAACCTAAAGCTGCAACTCCTGCAGTAATAGCCATTGCGCCAACTGTTTTAGATTTTTTCAATACAGCTTTTATTTGCTCTGGATGAGACATAACACCGCCAGTTGGTAATTTTCCTGTTACATAACGCTCTACGACGTTACCTAATTTTGAACCATCTTTAAATATCTTTTGCCCCATTTATTCAAAAAAGTTAAACAGTTTACCTGTTTTTCTTCTCATTATTTTAGAACCATTAGTCAAAGCTATAGAATCACCACAAACATTTTCTGCTAAATTAACTCCTTTATTTAACAAAACACCTGTTCCAATTAACCCGGCAGATGTAATTGTAGCATTCCCTACATGAGCCAAACCTGTATTACCATTTTCAATTCTTGGCTGTTGACAAGTTAAACAATTTACTGATGTCATAAATTTCTCCTTTACTTTTACCTTTTGTATCCCTACATTTAGATAAAAAAATTTAGGAAAAATAGATTGCTAATTACCCACCACATCATATCATATAGGGCATTATATCTGAGTTTCAGCCAATTTAAATTAAAGTTTACATTTCGTTACATTCGAGTAAATATTACAAACTTGAATAATTTTATTATCGAATGAAACGATTACGGGTGCTTATCGGAGGGAGCACTCTGATACATATTATAGATAAAACTCTATAACTTGTTGAAACATCTTACAAAAAAGAGAACCAAGATGAATGTCTTGGTTCTCTTTTTTAAATTAGGTGTCGGCAACTAGTTATCTTCCCAGGGGGTGGCCCC
>CATXCB010000009.1 GCA_958366705.1 uncultured bacterium
GCTTTTCCAGGAAGAAAAGTTAAAAAAGTAAGAACAGTTTATATGCCATCTCACGAAAAAAGAATGGGATATAAATTCGGAAGAACAGATTCAAGTAAAAAAGCTATCGTAACAATCGATGGCGAACCATTAGAATTCATAGGAGTGTAGAAAATGGCTATCAGAAAAATTAATCCGACGTCTCCGGGACAAAGAGGCATGACAAAAAGTGATTATCAAGAAATCACTACATCAACTCCTGAAAAATCATTGTTAAAACCATTGAAAAAAACAGCAGGAAGAAATAATACAGGTAGAATTACATGTCGTCACAAAGGTGGCGGTGTAAAAAGAACTTACCGTGTAATAGATTTTAAAAGAGATAAATTCGGCGTACCGGCAACAGTTAAAACTATTGAATACGATCCAAACAGAAACGTAAGAATTTCACTATGTTTCTACGCTGATGGTGAAAAGAGATATATTTTAACTCCGGAAGGACTATATGTAGGCGATGTTATCGTTTCAGGTCCGGAAGCTCCTGTACAAACAGGTAATGCTCTTCCTCTAGAACTTATCCCGTTAGGTTCAATTGTTCATAATATTGAATTACAACCTGGACGCGGCGGAGTTATGGTTAGAGCTGCAGGTAATGCTGCTCAAGTTATGGCTAAAGAAGGTAACTATGTAACAATTAAACTTCCTTCTGGCGAAATGAGAATGGTAAGAAAAGAATGTATGGCTACAATCGGTATGCTAGGCAATTCAGAATTCAAAAACTTATCAATCGGTAAAGCCGGTAGAAAACGTTACATGGGTATCAGACCAACTGTACGTGGTGTAACTATGAACCCTTGCGATCACCCTCACGGTGGTGGTGAAGGTAAAACAGGTCCTGGCGGACACCCTAAAACACCTTGGGGTAAACCTGCTCTTGGTTACAAAACTCGTAAAAAAGGTAAAGCTTCTGATAAATTAATTGTTAGAAGAAGAAAATCAAGATAATTAAGGTAGCGGAGAATAAGTAATTTAATTACTTTTCTCCCGCCAAATTCACAAAGAAGTAAAAGGAGAAATAAATGGCACGTTCATTAAAAAAAGGTGCATATGTAGAAGAAGCTCTACAAAAGAAAATAGACAAAATGAATGCTAACTCAGAAAAAAAAGTTATCAAAACTTGGTCAAGAGCATCAATGATTGTACCTGATATGTTAAACCATACAATTGCTGTACACAACGGTAAAACTCACGTACCTGTTTATATTACAGAACAAATGGTTGGACACAAGTTGGGCGAATTTGCTCCAACAAGACTTTTCAAAGGTCACGCAGGTTCTGATAAGACTGCAAAAAGAGGTTAGTACAAATAATCCAAAGTGATATTTATATTAAATAAAGGATAATAAAAATGGAAGCAAAAGCAAAACAAACAGACATAAAAATGACAGCAAGAAAACTTCGCAGAGTAATCAACGAAGTTAGAGGAAAAGCTGTTATCGAAGCTCAAGATATGTTACGTTTTATGCCTTATTTTGCAGCAAGAGTAGTTGAAAAGAACTTGAAAGCTGCAGTTGCGAACGCTCGCGAACAATATGGCGTAGCTCCTGAATCATTAAAGATTTCTCAAATCTTTGCTGACGAAAGTGTTACATACAAACGTGCAAGAACAAGAGCTCAAGGTCGTATGTATTCAAGAATGAAACGTACATCACACCTTACATTAGTAGTTAGTGATACAACAAAATAGGAAAGTAATAAAATGGGACAAAAAACACATCCAACCGGATTTAGAGTAGGAATCATCCAAAATTGGGCAAGCACTTGGTTTGCTAAGGTGAAAGACTACGGAACATTCGTAGCAGAAGATGCTAAAATTAGAAAATTCGTAAAGAAAAAACTATATGCAGCTGGTGTATCTAAAATTTGGATTGCCAGAAAAGCACAAAATACAACAATCACTGTTGTAACAGCAAAACCTGGTATAGTTGTTGGTCGTGGCGGACAAGGTATTGATGAACTTCGTCAAGAAGTAACAAAATACATTGGTAAACCTGTTATAATTAATGTAGTAGAAGTTGCAAGAATTGATGCTGATGCTCAATTGGTTGCTGAATCTATTGCTCAACAACTTGAAAAACGTATCGCTTTCAGACGTGCAATGAAACAAGCAATGCAAAGAACAATGCGTTCAGGCGTTCAAGGTATCAAAGTTATGGTATCAGGTCGTTTGGGTGGTGCAGAAATCGCTCGTTCTGAATGGGCTAAAGAAGGAAGAATCCCTCTTCAAACTCTAAGAGCAGATGTAGATTTCGGTTTCGCAGAAGCAGATACAATTATGGGTAAAATCGGTGTTAAAGTTTGGATTTTCAAAGGTAACTTAATGCCTGGCGAAAAAGCAGATCAAAACATCAAATTAAAAAGCGGCAAGGACTCTGAAAAAGGTGCAAGACGTCCAAGACGCAGCAGAAATGTTGAAACAACATCAGATGCAAAGTAAGGTATAAAAATAATAGGAGCAAAATATAATGTTACAGCCTAAAAAGACTAAATACCGCAAAATGATGAAAGGCAGAATGAAAGGTATTGAAACCAGAGGTACAAAACTTGAATTCGGTCAATACGCTCTGCAAGCTGTAGAGCCAGGTTGGATTACCAGCCGTCAAATCGAGGCAGCACGTCGTGCTATGACTCGTGAAATCAAACGTGGCGGTAACGTTTGGATTAAAATATTCCCGGATAAACCGATTACTGCAAAACCAGCTGAAACTCGTATGGGTTCTGGTAAAGGTAACGTTGAATACTGGGTAGCAGTTGTTAAACCTAACAGATTGTTATTCGAACTTGACTATTTTGATAGATCAGTTGCAGTTCATGCTTTAGAATTAGCTGCACAAAAATTGCCTATCAAAGTTAAAATCGTAGAACAACCAAGAGAACAAGCAAAATAAGTTAACCCGCCTTAACGAGGAACAATTGTTCCGGGTCGGCATAAGGCGAGTGACAAGTATAAAGGAAAATAAAATGAAATTAAGTGAAATGCGTGAAAAAACAGTAGATGAGTTACAAAATGCTATTGTTGATTGGAAGAAACAATTACTAGAAGCTAGATTGCAACTTTCAACTCACAAATTAGAAAATACTGCAAGTATTTCTAAAACTAAAAAACTTATCGCTCAAGCAAAAACAGTAATAACAGAAAAAGAGGTACAAAATGCCTAAAAAAGAAAAACAAGGAATTGTAGTTAGTAATAAAATGGACAAAACTGTTGTAGTAAAAGTTGCTGACTATGAACCACATCCAAGATACAAAAAAATTATGGAATCAAATAAACACTATAAAGCTCATGATGCTGAAAATGTTTGTAATGAAGGCGATATCGTAAGAATTGTTGAATCAAAACCGATTTCTGCTGACAAACGTTGGACAGTAGCTGAAGTAGTTGAAAAAGCAAGATAGTGGATTTTTGTGTGAACGGTGCGTAGCGACTTCGTTTCATATCCGTTCTAATCGCAAATAATCCAGTATGCAAAATGCAACATTACCATTGAGTAATGAGAGGCAAAAGTAGTAAAATATACTAAAAGGAAAGAAAAATGATACAACAAGAAACAAGACTAGTAGTAGCAGATAACACAGGTGCAAAAGAATTATTATGTATCCGTGTTATGGGTAGCTCAAATAAAAAATTTGCAGCAGTAGGCGATGAAATCGTTGCTTCTGTAAAGGATGCGACTCCAAATATGGCTGTGAAAAAAGGTGAAGTTGTACGTGCTGTTATCGTAAGAACTAAAGCTGATATCAAACGTAATGACGGTTCTGTTATTAGATTTGATGAAAATGCTGCAGTTATTATTAACAAAGACGGCAATCCAAGAGGTACACGTGTTTTCGGACCTGTTGCTCGTGAATTAAGAGACAAAGGTTATATGAAGATCGTTTCTCTTGCACCGGAAGTAATCTAACCTTTGAGGGTAGGATTATCCTGAACAAGTTTCAGGACCCCGCAGGGGCGCAACCATGTAATAGACCATCATGGTCAGTCCATGAAAGTTAAAAACCAGGAGAAAAAAATGACAAACAAAGATAAGAAAAATTTACATGTAAAAACAAGCGACAGAGTCGTTGTTATTGCAGGTAAAGATAAAGGAAAAATCGGTAACATTAAAAAAGTTGACACTGTAAGCGGCAAAGTTGTTGTTGAAGGTGCTAACATGGTTACTAAGGCTCAAAAGCCTCAACCAGCTGCCGGTATCCAGGGCGGTTTAATCAAACTTGAAGCTCCAATTGAATCTTCAAATGTAATGATTATTTGTCCTGCTTGTGAAAAAGCAACACGAGTTGAAATGAAAGTTATCGATGGTAAAAAAGTTCGCATTTGTAAAAAATGCGGTGAACAACTAGATGCTTAATGTGTATTAGATTACGACATTAATACCAATAGTAAAGGAAAAGAAAAATGACAGTAACAAGAAATTTAAGAACAAAATATGTTGAAGAAGTAGTTCCGGCTATGAAAGAAAAGTTCGGCTACAAGAACGATCACCAAGTTCCAAAATTAGTTAAAATAGTTTTGAACATGGGTGTTGGTGAAGCTTCACACAACTCAAAAATAGCTGAAGCAATTGAAGCTCAATTAACAAAAATTGCTGGTCAAAAAGCAGTTGTTACAAAAGCTAAAAAATCAATTGCATCGTACAAATTGAGAGAAGGAATGCCGGTTGGAGCAATGGCAACATTGCGTGGCGAAAGAATGTATGATTTCTTACAAAAATTGATTTGTGTTGTATTACCAAGAATTAGAGACTTCCGTGGTATCAGCGCAAAAAGTTTTGATGGTCGTGGAAACTATACATTGGGCTTGAAAGAACAAGCTTTATTCCCTGAAATCACTTATGAAGAAGTAGATTTAGTTAAGGGTATGAACGTTTCAGTTATCACAACTGCTGAAACAGATGAAGAGGCAAGAGAGTTATTAAGACTCTTAGGTATGCCATTCAAAGGTAGTAAAAAACAATAAGTACAAGATAGGAGAAATTCATGGCTAAGAAAGCGATGATTAACAAAGAACTTAAACGCCAAAAACTTGCTGCTGCCGGAAAGTACCCAACAGTAAGACTTCACAACAGATGTTCTATCTGTGGAAGACCTCACGGATTTCATAGAGATTTCGGTTTGTGCAGAATTTGTTTAAGAAAAATGGCTCACCAAGGTTTGTTACCTGGTGTTACAAAAGCAAGCTGGTAGTTTGTTGGCCAAATTTGTTAATAGAATTAAAAAGGGCGGTTGTAAACCGTCCTTTTTGTAATATATTATTCCTATGGAATTAAGAAATTTTATAAGTATATGTATATGTGTATTAATGTTTGTTGCATTACCCTGTTTAGCTTCTGGGAATGATTTTCTATCCAAAGCTATAAATTCATGGTATGGCTATTCATTTAATTCTTTTGTTAAAATTTGGGGTTATCCGGATAGACAAACAGATTTTGGTGATAATAAATTATATTATTGGAATATCGTAAATAATACAAATACTACAACATATCATTTCGGAACTAATAGTAGTACAACTTATAATAATTACTGTAAAGTAATTATCGAGGTTGATGATAAAAATTTAATTGTTGGTGGGCAATATAATGGAAATGATTGTCCATTTTCATATCTTTTAAACCATGATAAGTATGTAAATCCAGATAATGATCCATGGCAAATTGAAAAAGAGTTAAAGCGCCAAAATAAACGGAAATTAGAAAAACACACCTGATTGTATGGAGCGAGTTATCAGGGGTTCCTTGTCCGCTTTTTTATAAAAATTTTAGATATTTATTTTTAATATTCATTATGTACAAATTTCGTAACATGAAGTTTTTTAGTATTGTAAATGCTGATGTTTGTAGTAGAATAAATATATACAGTTCCGAACTACTGGAATAAGCGGCTTGAATTTTTAATTCAAATGTCAGCGAAATTAATTCAGCAAGCGGTGTAATAGTTAATAGGATACTGCTCTATAACTGTGGGGTAAGTCCAATGAGGAAATTAAATTATGACAATGTCAGATCCAATAGCAGATATGCTAACAAGAATTAGAAATGCTAGTATGGTTGCTCATGAAACAGTAGATATTCCTGCTTCAAAATTGAAAGTTGAATTAGCAAAACTTATGAAAGAAGAAGGTTTTATTTCAGATTATGCTGTTAAAGAAGATGGCAAATTTAAAGTTATTACAGTTACTTTAAAATATGATGCTAACCATAAACCTGTTATTACAAAATTAGAAAGAATATCTAAGCCAGGTTTAAGACATTATTCAAAAGCTAAAAACTTACAAAAGGTTTTAGGCGGTCTTGGTGTAGCTGTTGTTTCAACTCCAAAAGGTTTGTTGACAGACAGAAAAGCAAGAAAAGAAAATGTTGGCGGCGAAGTTCTTTGTTACATTTACTAATTATAAAATTAAATTTTTAGAATAAAAACCTCTTCATTAGAAGGGGTTTTTATTCTTTTAACAGACTCTTAGTAATGTTATATACAATTTCTAGTTTTTGGGGATTTTTTAGTAGCTTTGAAATATTTTTTAATATTTCAGAATGTAATTCTTCTGGTTCTTTTAAGTGATTAGTCGCAAAAAGTTCTTCGCTAGTTGTGTTTAGCACTTTCAAAAGTTTGTTAATTGTCTCAGATGTAACGAAATTTTCGCCACGTTCAATTGCACTCAATGCTCGTTGAGAAATTTCTATGGATTCAGCCAGTTGCTCCTGAGTTAAACCTCTATTTTGTCGCATTCTGCGTATTTTTTCGCCAAATTCAATTTTTATATCCAAGATTTTATACCTTTTATTTCTTATATTTAGGCAATTATGTATTTAAAAGTATTTTATATTAAGTTTTGTAACTTTGGAATGCAGCTTTACATCTATATCTTAGCCTATTACAATTTAAAATTCTAATTTTGTGAAATTAATACTTTTGTTTTGTTTTTATATATAAGAGAGCAAACACGGGAGACTTAATGACACCTATTAACCATGTAAAATTTGGTCAAATGACAAATGTTTCAAGATTTCAAAATTTGAAACGAACATTATCAACTAAAACAAATTTAGTTGATAAGACGACAACTTCAGTATGGGATGATGCTGAGGTTGCTAGACAGAAAAAACAAGTAGCCTCTGCTGAGCAAATTCCAACCGCCTCAAATTTTAACCAACTGACTAATTATATGAGCCTTTTAAATTCATTTTTTGCATCAATGAATAATTCAACAAAATCTTCTGATACTGTTAACAATGCAACTCAAAATGTCCAAAGCGCACCTGGCGGAGGTGGAAGTCCTTCCGGTTTGGCTCAAGGCTTAAGCGGAGCCCCGATTGGGATGAATAATTCTGCTGCTTATAATGCACTTTCTTCAAAAGTTGATAATAACAGCTTAAGTCCACAAGAGTTAAGTAATTTTATAGATTCACAGGTAAATCCTTATGTAAATACAGTAAATAGTACTTTAACGACAGCAAAAGCTGATTATAATGTGTTATTAGGTCAAAAAGATGAAGCAGCTGCGAATGTTTCCACTTTACAAGAACAAGTTGGAACAGCAGAAACTTCTTATAAAACTGCGGAAAAAGATTTATCAAATAACGAAAGTGATTTAAATTCAGCAGTTCAATCTAGAGATCAGTTGGATTCTCAACTATCTTCGATAAATTCAGATTATAAGGCATCCTGTGATGAGGTTATCGCAAAAGAACAGGCAAAATCTTCTGCGCAAACACAGGTTAGTAATTGCAAATCTTCAGTAAACTCTGCTGAAACAAAATTCAGTAGTGCAACTTCTTCATATAATAGTGCAGAACAGGCTCTGGCCAATACTCCTGAAACATTAGAAGATGGTACACCTAATCCGGCTTATGAGGCTGCAAAATCAGCAAGAGATTCTGCCAAGGAAGAAATGGAAAAGGCTAAATCTGAATTAGATCAGGCAAAACAACAATTGGAATCTGCGGAACAAAATTTTGATAATGCGGAACAAGAATTAGGGCAAGCTCGAGATTCTAAAAAAGAAATTCTACAAAACCTGACACAAACAGAATCTGAACATAAACAATTGGCTCAAAATTGTTTACGATTAGAAAATCAAGTTGAAACTGCTCAAAAAAATTATGATAATTCTGTAAACATTTATGACGACAGTAAAAACAATTATGAACGATTAAATACAGAATTAGAAAGTTCTGCCGGTATATTGACTAAATGTGAAGAATATAAAAATAATATCACTAATTTAGAAGCAGAAGCTAATAAAGCAAATGCGTTAAAAGAAAAAGCCAATAAAGCATTGTCTGAAAAAAGAGAAATAAATACTGAAATTTCAGCTGAAGATTTTGACAAAGTTAAAGATGATTTATTGGCTCATTCATCTGCTTCAGAAGGATGTTCTGCAAATAAAACTATTCTGGAAAATTTAATAGCATCAAAAGATTATGATTTAAGTAAATGTAGTGGTAATTTATGGAGTCCAAATAGCAATCTTGCGTATGGTTCCGCTGCAACATTTGAGCAGCAAGGTTATATAAAAAATCAGGATGGATCATTTACTGATCCACGAACAGGAGTTACCATGATGAACGTAGTTGGAGATGATTATACATGGGTATCTCAAGAGTATTTTGCCGGCGCAGGCGAAGTTTCTGACTTTGGTACAAAATCTGCTGCAGGTCGTGATTTTCCAGGATTATTTGATGCTATAGAAAGAAATAAAACACAATATAATGCTCATATTGGTCTGGATGGTTTTAGCAGCAACGGAGAACCGAATTTCAGGAAAATGAGATTTAAAATGAATGGAGGAACTACATATTAAAAAATATTCATAATATCTTTACTTTAAATTTTCTCCATGCTAAAGTTATACTCGGGTATAATTGGTAGAAAAACCCGCTGGTAAAATCAATAGCCGAAAGTAAGATTTTACTGATTGTAGTAATATACCACAAGGAGAAATAAAAATGTCAAGAATTGGTAAAAAACCTATTGAAATTCCTCAAGGTGTTGAGGTTAAAATAGAAGGTCAAGTTGTTACAGCTAAAGGTCCTTTAGGAACTGAAGTTGTTAACGTTCGTCCTGAAATCGCAGTGAAAATTGAAGATAATCATGTTATCTTGTCAAAAGTTGGAACTTCTAGAGAAACTGATGCTTTATTTGGTTTATCAAGAACTTTGGTTGCAAATGCTGTAACTGGTGTAAAAGACGGTTTTTCTAAAAAATTATTAATTACCGGTGTTGGTTACAGAGCTCAAATGCAAGGTACTACTTTGAATATGGCTTTAGGATATTCTCATCCGGTTGATATTGTTCCTCCGGAAGGAATCACTATTTCTGTTGAAAAGAATACAGAAATTACTGTTAAAGGTTCTAACAAACAGTTAGTAGGCGATATTGCAGCTTTAATCAGATCAAAACGTCCACCTGAAGTTTACAAAGGTAAAGGTGTTAAATACGAAGGCGAATACATCAGACGTAAAGCTGGTAAAGCCGGTAAGAAATAAGATAGATGTCTGTATACTCTTTATTAAGTATTACGGGTATCTAATCCTGAAACTTTTCAGGCACATGTGTGAATCAAAATTTTTAATATTCTGAAATAACTTCAGGGTTACAAAATTTTGAAATAATATAACAAAAGCCCAGATGAACCCTTGGTTTGGTTTACCAAGAAAGTTCGGGTGAAATGAAAGGAAAATAAAATGATTAAACAACAAACTAGAAAACCAATTGTTCAAAAAAGACACAAATCAATCAGAGTTAAAATTTCCGGGACTGCAGAATTCCCAAGATTAGCAGTATACAGAAGTACTAAACATATATATGCTCAATTGATTGATGATGTTAATCATGTGACTTTAGCATCAGCATCATCTAACGACAAAGATTTAAAAGAAAAATTATCTCATGGCGGCAATATTGAAGCTGCTAAAGTTGTTGGTGAAGCTATTGCTCAAAAAGCTAAAAAAGCTGGTGTAGAATGTGTTGTATTTGACCGTGGTGGATTTTTATATCACGGAAGAATTGCAGCATTAGCAGACGCAGCTAGAGAAGCTGGTTTAATGTTCTAATTTTGGACAAATTCCAAACAAAGACAGGCGGAAGTTTATATAAACTTCCGCCTGTCTTTGTAGTGTATTAAATAAAATATATTATGTAAAACTTTTTCTAGTTTTAAATATTTATATATTGGGTATTGTGCATACCCAAACCCGCACTTACGATTCTTTTTCTTTGTTGCGAAGCAAAGAAAAAGAATGTAAGCCAAGAAAAAGAAACTCGCATGATTAAATAGCGGCACTAAGCTCAATATGAAGCGGCTAAACTCGCATTCGCTCAGACAATAGCCGCTTTGTTGCTATTTTGCTAAGTGCCGCTTACCGTTAGAATTTTACATAATATATTTTATTAAAATAAGTAATTCTTTAAAGAGTCAAGCGCCCTGTTTGCCATAAGCTCGCCTTTTAACTTTTTGTTTTTGCGCTCTTTTTTAGGAAGCTCTACAGGCGGCACAATTCCCCAGTTTGAATTGATTGGCTGAAAATGAGTGTGCTCCGGATTTGTAATGTAATGAGTTAATGCTCCAAGCATTGTATCAAGCGGTAAATCCAGTAATGTTTCACCGGAAAGAAGTCTTGCCATATTAATTCCAGCTAAAAGTCCTGATGCAATTGATTCTGTATACCCTTCAGTGCCTGTGATTTGTCCTGCAAAAAATAAATCTTCTCTTTCTCTGGTCTGAAGTGTAGGTTTTAAGAGATTAGGCGAGTTTATGAAAGTGTTTCTATGCATGACACCATACCTAACAATACTTACATTTTCAAGTCCAGGAATTGATTGTAAAAGCTCTTTTTGTGCGCCCCATTTTAAATTTGTTTGGAAACCGACAAGGTTAAATAATGTTTTTGCAGAATTGTCTTGTCTGAGTTGAACAACTGCATAATTTTTTTCATTTGTTCTTTTATCGATGAGTCCTATAGGTTTCATTGGTCCAAAACGCAGGGTATCAACTCCGCGTGAGGCTAAAACTTCGATAGGTAGGCAGCTTTCAAAAAATTTAGCACCTTTTTCAAAATCGTGTTGTTCAATTTTAGGGGCATTAATCAGAATATTATAGAATTTTTCATACTGTTCTTTATTCATAGGGCAATTGATATATGAGGCTTCACCTTTATCATATCTGCTTGCCCAGAATGCTGTATCAAAGTTTATACTGTCGAGCTCGACAATTGGTGCTATGGCATCAAAAAAGTGTAAATATTCACTTTTTGTAAATTGTTTTATTGCATCTGCGAATTTTGAACTGGTCAATGGGCCTGATGCAATAATTGTGGGCGTATTCGGAATTTCTGTAACTTCATCTCGTATTAAATTAATATTATTATTTTTCTCGATTTTTTCGGTTACAGTTTGAGAAAATAGGTGTCTGTCTATGGCAAGAGCATTTCCTGCAGGAACCTGACAAGCTTTAGCTATTTCGATAAGTTCACCGCCGAGAAGTTCCATTTCGTGTTTTAACAGTCCGCTTCCGTTTGTAATATCATATGAACCAAGGCTGTTAGAGCAAACAAATTCTGCGCAATCTTGTGTTGTATGCGCTCCAGTTTTTACCTTCGGTCGCATTTCATATAAATTAACTTTAAATCCCTTTTTTGCCAATTGCAGAGCTGCTTCAGAGCCTGCTAATCCCGCACCTATAACATTTACTTCCATTTCTGTAGTTTAGCTGAGATATAGTTTGCTGTCAAATGGGGTATGTTTATTTTTGTTACAGAATTGTTATAATTGTAGTAAAACGCTTGATAATTTTTGGAGGATTAAGTATAATAAGTACACTTGTTCAAAAGATGTTTTATGTAAAACTTTTGAAACATTAACCGAAAAATTAGCAATTTAAACAAAAATATTGTTTTTTTTTACAAAGTAGTAGATGTGGAAATTTAGTAGGGATTATGTCAGTAAAACCAATTATACCAAGTTTAGACTCAAATAGTAATACAAATCAGTTAAAAGTTAATAAGGTTCAAAATAGACCTGTTTATTATACAAATAATTTAAAATCACAAAAGTCTGTTTCTTTTCAAGGTGCAGGCGGGGCAAATCCAATTGTCGGATTAATGGATTTTATTGAAGCCGGTGGCTATGCAGCATCTTTTATTTTACAGGACGGGCTTGGTTTTATTGCTCCGCGTGTTGGTAAAGGTTTAGTACGCGGTGGAAAAGAGAAAAAAGATGAAAATGGTAATACTATTTTAGATAAGAATGGTAAGCCACAGCATGAATTAAATTGGGCATATGCAAGAAAAGAAGCTCTTAGAGAAGTTATCACCGGTCCGAGTGCTTTTGTTATACCTATGGGCATGCTGGCTGTAATAAATAAGTATTTTGGTTCGGGTAATAATGTAAAATTGAATTATTTAGATAGCTTTAAGAAGCCATTTACTGATTTTGCTAAAAATAATGTTGAAGCAATAAAAAATGGTACTGTTGATAAAGCTGCTTTTTATGAAGAAGTTTTGAAAGACACAATTGATAAAAGTATCAATTCAGTTCTTCCTGAGTCTGAAAAAATGAGTTCAGAAGAGATTGCATCTTTGGCTAAAAATTATGCACAAAGACAAATTCAGATTGAACAAATTAAAGCTGATAAATCTTTAAACAAAAAAGCGAAAGCTGCAAAAATTGCCGATATCGGTTCTGTTGAAGATTCATTTATGAAGCTTAAAAAGAGTAAAATTGGCGGAACTGTAGATGAATTAACAGTAAACATTACTGCTTCTAATGGCAAATTAAAAAGCAGCAGTGTTGGTGAACTTTTAAGATCTATGAATGATTATTTCAGCGATGCTGTTCATAATACACAAAAGGCATTGAAAAAGAATCTTTCAGCTGAAGGTTTAGAAGATGCAATTAAATCTTTTACAAATCGCAGAATGGGTTCCAGAGTACTTACAAACCTTGGAATTTTTGGTGTTGTAGCTGCATTCTATACACAAATTCCTAAATTGTATAACGCCGGTTTAAAAGGTAATCCAGCTTTAGAAGGTGCAGCTGCTGAAGTTGCATCAAAAGATTCAACACCTGCTGATACAAAAACTGAAGTTGCTGCAAGTTCAGATAATGCTAAAAAAGCGGATAATGAAATACAGGTTCCTGCTGAAAAAGTTGCAGATGATAAACAAAAAGGTAAAGATGTAAACTTTACAGGTTTATCCGGTATGTTAGAAAAAGCTGGTAATAAAGTTTTGAATAACAAGCATGCAAAATCTGTTTCTGATATTTTCGAGCTTAATGGCCCAATCATTTCAGGTACAGCCATGACAACTTTGTTATATGGTTTTTGTATCCCTCCAAGATTGGCTCATGCGCAGGATAAATATGATTATGGTGAAATTGTTGTTCGTGATATGACGGCATTTACGGCATTATTGTTCGGTGCAAAGGCTCTTGCAAGATTATTCTCTGATGGATTTACAAAAGTTACTGGACTTGCTCTAAATAAGAAAAATATGGATGGCAGAAATGTATTCCAGAAAGTTATTGATTACTTAAATCCAAATGACGCACGTCATAGTGTTCTTTCAAGTAAACAATTGAATTCTAAATATACTAATATTGATCAATATAAAAATGGTGTAAGCGGATTTATGGATTTCATTGAGGGCAGTGGCGGCGATGTTAAAAAAGCATTTGCTCAAGACAAAAATGTGAAATCTGTAATATCTGAAATGCTTAAAGATACTGGTAAATCATATGAAAGCGCTACTTCTAAAGATATTAAAGATGTATTGAAGTTGGCAGATAAAAATAATGCTGATTCAATAAAGAAATTCTATAAGTTATTTGAAGGTGATAATGGCTTATTAAGAAAAGCAAAAACTTGCAATTCAACATTCGGCTTCTTGTCAACGTTAGTTCTTGTTCCTGGCTTAATTATCTGGTTAACAGATTTCTGTGAAAAGATGACAGCTAAGAGAACAGCAAAAGATCTTGAAGCAGCAAAGGCCAAACAACCTGTTAATAATAATCAAAAACCACAGTTTAATACTGTAGCCTCAAATACACCATCAATGGCTGGTTTTTTGAAAAAATAGGTTTAGGTACACAAATTTAATACAGAAAAAAGGCTTACTTTCGAAAGTAAGCCTTTTTTCTGTATGGTAATATTTTTATTAATCTTGCTCTACGGCTTCGATTAATTTGTTTATATCATCAACCATTGCATCAGGATCATATCCGTGAACTTTTGCTCCAGCTTCAAGATTTTCAAATCTTGCTGCAGCACATCCAAGGCATCCTAAACCATATCTATGAAATACTTCAATGCTTTCAGGATGTTTTTGAGCGATTTCTAAAATGTTCATATCTTTTGTCACTTTTTCAGCCATAATTTATCTCCTTCTTGACTTTCCCAAATTTTCTATTAAAAACATTATACACAAAAATGAAGGAAGTGTATATTATGGAATTATTGAAATTTTTTCTTAAAGATGAAGTTCCGGCCGTAGGCTTGTCTAGATTTAAAGACAAAAAAGATAGATATCACGGCTATCAACCGCCAAAGATTAATTTTAACCGTAAGATTTTCAAGCCAAATTATAGTAACAACTTTTTTTTACTATAAGTTAAATTAATATTACTTAACAAACCTATGTAAATTTAGCAATTTTTGTCTCACAATAAACTTAAATATAATATAGGGAAAAATTGGGGACATTATGGCAATTAATATAGGGAAAAATTTAATATCATATTTTGGAAATGTAAATGCCTCAAAAAGTTTAGGTGCGGCATCTACAGGTGCTGTAAATCAAAAATTTAAGATTGCATCATATGCATCAATTCCATATGAACGTTCGCCTCAGGTTGTTGATACAATTCCAACACGCGATGCTCAAGGTAATCCGTTACTGGCTGGTTATGTAACGCCGCAAAAGACCTGGATAGCTTAACTTAATAAATCAAGTTTTTTGCCTTTTGTAGAATTTGAAACATCTGGGTGAAATAGATTGAAATTCAGATTATTCGTTTTATTAAAATAATCAAACGAATTTTTCTGTGCAGCTTTAGAATTTTGAGTTTCAAACAGTTGCACAGGCTGTACCGTATACATATACTGTCTTTGTACTTCGTCAATTTTGTTAAACATATCAATTCTCTCTCTTATAAATTAAAAGGAAATATTTCTAATGAAATTTCAGATAAAAATAGAATTGTTACAAATTTAACAATTCTATTTTTTCAGGAATTTTTTTGATGTGGTTATATCAAAACTTATTTGTATGAGTTTTGTCAAAACATCATCTGGAATTTGATTAACAAATACTGAAATCCAGTGCTTTTTATTCATGTGCCATCCTGGTTTTACAGCGTCATATTGTTCTTTAAGGATGGGGATTAAATCCGGAGGACATTTTAAATTAATAAACAAATCCTTTTCTTTATTAAAAATTACTGCAAACCATTTGTTGTTGCTTTTGTGTCGTATTACAGCCGTATTTTTATACTCTTCTTTTTGAAACGGATATGTTTCTAGCGCATCATTATCAATCAAACAATGCTTGATAAGAGTTTTTATATTCATTATTACTGATCACTTTCGTGGTGGTCATTGTCTTTCATAAGTTTTGCAAAATCTGAAGGTTTAATGCTTTGAACAAAGTTTTTAAATTCTTCGGCTTCCTGTGCGTCTTTTGCGCTATCTGTTGATACTGAGCCGTTAGATAAGACATTAGCTGTAACATATATCGGAGCATCAATTCTTATAGCTATAGCAATAGCATCAGATGGTCTTGAATCTATTTCAATTTCTTTGCCCTCTTCATTTTCTAAGAATATTGTTGCAAAGTAAGTTTCTTTTTCAACATCATTTATTTCGACTTTTGAAATTTTATAACCGGTTTTTTCAATAATACTAATAACCAAATCATGTGTCATAGGACGGGTTACAGACAAATTTTCAATTTTTCTAATTATAGAACTGGCTTCGGCAGAACCAATCCAGATTGGCAATGCACGTCTGTTTTCTGTATCATGCAAAACAACTATTGGGGAGCCTGTTCTGGTATCCAATGCGATACCCATAACTTTCATTTCAATCATAAATACCTCACTTGTATAGAAATATTATAACTTATAAAATTTTTTTTTAAATACTTTTCAAAAAAATATATTTATGGTACAATGAAGAATGTAATCAAAGAAACAAAAGATTACAGCCTTGGAGAAATGGCCGAGTGGCTTAAGGCGGCACCCTGCTAAGGTGTTGTGTGGAGTTATCTGCACCGTGGGTTCAAATCCCACTTTCTCCGAATTAAAGTCCGATAACCTTTATGGTTATCGGACTTTAATTTTGCCAATTTTGTTTTATAATGCCGTTATATTTTGTAATTAATTTAAAAGGAAACTCTATTAAATGAAAGTTTTAAAGAATGTTTTAATATATTTAATCCTTGTCTTATTGTTTTTAGCTGGACTTGTTTATTGTTCTTTTCTTTTTATTATTCCTGCAGTTATCAACTCAAAATCTGGTTTTGAAAAAACTGAACAATACATATGTAAAAAAAGTGGAATATGTTTTTCCTCTAAAAATTTTAGGTTGAAAACTACACCGGATTTGCTCATTAAATTGAATTCTGAAGATATACATATTCAGGATATTTTTCTTGTAAAGAATTTATCCGGTAATATTGATTTGAAAAATTTATCAGCTGCGCAATTGAAAGCTGATTATATTTTTGTTAACGGTGATAAAATTCACAACATTATTCCTAACAAGAAAAAATCAGCGTCTTCCGGGTTTAATATTAAAAATATACCCGCAATTGATGTGAAAAAGATTGAATATAAATCAAAAATTTTGGGCTTTAATATTCGAGATTTGCAATATAATAAACGTGAGGCTTCGTTTTATTTGAATGCACAAACTCGTTTTTTACAAAAGCCTATTTATTCAAACGGTAGTATATATGTTAATAAAGATGCAGTATTTGCAAGAAATATTATTATAGCAACAGGTGATTCAAAAATCTATTTAGCAGGAAAACTTTTTGATAATAAAAAAAGATATGATTTTACAGTGAAAGGTAACGGATTTGCTGTAAATGACATAGAAAAGTCTCTTTTGTATTATCAAAAGTCGCAAGATCCTGCAAAAAAATTCATCGAAAATTTTGTAAATTATTCAGGAAAAATAGATATAGATTTAAATGTAAAAAATGACGGGATTTTTGGAATATGTCGTGCTTGTAAATTAAGGGCGAATGCTGTCTGGTTCAATATTCCAATATATTTTGATGAGGCGGTTTTTAAATTTTCGGGTAAGAGAATAACATCTATAGCTTCAGGACTTTTAGGAGGGGAAAAAGTAGTTCATACGTTGGATATCACAAATCTTGGACGGGTAGATAAAACTGTTGTCGGAACTGTTGAGGCAGTTTTTCATGATGGCTTTAATTATATTCCTAATTTGAAAATTGTTAATTCAGCTAATGCAAGGCTGGTATATAAAATAAAAAATAAAAAGATTGATATAGTTTATTTTTTGGATATTAAAGAGGGTTCTGACTTATTTTATAAAAATGCAAATCTCGGGTTAAAAAGAAAAAAACGTAGATTTATGCTCCATACATATAAGGACTGTGAGAATTTACATATAAAAAAATATGAATATTCGTTGCTTGAAAATGGTATTTATAAAAGTATAATGACCGGTGATGGTTTATTTATTAAACAAAACAATCACATGGTTCCACAGTATATAACTTATAAAACAAATGGCTACGCTCCTGTATCGGTGATTGGGCCGTTAGGAAAATATGTTGATGGTGGAGCTTTTAGCGGAGATTTAAAATATGATTTTATAAAAAATCAAGTTTTTGGCAGCTTTGAGCTTATTCATACCAGGTTTAAAAACTTTTATGTTGAATCTGCAAAAATTATTGCAGATTTGAATATGGTAAAAATAAAAGCTTTTGGTACTTATGATAATGAAAAATTTGTCTGTGGGCTGGAGGCGAATAATGAATTTGATAAGAAAATTTTAATTTATAATATGAAATTATTTTTGGATAAGTTTATTATAAAAAATAGTTCGCAGAATTCTCCAAAATTCAATTTTACTAAACAAAAAACAGATATAGCTTCTAAGATTCAAGATGCGGATATTACTATTGAAAATTGGGAAATTAAGCTTAATCAAATAAAAAAAGACAGAATAGTTTTAAATGATATCAAACTTCTGGGCAGTTTGAAAGATGATATTTTTAGATTTTGGATGCCGGAATTAGAATTCGCACAGGGAATATTGATGGCTACAGGTAAATATAACTTTGCAAATGATTCTTCCTGTATTGATTTTAATGCTAAGAATATAAATTCCAATATGGTTGCAGATATTATATTTGGCTTGCCAAATCAGGTAGAGGGGGTTGCAGATGCAAAATTGCACCTTGATACTTTAAATAAGCTGGATAATGTAAACGCTAAAGGTTCATTTGAGGTTAAACAGGGCTTTTTACCTCAGCTTGGTAATACTGAGTTTATGATAAAGAAATCCAGACGATTTAAGATTTCAGATGTTGTAAATCTTGATTTTTCAAAGAAAAATATTTTGCAGTCAAATATAAAAGGCTCTTTTGTTCTTGATAATACAGAGTTGAAAGATGTTGTGATTACCTCTCAACAAAAATATTTGTCATTGTTACTTGAGGGAAATTACGACACTGTTTCTCAATATGCAAATTTGAATATATACGGTAAATACAATCAAGAGGCACCAAAGGGTATTAAAGTTTTGTTTGTTCCGCTGAACTGGATTTTAAAAATTGTATTCAGACCTGAAAATTCAATGTGTAAATATGCGGATAAAATAAAAAAAATTCCTCCAATTGAGCGCAATGCAAATGAAAAATATTTCAGAGTGAAAATGTTTGGAAATATTAATAGTAAAAATATGAATGTTGAAATCAAGGGAATTAAATAATTAAAAATAAAAGAGGCTGAGTATAGCCTCTTTTAAAATCCTATGCATTTTTTTTATGATTTTCTTTTTCGTCATGTTCTTCTTTTTTTTCTTTTATTTTTTCTTTTGTTTTATCAACTTTTTCGGCAACTTTGTCTTTAAGTTCTTCGGCTTTTTCCTTAACTTTTTCTGCGCCGGCTTTAATATTCTCTTTTACTTCATGTGCCTTTTCTTTGGTTTTTTCTGCACCTTCTTTTAGTTTTTCTTCTACTTTATTGGCTTTATCATCCATTTTTTCTTTCATTGTTTCTTTTCCTTTTTCATTTTTCATATTTTTTACCTCACATTAATGTAACCATATTAATTATTGAATATTCCGGTTTGAAAATTATGCGACTAAAGTTTAATAAAGAGCAGTAATATTAGTTAGTTGGAGTGATATTAAGGCTTATCGGTTTGATAATTTACTAAAAAATAGAGTCTTGATATTTATACCAAAACTCTATTTTTTTTAATGATTAAAAAATTTTTTAATGACCTTTTTTCTCTTCATTATGGAAGGAATGCCATTTAAAGCTTGGATAAGTTTTACTCATTTCATCCCATGCTACTTGTATATCATATCCTTGCATAATATTTCTTCGTTCATTTTCCCACGATTTTATGTAATCGACACAGGCATGGTCTATAAAATGTAAGCGTTCAGCGCATAAAGTAATGTTTTTATCTTTAGGAAGATGTTCTAATGCATCTATAAGTGTTGGAAGTTGTAAAAATGTTATATTCCCGTGTATTTTTGCAATAATTCGATTTTCAGATTCGATGTGTTCAGTGTTGATATCTACTTTTAGAACTTTATATGCACTTTTTATAAATGCGCAGGCAAATCCTATTAAAATTCCCTCAAAAAGGTTTGTGAATAATATTGAAATGAGTGTAATCAGATATATTGCAAATTCGCCTTTACTTAAATTAAAAATGTATTTTGCGGCTGCAACATCAATAAGTTTGTATCCTGTGTATACAAGAATTGCTGCAAGTGCACAAATTGGAATATAATTTAGTACGGTAGGAAATGCCGTGACAAATAGTAGCAGCCACACCCCATGTAAAACTGCAGACATTCTGGTTTGAGCATCAGCATTAATGTTTGCAGCACTTCTGACAATTACTCCTGTTATAGGTAAACCGCCTAATATTCCGGATAGAGAATTTCCTATGCCTTGGGCTATAATTTCTTTGTCGTAATTTGTTTTTGATTTGTCACTCATTTTATCAATTGCTGCTGAAGTTAAAAGTGTTTCTGCGCTTGCAATAAAAGTGATAATTAATGCATTTAATATTACTTTAATATCTAAAATGTTTCCAAATTCTGACGGTTTTATAAAGTTTATATTACTCCAGAAGTTTGAATCTACCTGGATATAGTTAATGTCTAAATGGAATACATTGGCAATAAATGATGAGAATATTATTGCAATTAGGGCTGCAGGAATTGCTTTTAATTTTTTCCATGGAAGAAAATTCCATATCAGTATTATTGCGATAGTTAATAAGCCTATCATGCATGCTAAATGGTGTGGAGAGCCATCCAGTGGTAATACCGAACTATATATTACACTGAATAAATCTTTTATATTTTCTATAAAATTGTTTTGAGGTTTGCTATCTAACATTATATGAAATTGAGATAAAAATATGGAAATCCCGATTCCAGCGAGCATACCTTGAATAATTGCAGGTGAGATTGCTCTAAACCATTTTCCAAATGACATTAAACCAAAAATAATTTGTAATATGCCGACAAGGAAAATAATTAGAAAAAGTTTTTCTACTCCCATGCTGTGAATAATTTCAACAATAATAAGAATTAATCCGGCTGCGGGACCTGATACTTGCAGTGAATTTCCGGAAAATAACCCTACAACAATACCGCCAATTATTCCTGCAACAATCCCGCTGTATATTGGGAGTCCGCAGGCAATTGAAATTCCTATTGCAAGAGGGAGTGCGATTAAAAATACTATTATAGATGCTAAAAAATCTTTTTTTATTATATTTATATTTATCACTGTATTTCTCCATTTATTATATGTATATATGGATGTTAACATATTTAGTGTATAAAATACAACTAAGATATGTTACTATTTTTACAGTGAGATATTTTGCAAATATTTGTAGTATTAATGCTTGCAATCGGCGTATTTTACCTGTTGCAAGCATTAAAATTTTTTGTTAGGCAGTATAAAATAAATGGAATTAGTTATGTAATTCTTTTTTTATAATTTTTCCGGCAAGAGCAAATGCGCCTTTTGTTGGCTGTGTATCGCTTAAAGCGTTAAGCATCATAAAATCGTGTATTGTTCCATTAATCCGTGCATTGATAACTTTTACTCCTGCTTGATTTAGTTTTCTGGCATATTCTTCTCCCTCGTCACGTAATACATCATTTTCAGCTGTAATAATAAGGGCCTGAGGCAATCCTTTTAATTCTTCAAGTTCAGCTTTCAATGGAGAAATTTGAGGATTATTTCTTAAACTTTTTTCCGGCGCATAGGCATCCCAGAACCATTCCATTGCTTTTTTGCTGAGCCAGGGACCATCTTTAAAATCATGGTATGATTTTGTATCCATACTAGCATCAGTTACAGGATAAAATAGAGCTTGCAAACAAATATGCGGACCATTTTCTTGTTTAGCTTTTAGAGCAAGCACAGTTGCCATATTGCCGCCTGCACTGTCACCTGCTACTGCTATTTTATTTTCATTAATATTAAATTCAACCGGATTTTGTTTTATATATTCCAATACTGCATAACACTGGTTGATTGCTGTCGGATAGATTGCTTCCGGTGATTTTGAATATTCCGGAAAAATAACAACTGATTTTGTACAATTTGCTAGTTTTTTGATAAGTGTGTCGTGTGTTTTAGCATTTCCGAGTATCCATCCGCCGCCGTGCAGATAGAGTATTATCGGAAGTTTTTCTTCTGTATTACCTTTTGGACGCACTATTTTTATATCTATATTTCCTGCAGAAATAGTTGAGATGGTTCTATTTTGGACTTCTGCTTCTATATCTATTGGAAATAGAGCCTGCAAATCATTCAGTACAAGCCTTGCTTCTTCCGGTTGAAGTTTGTATAGCGGTTTTGAATCTTCACTTGCCAGTTTGTCTATGAAATTTTTTGTTTCGAGTGATAAATATGGATTTTTTGAAGATGGATTTGTCATGTTTTATCCTTTTGTTATGTGCTTTATTGTGTTGTATGTACAGGATAAATAAATGTTTTTACTCATACACTCCCTTTGTGGATGTAGCATAACTCCGGTTTTTTAATTTATAAAAATGCAAATTAATATTTGAATTAACAATATGTTGTTTTTTTATATAAATTTTTATGAAATAATATACTATAACTATGACATATGTAATAATAGAGTCATGGTAGAAAAAGGAGGAAAATAATGAAAGACAAAACATTTTTGATGATTCCAGGGCCTACGCCTGTTCCAGAATCTGTTATGCTAGAGATTGCAAAACACCCGATTGGACACAGAAGCTCGGAATTCTCCTCCATCTTAGAAGAAGTTTATGCAAATTTGAAATATGTATTTCAAACAGAAAATGATGTATTTATGTTTACATCAAGCGGAACCGGTGCAATGTGCGCTGCATTAGAAAATTTGGTTAATCAAGGTGATAAAGTTTTATCACTTGTTCTGGGAAATTTTGGCAACCGATGGGCAAAAATTGCAGAATCTCGGGGTGCGGTAGTTGAAAAAATAGAAGTTAATGCCGGCGAAGTTATCAATCCTGAAGTGTTGAAAGAACGTTTAGCAAAAGATGTAAACAAGGAAATAAAAATTGTAACATTAACGCATAGTGAAACCTCAACAGGAGCGGCTAATGATGTTAAGACATTATGTTCAATCATTAGAGAACACGGGGCGTTGTCTGTAGTTGATGGTGTTACAAGTGTTTGTGCTATGCCTTGTAAACCTGATGAATGGGGAATTGATGTTTTAGTTTCAGGTTCACAAAAAGGGTTTATGATTCCGCCCGGCTTAGCTTTTCTAACAGCTAACGAAAGAGCTTGGAAAGTTTATGAAGAATGTAAGTACCCAAGTTTTTATTTTGATTGGGCTGCTCATAGAAAGTCTGTCAGGGCTAACTCAACACCATTTACACCTGCGGTTAATTTAATCGTCGGATTAAATACTGCTTTAAAAATGATTAGATCTGAAGGTATAGATAATGTAAATGCTCGTCATAAACGTCATTGTATGGCTCTTAGAGCTGCAATCAGAGCCTTGAACTTAGAGCTTTTAGTCCCAGAAGATGAACATGCAAGTTATGCCATTACTTCAATTCTTCCACCTGAAGGAATTTCGGTACCTGATATCAGAAAAACATTGAAAGAAGATTATGACATTGTAGTTGCAAACGGTCAAAATCAGTTGAAAGACAAAATCTTTAGAATGGGAACTTTAGGTTTTGTTTGCGATAGAGATTTGATAGCTTCTGTTGGAGCTTTGGAATCAGCGTTATGCAAATTAGGTCATAAATTTACGTTAGGAGCAGGGGTGAAAACTCTGATAGAAGAATTGAATAAATAAAGGATGGTATAAATGAAAGTTTTAATTACAGATAAAATAAATGAATCAGCAGGTAAAATTATTGAAAGAGTTGCTGAGGTAGATTTTTTGCCGACAATGACAGAAGATGAATTAATTAAAATTATTCCTCAATATGAAGCTTTGATGGTACGTAGTCAAACAAAAGTTACTGCAAAAATTATTGAAGCTGGTATAAATTTAAAGATTATCGGAAGAGCCGGAGTTGGAGTTGATAATATCGATGTTGAAGCTGCAACTCAAAAAGGTATTATTGTTGTAAATTCACCGGATGGTAATACAATGGCTGCTGCAGAACATACTATTGCTTTAATGCTTGCTATGGCAAGAAATATAGCACCTGCTGCTACTTCTACTAAACAAGGTAAATGGGATCGTTCTAAATTTACAGGTTGTGAGTTATATAAAAAGACTCTAGGTATAATAGGTTTAGGAAAAATCGGTTCTCATGTTGCTGAAGTAGCCTTAGCTTTAGGTATGAAACTGGTTGTGTTTGATCCGTTTGCATCAAAAGAAATTGTTGAAAAGATGGGTGCAGATTATGTTTCTTCATTAGATGAATTTTGGGGAAAATGTGATTTTATAACAGTCCATGTTCCCAAAACTAAAGAAACAATTAATTTAATAAATAAGGATACCATTGCAAAGATGAAAAAGGGGGTTCGTCTTGTTAACTGTGCACGCGGCGGTATAATAAATGAGCAGGATTTGAAAGAAGCTATTGAAGCAGGACAAGTAGCGGCTGCTGCAATTGACGTTTATGAAAATGAACCAAATATTACAGAATGTCCTTTGGTTAATTGTGATGGAAATATTGTACTTACTCCTCACTTGGGCGCAAGCACAGCCGAAGCTCAATTGAATGTAGCAATTGATGTTGCAGAACAAATTAAAGAAGTCTTATCAGGTGGCTCAGCATCTTCTGCTGTTAATATTCCATCATTAAGACCTGATAAATTAGAACCAGTGAAAGACTATATGGAAATTGCAGAAAATTCAGGTGAACTTTGTATGCAAATTTCAGAAGGTGTTATCAAGTCTATTGAAATTACAGCACAAGGTGATTTAGCAAATCTTGATATTCAGCCGTTAGAAGTTGCAGTGTTGAAAGGTGCTTTATCTTCCATGTTAGAAGGTGTTAATTATGTTAATGCTCCTATTCTTGCTAAAAAACGCGGTATTGATATTATATCAACACGTTCTAATGTTAAATGTAATTTTGCAGGTCTTTTAACTATTAAATTGACTACTGATAAAGGTGTGAATGTTGTTTCCGGAGCTCTTGTTGCAAAAGATATTCCAAGAATAGTTAAAATTAATGACTATGAAACAAGTATTAGACCTCAAAGACACATGTTACTTGTTCCTCACGTGAATAAACCTTCAATGATTGCAAAAGTTGCGCAAGTAATTGGGGAAAATAATATTAACATTGGTTCTATGAACGTTGTACAGAAAAATGATAAACACGAAACTGAATCTATTATGGTTATCAACATTGATTCAGAAGTTCATAACGATGTTCTTAACGAAATTGAAAAAATTGATGGAGTTCATAATCCAAGATATATTAAATTGAATGCATAGTATTTAAAAGGATGATTTGACAAATGAGATTAGCAGTTTTTGACTTTGACTCAACATTAATGGATGGTGAAACTTTAGAATTCCTCGCAGAGCAAATTGGTATAAAAAATGAAGTTAAAGAAATTACGGATAGAGCAATGCGCGGGGAGTTAGACTTTTTTGAAAGTTTACAATATCGAGTTTCGCTATTAAAAGGGTTAACAGTTGAAACTGTTAATCAAATTTGTGAATCTTTACCTGTTATGAATGGAGCAGAGGAAGTTATTTCCGGCTTGAAAGATAAAGGCTATAAGGTTGTGTGTTTTTCTGGAGGGTTTAAAAATGCAACGGTTCCATTTGTCGAAAAACTTGGATTAGATGCAGACTTTTCTAATATATTACATTCTAAAGATGGAGTTTTAACAGGGTTTGTTGGCGGGGAAATGATGTTTAATGATAGTAAAGGTGAAATGTTAAAACGCTTACAACGTGTTTTAGGAATTTCACCGGAAGAGACATTAGTCATTGGAGATGGGGCTAATGATCTGAGTATGTTTAAGTATGCATCAAAGCGTGTGGCATTTTGCGCAAAACCAGTATTAAAAGAAAAAGCTAACATTATTATTGAAGAAAAAGATTTATCGCTTATTCTTGAAAAAATCTAATAATTTTATGGTGCAAGAATTTTTATTTTTTCAATGTCATTGAAATCTGATGGTTTTGTTCTTTTATCAGAGTCTCCGAGTAGTACTATGGCATTTACATTTGCTGTTTCTCGTTTTGAATTCGCCGGAAATACTGTGATATCTTGATATTCATAGTTTTTAATAAGTTTAGCAATTTTCTCTTTATCTTCATTTAGCAGGTAAGGTGAGCTAACTTTGATATTATATATTCCTCCGGCAGAATTAACTGTAAACGAGTAGTAGAACCATGAACCTATTGGATATTCATCAAGTTCTTTAATTTGTATACTGTCATCTAGAATTTGATTTACAAAGTTACTTTTCCATACGTTCCAATCAATATTTTTAACTAAGTATTTGCGTTGTCTTTCTTTTGGAGGTAAAGAGGATGTTTTATTTTTTTGATTTTTTAAATTATTTTTTATATTTTGCAAATTTGCTTTTTGTTGTTCATAGTTTGCTAATTGTTTATTTAATTTAGAGTTCTGATTTGTAAAGCTTGAATTCTGGTATCTGTTATTTTGATTTCCGAAGTCAACATTTTGTTTTGAATAATTTGTGCCCTGTCTATTTAAGTTAGAGTTTTGATTTTCAAAAGCTGAGTTTTGATGACCGGTATTCTGGTTATCAAGATTGAATTTTTGACCATCATAATCAATATTTTGGTTAGAGTATCCTGTGTTTTGAAGTTTTGTGTCAGTGTTGTTTAGTTTTAAATTTTTATTTTTGATATCAAGATTTTTATTATTAGTTTTAATTTCTTTATTATTAATTGTTGTTTTATTTAAGTTAATTTCAACGTCGTTATTTGCAATGTCTGTGTCTTCATGATTAATTTTCAAATTCTGATTTGTGAATTGCACTTTTTTTATTTGAGAAGAATTATCTGCTGATAAAACAATAATTGTTATCAGTATAAAAGCTGTTATTCCAATTATTACAGATAATTTTTGCATAATATATTAACCCGATTAATCCAGCATTGATAATAATTCATTGTAGTTGTTAATTTTATACATTGTAGAGCTTAGCAGGTGAGTTTCTGCAATAAGTAAAGCGGTAGGTACCAATGCGGTAACAAAACTTAGAAACATTCCTTGTATATCAGCTCCGATTTCAGTTATAAAGTATGATACGTTCATTGTGAATTCGATTAGAATGATAAAGCAGGCAATGAACATAACAACATTTTTCTCTCTTTTTAGACTATGCATAGAGTCTAGTCCTAAAACAGTTACACCGTGGCTGTTATAATCATGAAATCCGTCAAATTTGATAATCTCAGAACCTTTAATTTGTTTTGAAATAGTGAAAGCTCTTACAAATGAGAAGAATGCAAATATAATCAAAAATGTTGCAAGAACCAGAAATATCGGACTGAATCTTAAACCTGAAATTCTTACCCAGTTTGCAGCTTCCGGGAAACAGCTTGCTAGGGTATTTGAAACACCATAAGCCAGGAATGGTGCTGTTAAAAGTCCTATAAATACTTCAATAATCATTCTGAATTGACAGTTTAAAAGATTACTTTTTACTGTATTTAATCTATTCTGACTCAATTTATTTACAAAAGTGTGAATAAGATTTCTGTAGCTTTTCATTACAGATTCAAAATCTTCTCTGTATTCACAGTTTGTTAACTGGTGGTTGTAATTTTTCAACTGGAACTTAAAGTAACCTCCGCCTACTGCCACTACAGCCAGTGCTCCTGCAAATAATAGTGACACGAAAAATGCTGCAGTCTGAAATCCAGGGATTGCTTTATAGTAAAATAAATTGATTGCATATACAATTAACATAAATATTGAAGCAATGAATATAATTGATTTTTGAGGAATATCAGAATCTCCGTATTTTTTGTTTTGATTAAATTCAAGCAGAGAATATACACCTTGTTTTAAAATCATTGCTATTGCAAATACTATTGTTGATATACAAACCAAAAATCCTACATTTGTAGTCAAATTTAAAACCGATGCAGAACTGTCAACTTTTAGACCTAATAAAAAGTTTGTCATTCCAAAAGCGCATACTAAAGATAATATGATAGTGGCTGTATTCAAAATAAACGATGTTATATTCATGGAACGAATTCCATCTTTTAACTCAGTTATTTTGTATCCTATTTCTTTGATAATTGCAATTCTGCTGGTTTCTACATCATTATTAAAAACATCATTTTTATCTGAATTTACTGAGTATGCAGTTGTTTTTGCAGCCGGTTTATTCATAACTTCAACTTTTGCCTGTTCTTTGTGTTGTGGGGTATTTAATTTTTGAACTGTCTCTGTTTCAAAGTATATAGCATCAGGAAGTTCTGTAATATTTACTGCAAATTTTGCCGGAACTAAAACCTTAGAAAAGTTGTGGTTATTAAAAAATACATCTTTACTGTTATTTGAGTTTACAAGAACATAATTGTTGTATTTTTGAGTATAAATCAACTTTATTATTGTTTCGTTTTGAATTTCATCAATAATAAAATCGCAATTATTATTGCTGCCAATTGTTATAGCTGCCTTATTATCAAATTCTACTTGTTTATCAAGATATTTGATTACTATTTTCATTTTATAACTCCTATATTTGGCGAAAGCTTTTTATTATCTTCCTATTGCTGTTAGAAATCTTCTAAGTGCTTTATTCGATGTGGTTTCTGGTGCAATGATAAGATGTGTTTCTCCCAGTACAGGGGATAAGGTTTCTTTTACGAGGTCCAGTTTTTCCGGTGCTGCGAATAAAAACATCATTGTAAATTCTCCGGTTTGCTTTTGAACCTGTGCAACATCTTCCGGTAATGTTTGCCAGTTAATTTGTTTATCTATGTCACCTTCATTTTCCAAATCTCCAATAACCACAACGGCAGGAATATAACCTTCTTTTTTCATGTTAATAGCATGGTTAAAAGCCTTTTTAATAGACAAGCCATATGCAGTACCGTATTCATTAGAATCAAATTGGGTAAATTTTTCCATAGATTTTCTTACTTCTGCGCTTGATTGAGGTGAGCCTTCATATATAATATATGAATCTTCAGAAACTCTTAAGATTTTTATATGGTCTTCCGGATCAAGCATTGAACATAGTTGGCGTAAAATGCTTTTTTGTGCAGGCAGATTTTTTTGATTTGATGCAGATGCATCTACAACAAAAATAACTGCAGCTTTGTGGAAATCATCAACTTCAAGTTTTGATAATCCAAAAATACCCAAACCTATTATTATTAAAAAACATATTGAAAATATTATAATTTTAATCGTATTATTCATATATTAAAAATATCATAAATTTGATGTAAGCGTAATCATATAAATGAGGGACTTCTATACAATTTATAGCCAAGCCAAGTATAAAACAATGCCATCGTATTGTTTTTTGAATTTACTGGAGAGCTAGTTGATTTTATGAAATATAATAAAATCAGAAGTGTAGATTTTATTTTAAAATCTACACTTCTGAAAGATGTTTATTGGTGGATTTAAAAATTAACCAAAGTATCTTTTTAATAAACCATCAAAACCTTTACCATGGCGAGCTTCATCTTTAGCCATTTCATGAACTGTATCATGAATTGCATCATAACCTAATTCTTTAGCTCTTTTAGCAATAGCCAGTTTACCTTCGCAAGCGCCATGTTCAGCTTCAGCTCTTAATTCAAGGTTTTTCTTAGTTGAATTTGTAACAACTTCACCTAATAGTTCAGCGAATTTTGAAGCATGTTCTGCTTCTTCAAAAGCATATCTTTTGTAAGCTTCAGCAATTTCAGGATAACCTTCTCTTTCGGCAACTCTAGCCATTGCAAGGTACATACCAACTTCTGTGCATTCTCCATTGAAGTGTGCTCTTAAACCTTCCATTACTTCTTTATCTTCGACAACACCATCACCTACATTATGTTCGCAAGCGTATACTTTTTCTCCACCGCCAATTTCTTTAAATGTAGTAGCTCCGCAAAGAGGGCATTTTTCAGGTGCTTTATCAGCTTCTGTTGACCAACCGCAAACTGTACATACGTATTTCATAATTTTACCACCTTTCTTTTTCCTAAAAGTTTTATATTGTTTTTTCATGCTGATTATAACAAATAAGATTTGTTTTGTAAAGTGGTAATTATTTTCATTTTTCTTTAAGATTATATTTTGTTATGTGTTTTAGCTTAAATATTTGCGCCACCACTATTTTTGATTTTATCAATAACGTTTTTAGAACCTTCAACTTGTTTTGTGTATTCGAGTACAAATTCTGTTGCTTCCTGATCTCTTGCAATTGCTTCTTTCAATGCTACAATATCTTCCATTGTAAATTTTTTTAACATTTCGTCAGAATTATCAACTATAAACTGTTTGAACTTTTTTTGAACACTGTATTCAAATCCAGGTAAGTTTGATTTTATTGAATACCATCTGTAAAAATGGTGCAGCATATAGTATTTATCAATTTCACCGTCTCTTAAAATAAACATCGGTTGGGTTTTAAACTTGATTCCTTGACCTGTTATTATAGACAGGTAAAGAGCCGTTATACCTTCTTGTTCATAGATAATTCCTTCTTCTTCTTGAATAAATCCTAGAAGTTTATCTGCGTTATTAATTTTGTAAACCGGTGTATTTGCAGCTTTTACGTAATTTAGTAGTTCTTCCGGATTGCAGTCAACTTTTTTTATTATTGTTGAAACATTGGTTTTTACAAGTTCTATGAGTTTTTGAGTTTCTGTGTTTAATGTTACATTTGCTGCGGTGCCAAAAATAGTTTTAGATGTTTTGTTTGTAAAACTTCTTTTGGTTGTTTTTTTTAGTTTATTTTGTATATTTTTTTCCTGTTGAGATAGAAAAAAGTACTTGATTTCTTTAAAAATATTTTTCATAGAATGCATTATAGTTTATATTTAGGATAATTTTTACATCTAAATATAGGATTCTTTTATGTTATAATGGTACTGATATGAAAAAGCTTATTTTGATAGGAATATTGTGTCTTTATACTCAGCTGGCATCTTTTGGTATTGAGGATGTAAAAAAAGTTTATCTTCAGGAAGCCATTGATGCAGCTTTAAAAAATAATATAGATTTGCAAGCTGCGCAGTTAAATATTAATATTGCTAAGAATAATATAAAATCTGCAAATCGGCTTCAAAATCCGTCTTTTGATGTTTTTTATAATTTTGGGGCTTCCGGCTGGACTGAACCTAGACAGATCGGTTTAACTGAAACTGTTGAGCTTGCAAAACGAAAGGCTAGAAAAAATTTAGCTCAATCAAATTTAAAATTAGTAGAAAAGAATCTTGGTTATTCTAAATTCGATTTAAAAATGGATGTGAGAGAGGCGTATATTAATCTTGTTGCTGCAAAATCTATTCTGGCAACTCTTGAACAGCAAAAGCTGCTTCAAGATGAACTTCTGGATATTGCCCAAAAAAGAGTTAAGAGCGGTCAGGTTCCGGAAATTGATGTGATTCAGGCTGAAATTGCTCTTAATCAAATGATTACTCAGGTTAATACTGCAAAAGTTAATGTAAAAAGTGCTCTGACAGAATTTAATAAAATTATCAATGATCCTGAAAATATAACATATGATAGTATGGATAAGATTTTTTCTGAGGAAAATAATTTTACTGAAATGCTGACTCCGGCTCCAGATGAATATTTTCCTCCGTTTTCAGAACTGGTTAGTGAAGCGTTGGAAAACAGATATGATATCCAGATAGCAAAACAGCAAATAGATGTCGCGGAAAAAAATTTAACGGTAATCGCAAGGCAGAGAATTCCTGATATTTCTCTCAGTGGCGGATATGGCTATCAGATGGCAAAGCATACAGATGACGGACGATTTAACAGCGGCGGCTATGTTGGTGCTAGTTTGGTGAATATCCCATTATTTTACAATTATTCTCCAGAAATTCAAAATGCGGCATACAAACTTCAGCAGGCAGAATTAAATTATCAATCTGTTAAAAATAAGGCTATAAAGGATATTAGTGCTGCCTATGATAAGTTTTTAACAGCTGCCGAAAATTTAAAATATTATGAATCAAAGATTTTAGTAAGTTCAGAAGAATTAATAGAGGTATCTAAAGCTGCTTATGAATCCGGGAAATCAGATATTACATCACTGATAGTTATGAAACAGTCGTATAAATCAATAATTGTAGGCTATACATATGCTCTAGCCGATTATTATAATAGCTGGACGAATTTTTTGAGAGAAGTGAATGATGAAACCTTTGATATATAAATTGATAGAATTAAAAAAGAGAGTATCATTTCGATACTCTCTTTTTTAGCTGTAATATTACTGGCATATAATATAATTCAATAATGTTCTTAACCCTGCACCTGTAGCACCTTTACAGAATTCTTTCTGCGGTTTATCCAAAAATGCAGTTCCGGCGATATCAATATGTGCCCATTTTACGTCATCTGTTACAAATTCTTTTAAGAACATTCCAGCAGCAGATGCTCCGCCGTTTCTTGTACCGGTATTTTTCATGTCTGCAACATCGCTGTTCATGTTATCTCTGTATTCTTGCCACATTGGCATTTGCCAGTATTTTTCTCCGGAGTATTTCCCTGTATCAATGATATTTTTTACAAATTCATCATCATTTCCCATGATTCCTGACGCTGCAGAGCCCAGTGCAACCATACAAGCACCTGTCAGTGTCGCAATATCAATAACTTCATCTACTCCAAGTTCACATGCATAGCATAATGCATCTGCCAGAGTTAAACGACCTTCAGCATCAGTATTGTCAACTTCAATAGTTTTTCCGTTTTTGGCAGTTAAGATATCTCCAGGTTTGTAAGAAGAGCCGGATGGCATGTTTTCGCAAGCTGCGATAATACCGTGAACTTCAACTTCTGGACGAAGTTTATTTAATGCTTTCATAATTCCAAGAACGCATGCAGCACCTGACATATCATCTTTCATTGTAAGCATTGATGATGGTGGTTTTATATCCAGACCGCCGCTGTCAAAGCAAATTCCTTTACCAATAATGGCAATACGTTTTTTAGGATTTTCAGGAATATATTTCATGTGAATAAATTTTGGAGGTTGCGTGCTTCCTTGGCCGACAGCAAGATAAGCTCCCATTCCAAGTTCTCTGATTTTTTCTTCATCAAATACTTCAGTATCTATTCCGTCTAAATTTTGTGCGATTTCAGCCAGTTTTGTCGGAGTCGCAAATGCAGCAGGTTCATTAGCTAAATTTCTTGTTAATTTCATTGATTCTGCAACAATTTTTGCTGTTTCTATATCCTTTGAAACATTAGAAAGGTACATCTCTGCAATCCGATGTTCTTTTTTTGTTTTGTATTTATCAAAATGATAGTTGGCTATAGATGTTCCCATGACTGTTGGAATTCCAAAACCATAGTCGGTTGTAAAATCGAATGCGATAGTTTTAGCTTTTAGTTCAATACATTTTTTCACAGCTTTAGCAACATTTTCACGAATAACATTGTTATCCATTTTTTGTTCTTCTCCCAGACCGAGTGCTAAAATTTGTGTTGCAGGATATTCATTCTGCGTATGTATTACAAACATTTGACCTGCCTTACCTTCAAATGTTTCAGGGGCGAACTTGTTCACCAGCGGGTTTGAAGTTTCATGACCTTCAAATTTATTAATGATTAATACATCACACAGTACATCCTTTGTGTTGTCTACAATTTTAATCTCCATAATTCTCTCCTTTTTTCAGGATAATTATAGCACTAATTTGAAATTATAAAACAGGTCAAATGGTGTAGACTATTTTTTTTGCATCTGTGTTAATTCTTTAATTGCATAAGAACGTAAATCGTATGCCTGAGTGTTATCGGGGTTCATTTTGATGACAATATTTAAATCGTCGATTGCAACAAGGTACAGTTTTAGTTTGCAAAATATCATTGCTCTTGTTAAATATTTTTCTGCATCTTTGTTATCTAATTCTATTGCTTTATTTAAATCCTGTTCTGCTTTTTTTAAATCACCATCAGTTTCGCATAGTAAAGCTCCTCTGTCTGCATAATATTCTGCGTTATCAGGATTTATTTCAATAGCTTTTGTGTAATCATCTATTGCAGCTACAAAGTGGTCTAATTTAACTTCTGCAATCGCTCTGTCATAATAGGCAAGGTCATTTTTAGGATTTACTTCTATTTCTTTTGTAAAATCTAAAATTGCATCTTCATATTGTTTTAGCCCAAGTTTGGCTAAACCTCTATTATAATAAGCTTTTTGGAAGTTTTTGTTTAGTTCGATAACTTTGGTATAATCTTTAATTGCTCCATTAAAATCTTTAAGATAGTATTTAGCCACTCCTCTGTTATTGTATGCATCTACATTGTTAGAATCGATTTCTATAACTTTAGAGTAGTCTTCTATAGCGCCTTTGTAATCATTTTTATAGCGTTTTGCAATACCTCTGTTGTAGTAAGCAAATTCATTTTTACTATCAAGTTCAATAGCTTTTGTAAAATCTTCAATTGCTTCGTCGTATTTATTTAGAAGTACTTTTGTCGTTCCTCTGTTTAGGTATGCCTTTATGTTATTTGGATTTAGTTCCAATTCTTTTGTGTAATCTTCAATTACTTCGCCATAGGCTTTTAAGTTTGATTTTGCAATACCTCTGTTGTAGTAGTTGTTTTCTCTATTAGGATCAATTTCTAACGCTTTAGTATAATCTTTAATTGCATCTTTGTAGTGTCCTGATAAGTATTTGGCATTTCCTCTTTTAGTATAGGTTTCAGCATTACGGGGGTTCAATTCAATAGCTTTTGTATAATATTCAATTGCGGTGTCATACTGTTTTGATTCAAAACTATTTGCCGCTACTTCAAGATAAGAAGCTTCTTTTTTTTGTTTTCTTGTTGTTTTAGCTGCAACTATCGGAGTAAAACATGCTGCTTCTCCGATAAAAATGCTTATTGCTAATGCTGTTATAAAAATTTTCCTTTTCATAATAATTCCGAATTTGCAAATTATATGCCGTAAATCATAATTACTCTTTTGTGTGGAGCAAAATTTCAAGCTCTTGCAATTATTGGATTATATTATAAATATATTTGGAAGTCAAATTAAGGGTATTTATACTATAAAAGGCTTCTGGTTTTATGCGGAAGCCTTTTCTGTTAAATTAATCTGTTGTTGTCGCAAATCTAAAATCTTCAGTCCAAACTTTAAAACCTCCTTCTAAGAGCATTACAGGGTAGCCGTAGTCGGCCAGGATTAAACAGGCGTTATCTCCAAGGTGACATTGCTGGTTATAGCAGTATACGATAGTTATTTCGTCTTTGGAAAGTTTTTCAAGATTTTGGTCAAGATTTTCTTTTGGGATGGATATTGCACCTGGAATGTGCGCTATATTGTAATCAGCTTCGCTTCGAACATCTACAACTTTAATTCCGCCTTTTTCCATGAAATTTTTTAGCTCAACAGGCCCAAGTGTATATGCAAGTCTATTAATAAAGTATTCTTTTGCATGTTTTGTGTCAATTCGTCTTTCTTTAATTTCTTTACTCATAAAATATATCCTTTCTTTTGTTACAAAGAAAGGATATATCGAAGTTTTAAAAAAAACTTTAGCAATTGGGGTAATTGCCTAAGTTATAAAGTGGGGTAAATGAAAAGAGTTAAGTTTTTTTAGGTGCCACTATGCCATATAAGGTAAGTGGATGTAATTTGATTCGGTTTGGGCTGCACGTCTTTTAGGAGTGCATAGTATATTATAAGCCTTAACAATATTGTAGCCTATTGCTTTTAGTGGATTTGATTGAACAGAATCCGCTTTTTGAGTGATAAATAAATCTTTTTCAAAATTTATTTTAGCGTTAGGGTTTTTGTCTAATGACATTAAGCCAACTTTTGAGTTTATATTATTTAGATTGCCTTCTTTGAAAGCGATATTTCTTTTTGTATTTAAATTTACTGGATTTATAGTAAGCATTTCATGCCTCCTTTTCTGTTATTAAGTGTTCAATTAACACTTCATCTAACACTTTCACTATAAACTATAAAATTTTGTTTGTCAACCCCTATTGTGAAGTTTTGTAAAAGTGTGGGAAAGGCTCATGGTTTGCGCGTTTAAGGATAAAGTGGCAAAAGTACACTTATTAGTGGGTTTATAAGATTTTTTATTCAGGTATTAATTCTTCAGCAGGATAATATTTATTGAAATATTAATAGCCGGATGGATAAATATATTGCCTTGTTGGCTAATTGTTATAAATGTATAAATGACGTTTAATAATATAAAATCTTTTTCATACTTCCAGCTATTCTTAATTCCAACGAGAGCGAAAGCTCTCTTTTTTTTACCGCCGAGCAGAGACTGGAGGTCTTGCGTTGAGCAAGACAGAAACGCCGTTTAAAGCGAGGCGGTAAAGTGAGAGTAGAGGTTGGAACAACGTCTGTCAGGATTGCTTGTGAATGTTGAGTGAATAAAAAAGTAGTGAGACTGTCATTCTGAGTGAAACGAAGAATCTCATTAGTTTTCCTTGCTCTCTTATTTTTTGTCTGGCCATATAGTAATAATATCTCTTGAACTGTGTTTTTATTGCATATTTGCGCTATTGCAAATATTTATAAAGAAAAGATAAAGATTGTAAATGATACACTTGATTTCAATCTGTCTTTACAGTAAAATGTAATTGTGATAAATTTCACAAATTATACATAGAATATTATTAATAGTAAAATGCTGTGTTATAAAAAGGAGAAAAAATATGACAACAAAAAGCAAAAAGACTGTTGAAAAACTGGAAGAGACTTTAAATGCTAAGTCTGGTCTTGTTGACAACGCTGAACAATTAGAATTACTAATTGAAAGAGTAAAAAAAGCTCAAAAACTTTATGCAACTTTCTCTCAAGAACAAGTTGACAAAATTTTTAAAGCTGCTGCAACTGCAGCAGACAAAGCTCGTATTCCTCTTGCAAGAATGGCTGTTGAAGAAACAGGCATGGGTATTTTAGAAGATAAAATTATTAAAAACCATTTTGCATCAGAATACATTTACAACAAACATAAAAATGCTAAAACTTGCGGTATCATAAAAGAAGATAAAGCTAATGGTATTAAAACAGTTGCAGAACCTTTGGGTATTGTAGCAGGTATTGTACCAACAACTAACCCGACTTCAACTGCAATTTTCAAATCATTGATTGCATTAAAAACAAGAAACGCAATTATCTTCTCGCCACACCCTAGAGCTACAAAATGTACTATTGCAGCTGCAAGAATTGTTTTAGAAGCTGCAGTTAAAGCTGGTGCTCCGGAAGATATTATCGGATGGATTGATATCCCTTCAATTGATTTATCAAATCAGTTGATGAAACACCCTGACATTGCTTGTATTTTAGCTACAGGTGGTCCGGGCATGGTTAAAGCTGCATATTCATCAGGTAACCCTGCATTAGGTGTTGGACCTGGTAATGCTGCTGCTGTTATTGATGAAACTGCGGATATTAAAATGGCTGTTTCTTCAATTCTTATGTCAAAAACTTTCGATAACGGTATGATTTGTGCTTCAGAACAATCTGTTGTTGTTGTTGATAGTATTTATGAAGAAGTTAAAAAAGAATTTGTTTATAGAGGTGCATATTTAATCAATGAAGCTGAAGAAAAGAAAATGATTGATCTTCCGTTTATTGATCCAAAACGTGGTACAGCTCATCCTGACATTGTTGGTCAAAGTGCACATAGAATTGCAGAATTATCAGGTTTTGAAGTTCCTGAAACTGCAAAAATCTTGTTGGCTGAAAGACCATCTGTTGATTGGAATGATCCGTTCTCAAGAGAAAAATTGTCTCCTGTATTGACTATGTATAGAGCAAAAGATTTTGAAGAAGCAACAGAAATGACTTATGAATTAGTATCAAAAGGCGGTGCAGGACACTCAGCTGACCTTTATACAGATACACGTAGTCAAGAAAGAGTTAACAAATTTGCAGAAAAAATGCCTGCATGCCGTGTAATGATTAACTCTCCATCTGCTCAAGGTGGTATCGGTGATTTGTTTAACTTTAAATTAGAACCATCACTTTCACTTGGTTGCGGTTCTTGGGGTAAAAACGCAGTATCCGGTAACATCGGAGTAGAAAACTTATTGAACTACAAAACAGTTGCTGAAAGGAGAGAAAACATGTTATGGTTTAAGGTTCCTCAAAAAATCTACTTTAAACGTGGTGCTATTGATTTAGCTCTTCGTGAACTACAAGGTAAAAAACGTGCCTTTATTGTAACAGATAGATTCTTATTCAATTCAGGTGCTGTTTATAATATTACAAATGTATTGGACGAAATCGGTATTGATTATCAAATCTTCTTTGATGTAAAACCGGATCCTACATTATCAACAATTAATCAAGCTATGGAAATGATTAGACCTTACGAACCGGATGTAATTATTTCTTTAGGCGGCGGTTCTCCTATGGATGCTGCTAAAATTATGTGGTTAATGTATGAACAACCAGATACAAACTTTGAAGATATCTCTATGAGATTTATGGATATCAGAAAAAGAATTTGTTCTATTCCTGAATTGGGTAAAAAAGCTACTATGGTTGCTATCCCTACAACTTCAGGTACAGGTTCAGAAGTTACTCCATTTGCAATTATTACAGATGATGAATCTCAGGTAAAATATGCAATTGCAGATTACGCATTAACTCCAAATATGGCGATTGTTGACCCTAACTTTGTTGATGGTATGCCAAAAGGTTTAACTTCAGCATCAGGTATTGACGCATTAGTTCATGCAATCGAAGCTTATGTATCTTGTATGGCTACAAACTTTACAAATTCAAATGCTTTGGAAGCAACTAAATTAGTATTTAGATACTTAGAAAGATCATACAATGAAGGTGCTAATGATCCTATGGCTAGAGAAAAAATGCACTATGCTGCTACAATTGCAGGTATGGCATTTGCTAACTCATTCTTAGGATTATGTCACTCTATGGCACACAAATTAGGTGCTATGTTCCATGTACCTCACGGTGTAGCTAACGCATTGTTAATCAGACAGGTAATCAAATACAATGCTGTTGATTGTCCTAAGAAACAAGCAATCTTCCCTCAATACAAATTCCCTAACGCAAAAGCTAAATACGGTCAAATTGCTGACGAATTAGGCTTAGGCGGTAAGAATGATGATGAAAAGGTTGAATTGTTAATCAATGAAATCGATAGATTGATGAAAGCTATAAATCTTCCAAATTCAATCAAAGATTTCGGTATTGAAGAAAAAGACTTCTACGAAAAATTGGATGAAATGGTTGAATTGGCATTTGACGATCAATGTACAGGTGCTAACCCTGCATACCCAATAATGACAGATATTAAACAAATTTATATCGATGCATTTGAAGGTGTTGTTAGAGATTACTACCCTACAGCAAAAAAATCAAAATAAATTGATTGAATCATTAAGTAAAAGGCGCGGCAGATAAAATCTGCCGCGCCTTTTTGGTTATCAATTAAATAAAATAAATAATATTTGCCATGCTGGACTTTCTTAAGTTCTTAGAAATTTAACAGATTCCGAAACAAGTTCGGAATGACATTATGATTGTAAATATAAAAAAAAAGAGTCTGGTAACAGACTCTTGGAATTAAGAATAGCTGGAAGTATGAAAAAGATTTTTATTTATAAAATAATTTAAATAAATAAGTGTTAATAAAACAATTGCATAGATGGGTAATATTTTTATATTTTCGCAATTGTTTTTGTTTTCTTAATCGGAAAAAGCCCTATTTATATTATAAATAGAGCTGTAAAAACTATTATTTGTTATAATTTAGTTATGTTTTACCGCCTCTTGCAGCAGAAACAGCTGTTACTTTTTTCATTTTCTTTTTAGATTCGATTATACTGTCATTGTTAAATCGTTCAAGTTTTATTGTTGTTTTGTCATCTGTTACTGTTGCACTTTTTATATCGGCTGCTGTAGTTGCTGATGCTGCTAAAAGTGCAGAATTGTCTGATGTATTTTCTATATTTACCGACTGTTGTTGGTTTTCTTCTTGAATTGGGATATTGTCGTTTGCATCATTTTTTGTGTTAATTACTCTTTCCGAATCGGAATTTTCAAGAGTTCGCTGGAGTAGTTTTATATCTCCATAGATATCTTCTTTATCGTCTATGGTTTTTGTTGATGAATTCAGAGCAATAATTTTATCTTCCAGAATTTGTGAAATTTTTGTATCTTCATTTAGCATATCATCAACTTTATTTGTTTGAGTGTTAATGATTTGCTCTGCATCATTAGTTTTATTGCTTACAGTTTCTTTGTTTCTTGTGTTAGATGCTGCTCTTGTCAGAATTTCTTCTTGCGCCGGAGTGTTTTTGTCTGTTGTTGTTTTTGGTCTGTTTTGAGCAGTTGATGTTTGTATGTTCTGGATATTTTCATTATTGTTTGCCAAATTTGTTGTAGGTATATTTGCTTCAGTATTTTGATTATCTGCAGGTTGAATTTCTGTTGATGTTAATTCAGGAATATTTGCAGCTTGTATTGCTTTTTGGTTTTTGGCGGCTGTTTTTTGAGCTTCGCTTAATGCCAGGTTTGTATTTTGAATTTCATCTGAAGCCTCATTACTAGCTGCAATACCTATACCTCCGGCAATATTTGCGGCTGCTCCTGTTGCAACTTGAGCTGAACCTTCAATTATCTGTTTGGTTGCTTGTATAGACATTGTTTGTCCGATACTGTATGTGAACGGATTAAGCATTAATGCTATGCCGTTTTGAAGCAGTGGAATTCCTACAGACAGATTATATGTTCCAAATCCTGTAGTTATTGCTCCTGTAATTGTTGCGTTATTAGATATTTGTTTTGCATTTTGGTTTTGTACATTAAATTGCTGGTTTTGTTTTTGTAAATTTATTTTTGATTTTTGTCCTTTATTAGTTGAAGTGTTACTTGTTATAATTTCTTTATTCAAATCAGATGCAATTTTCTGATTTTCAGTGGAAATGTTGTTAATTTGACCAATTATTGGTTCAATTTCATTGTTTGTATCTGGCTGTGTATTTTGAATTTCATCTGATAATGCTGGTGTTATTGTTCCTGTTTTGTTTTCATTTTTATTGTCCGGTAAGTTTTGGTCAGAAGTGTTTTGAGGTGATTGTTTTTGTTCTGCTTGTGGCTGCGGAATTTTTTGAATACTGTCATTATTTTCTGCAGCTATAGAATCTAATTCTGCTAAATATGTTTCTGTTTCTTGTTGATTTGCTTGATATTTACTTTGTATTTTAGTTTGTTCTTTTTGTAGTTTTGTAATATCTTTTTGCGCGGTATTGAATTCTTGCTGCATTGATTTTGTATCCTTAGAAATACCAGCTTCTCTTTCTCGTAAATTAGAAGTAGTAATTGAGGAAATGGTTGCAGCTTTAATTGCACCTTGAGGAGATCCTGTTACTGAAAGAGCTGTAAGAGGATTGTTGTTTGTTTGTGTTGTTTCTTGTGTTTTTTGATTATTTGAATCTTTATTTTGTTTTTGGTTGTTGTCTGCTATTTGTTGTTTTTCTTCATCAGTTAGTATCTCTTGATTATCTAAATTTTCGTTTTGTATAGTATTGTTGCTGTCGTTTACTTCTTGATTGTTTTCTGTAGTTTGCGCAGGTGGATTTTTAGAGGTCTTCTGTTGAATATTTTGTTCTAAAGGTTGCTTATCCTTTGTAGGCTCAGGTTTTGTTGATTGAGTCAGTGTATTCTCAGTTTGAGTCTCTTCTGTTTTATCAGGATTATTTTCTTGTGGGGAGGGGTTATTTTTAGGCAAAAGATTTTGTACTGTGCGTGTGTATTCTTTTGCAAAACTTTCAAGTTCAATATTTTTGCCGCTGTTAACTTTTGATATTATATCGTTAGTGTTTGTTTCCAAGGCAGTTCCTGTATCCAGTGCTACTTTTTGTATTGAAGTTGTATTTACGCCATATAAAATATCATTGAGTAAACCTGTATTTTGGTAAACTATTCCCTTTGTAGAGTGTGTTGCCATGTTATCATTGTAGTTTCTGCCAAGTTTTGATAAGTCTTCGGCAGCTTTTAATGTATTTTGGGAAAGTTGAATATTTTCACTTGCTTCTGAATTTAACATATTCATACTTGATAGTAATTCATCCAGTTCGTTAGAATCTGTTTGAAGTCGTTTCATAGTATTATTGTTAGAGTTATTCAGTATTTTGCTTAACTCATTGTATCTGGATTCTTCTGATTGGGATAAAGTTTTGTTTTTATTTTTTGTTTCAAGTTGTTTTAACTCATCTGACAGTTTTGTAATTTCTTGTATTGAATTTTTATAAGAGTTTTCTCTTTCTTCTTTTACCTCTTGGGCTTTGTCTACTGTTTTTTGAAACTCTTCTATCTTTAGCAGGTTGTCTTTTTGAGCGTTGTCAGCTTTATTGACATATTCTTTTGCTGTTTTTTGAATATTGTTAATAGAATTATCTCCGGTAATTTCTTCTGTTGAAGAATTATCGTCAAGGTTTGTTTCGTCAGAGATTATTTGATACGCTACGACATCTGATTCTTGTTGAGCATGTGCCCATAGTAAAACATCTTCAGGAATTTTATATCCTGAATTTTCCATTTGTATAATTTCTTCGTATGAATAACCTGCCCATTGAGGATCTTGAATAGGGCATAGGGCAGCCTTTTTATGAAAAACTTCAGAGTATGCTCCTTTCATTTCTCGGACATCAATATTTCTAGCCATTGAAAGATAGTATTCATCAGAATATTTTGTTCCGTTCTTGGCTTTTAATTTTTTTGCATACTCTACAACACGTTCACTGTATTGTTTTGCTAAATCAGCATCTATACTTACACCGGAAGTGTCGACATCTCCTGATATATTAAAGTTTTCATTTCTTTTGTGAATTTTACTAATTCTCAATGTAGTGCCCTTCATCCATATGGTTATACTTGTATAATTAACGGAATTTTGGCAGCTATCTTTAGTAATTTGAAAAAAAAACTGAAATCTTTAACAAATTGTTACATATAACAAGTTTATTAAAGGTTTCAGTTCTTGAATTTTAAATATGATTTAAATGTTTAAATATGTTTTTCGATATTTGATATGATTGTAGACTTTGGCATTAATCCTGTCATTCTTTCTACAGCTTCGCCGGATTTGAATATCATAAGAGTAGGAAGTCCGCTGATAGAATATTCTTTAGCAATATTTAAGCTTTCTTCAACATTAACTTTTACGAATCTTACTTTGCTATCATAATTTTTAGCAAGTTCTTCAATAACTGGAGCAAGTTTTCTGCAAGGTCCGCACCAGGTTGCCCAGAAATCTACAACAACAGGAATTTCAGATTGTAAAACTTCATGTTCAAACATGCCGTCTTTTACTTCAAAAATATTATCCATAATTTTGTCCCCATAATTTAACTAACACTTCACATTTTATCATGGAAAAAATTTTTGTGCTATCATCTATATAGTACTAATTAGGACAAAGAAATGGCGAGAAAAAAAGTAATTGAGATAGTTTTAGACACTGAAACAACAGGATTGGATTACACTAGAGAAAAAATGGTTGAGTTTGCTGCACTCAGGCTTGAAAACGGCAAAATAAAAGACGAGTTTCAAACTTTGATAAATCCACAGCAGCATATTAGAAAATCAAGTATTGCAATTCATGGTATAACTGCGGATATGGTTGCGGATGCACCTACAGAAGCTGAAGTTATGCCTAAAATTTTAGAGTTTATCGGAGATTATCCGATAGTTGCTCATAATGCAATATTTGATTATACATTTATCAATGAAGCTTCAAAACGTGTCACAGGTAGTGAAATTAAAAATGAGAGAATTGATACCCAACAAATGTTTAAAGAAGTTTATCCAGAGTTGGATGCGCATGGTTTGAATGCTTTAACTGAAAAATTTAAAGTAGAATTAAAAGATCATCATAGGGCAATGGGTGATACAATGGGATTGGCGTTGGCTTATCCAAAGTTAAAAAAATTATATTTGCAGAAGTATGATTGGGAAAATAAGCAGCTTGAAAATGTGGAATACCTTTTTGAAAGATTTTTGCGTATTCAGCAGACTGTTACTACTCTTCAATCTGAATTACAGGATTTAAAATCTATATTTAAACTATATTTTGATTTGGGTGGAAGTTCTATTACCTCTCAGGAAGGTGATTTGCTGCTTTATAATTCAAAACAAACTTTTGGTTATGATTTTGAACAAATAAAACCTGTTCTGGAAGAAATAGGAGCTCTTGAAAGAGCTACAAAATTAAATACCGGATTTATTGACAGATTAGTTAACGGACATAGTCTCGATGATGAAAAACGGGAAATTATTAAAAATGCCAGACATGAACTAACTGAAACAAGAAATATTCAAGTAATTAAGAATAAATAGGAGAAAAAGACTTATGTTAAAAGGATTAAGTGCATTTTATAAAGAACCTCCTGTAAAAGAACCTATACAAGATTCTGAAAAAGTAGATTCAATGTATAAACATTGGAGGTTAAGAATATTCTATGCTTGTTTTATAGGGTATACAATATTCTATCTTTGTAAGAAAAATATTGCAGTCGCATTGCCGGGTATTATGGCAGAATTTCATTATTCAGCAACAGAATTAGGTTTGTTGGGCAGTTCTCTATACTTAACTTATGGTATAGGTAAATTTGTTAACGGCGTATTGGCAGATGGTGCTGATGTTAGAAAATTTTTCCCTACAGCGTTATTAATGACTGCAATTGCTAATATATTGTTTGCACTGGCTCCAAATGCTGTGAGTATATTAGGTTTGAGCACAAAAATGTCAGCAATGGTTCTGTTATGGACTTTAGCATTTTTATGGGGTGTAAGCGGCTGGTTTCAATCAGCAGGTTTTCCGGCAGTTGCTAAGAGTTTAACTTACTGGTATTCAAATTCTGAACGCGGGACAAAATGGTCATTATGGTCTTGTTCACATCAGACAGGTACATTTTTAAGTTTTATTCTTGCCGGTCATATCGCTGCTCATTTTGGCTGGAGAGCTGCATTTTTAGTTCCCGGTGCGCTGGCTGTTGTTACTGCAATCTGGTTGTTTGACAGACTTCGTGACAGACCTCAGTCTTTAGGACTTCCTGATGTTGAAGTTTATCGAAATGAACCTGTAAAAGAAACATCTTGCAGTGAGAAAAAAGAAGAAGACGATATGTCTTATGTTCAGATTTTTAAAAAATATGTTCTATGTAATAAAACAATCTGGTTATTAGCTATTGCATATATCTTTGTATATATTATCAGATTCGGCGCAGAAGACTGGATGATTATGTATCTGAAAAATGCAAAAAATATTGAACTGAAAGATGCAACAAATATGATAGCATCATTACCTCTTGTTGGTATTTGCGGGACAGTTTGTGCAGGTTTGATTTCTGATAAATTGTTTAAAGGAAAAAGAGCTCCGGTTAACTTAATTTATTTAGTCGGTGTTATTCTTGCAATTATTGCTTTGAAATTTAATACAATTAATGCTTTAAACTATGTTATTATCGGTTTATTAGGGGCATTTACATATGGTCCGCAAATGATGATAGGCGGTCTTTGTGCAGTTGAATCAAGCTCTAAAAAAGTAGCTTCAGCAGCTTCTGGTTTTACCGGAACATTTGGCTATATCGGTGCATTTTTGTCAGCAACAGGGACAGGATTCCTTGTAGATAAATTAGGTACTAACGGTAATCAGAATTGGGATGGGGCTATATACTTCTGGTTAGTATCAGGAATCATATGTTTAATAATTTGTACAATTTTAGCTATTGAAGAATATAAAAAAGATTCTAAGAAGTCAGAAGCTTAATTAATATTTATTAAATAATATATAGTAAAAAAGACAGTGTATTTAAACTCTGTCTTTTTTATTGCCTTATTATAAATCTATAAATTGCCGTTTATAAACTTTAAATTCCAAATCTAGAATAAATTTCGTTGATGTTTTGTAAGAAAGCTTGTTTATCAAATATTTTTTCAATTTCTTCGTTCGTTAAAAGATTCGTTACTTCGTTGTCTTTTAATAAATTGGCTTTGAAGTCTCCGTGGTTTTGAAAAGCATCAAGAGCATTTCTTTGAACTATTACATACGCATCTTCTCTGGATAATCCTTTTGCTACAAGAGATAATAATACTTTTTGAGAAAATACTATTCCGCCAAATTTATCTGTATTTTTGAGCATATTATCTTCATGAACGACAATATTTTCCATTAGACCGTTGAACCTGTTCAACATAAAGTCTATTAGAGTAAAGCTGTCAGGGAAAATAATTCGCTCTGCAGAAGAATGAGAGATGTCTCTTTCGTGCCATAGCGGAATATTTTCTAATGCAACAATAGAATTTGCTCTTACGACTCTAGCTAATCCGCAAAGATTTTCGCTCAATACAGGGTTTTTCTTATGCGGCATAGCTGATGAACCTTTTTGACCTTTTCCAAAACCTTCTTCAAGTTCCAGAACTTCTGTTTTTTGCAGGTGTCTTATTTCTGTTGCAAATTGTTCAATAACACTGGCAATTAGCGCTAGAGATTGCATAAGGTAAGCATGGTAATCTCTTGCTATAATTTGAGTTGATATTCTTGCAGGTTTTAAATTAAGGTGCTTGCAGGTAATTTTCTCAACTTCTGTTGAAATATTACTATAAGTTCCTACAGGACCGGAAATCTGCCCAATACGGATTTGTTCTAATGCATGTTCAAAGTTTTCTTTTTGACGCTCTAGAATGTCTATCCATGAGCATAATTTTGCACCGAAAGTCATAATTTCTGCATGAATCCCATGCGAACGCCCTATGCAGATTGTTGTTTTATGTTTACTTGCAAGATTTTTTAGTGTTTTTATTGTTTTTTCTAAATCTTCTTTTATAAGTTTTCCGCTGTCTTGAATTTGAAGAGCGAAAGCTGTATCAATAACATCAGAACTTGTCATTCCAACGTGTACATATCTGCCTAAATCTCCAAGGCTTTCGTTTACGCAGGTTAAAAAAGCTATAACATCGTGTCTTACTTCTTTTTCTATTTCGTCAATTCTTTCAACTGTAAAACTTGCTTTTTGGCGAATTTCTTTAGTAGCTTCTTCAGGAATTGTTCCTAATTCTGCATAAGCATCACAAACTGCCAGTTCTACCTGTAAATAATAATCAAATTTGGAATTCAATTCCCAAATTTTTGCCATTTCCTGTCTTGAATATCTTTCTATCATAGTTTAGATTTTATCATGAAATATGAACAAATGGTAACAATATTTTTTTTCTTGATTGTAAATAACTTTGTAAAAAGAAGTTTTTGTGTTATTATTGGTTCACTAGAAGAAGAATACTTTTTAAAAAGGGGAAAAATATGATTTCAGTAAACGATTTTAAAACAGGCTTGACAGTTGAGTTGGACAACGGTCTATGGTCTGTAGTTGAGTTTTTGCATGTAAAACCTGGTAAAGGTGCTGCATTTGTTCGTTCTAAGTTAAAAAACGTTATCACAGGACAGGTTGTTGAAAAAACATTTAGAGCAGGTGAAAAAGTTGCAAAAGCTACTTTAGATAGAAGAGAAATGCAATATTTATACAAAGAAGGTTCAGCATATGTAATGATGGACAATGAAACTTATGATCAATTACATGTTGAAGAAGCTCAAATTGGCAGCGGTATTAAATATTTAAAAGAAAATATGAATGTAATGATTTTAACACATGAAGGAAAAGTTATCGGTGTTGATATCCCTGCTCACGTTGAATTGGCAGTTGTTGATACTCCTCCGTCTGAAAAAGGAAACACTTCTCAAGGCGGTACAAAACCTGCAACATTAGAAACAGGTGCGGTAGTAAACGTTCCTTTCTTTGTAGCTAACGGTGATATTATCAGAGTTGACACCAGAACAAATGAATATTTAGACAGATGCTAGTCTTGATGTCATTCTGAGGCGATACTTTTGTAAGATTTTTCGCTAGCATGTTTAAACCCGAAGAATCTTATATATTTTGACTTATAGGAAAGGCAAATTATGAAATTTGAAACAGATTATATAGAAAAATTGGCAAAAATTATATCTGAAACAGGCTTGACAGAAATTTCTCTAGAAGATGGAGAACAAGCTATTACATTAAGAAAAGATGTTATTGTTTCAGCAGCTCCTCAAGTTGTAGCTGCAGCTCCTTCTGCTCCGGCTTCAGCTCCGTCAGCTCAGCCTGCAGCAAGTGCTCCGGCAGCACCTGCTAAAAAAGGTACTCCAATTACATCTCCAATGGTTGGAACTTTCTACAAATCACCTTCTCCGGATGCAGCTCCTTTTGTGTCTGTTGGTGATACTGTGAAAAATGGCGATGTGGTTTGTATTGTTGAAGCTATGAAAATGATGAACGAAATTAAAGCAGAGGTTGCCGGTAAAGTCCTTGAAATTTGTGTTGAGGATGGACAACCTGTTGAATTTGGTCAAGTTCTTATGTATGTAGAATAATAATTTTAAAATATTAGAAAGTGAACGGTTATATCTGTTCACTTTCTAATTTGATAAGGGATATTTGAAAAATGTTTAGAAAAGTATTAATTGCGAATAGGGGAGAAATAGCTGTAAGGATTATCAGAGCATGTAGAGAATTGGGTATTCCTACGGTTGCTATTTATTCACAGGCAGATGCAAATTCTCTTCATGTTAGGTTAGCAACAGAGGCTTATTGTATTGGACCTGCAAAAAGTGCTGATAGTTATTTAAGCATTCCTGCAATAATGTCAGCAGCTATGGTATCAGGTGCTGATGCAATCCACCCTGGATATGGATTTATGTCTGAAAGAGCAGATTTTGTAGAAATCTGTGAACAGCAAGGTATTAAATTTATTGGTCCATCTTCCGAGGCTATGAAGAAAATGGGAGATAAAGCTACAGCTCGTAAAACAATGATTGAAAATAATGTTCCTGTTACCCCGGGTACAGGAATTGTTCATACGGTTGAAGATGTTCAAGCTTTTGCAAATAAAGTTGGTTATCCGATTATTTTGAAAGCTACAGCCGGTGGCGGCGGTAAAGGTATGAGAATTTGCCGCAGTGATGAAGATGTTAAAGTTAATATGGAACTTTGCCAGACTGAAGCTAAAAATTTCTTTGGAAATCCTGATGTATATGCTGAAAAATACTTAGAAAATCCTCGTCATATTGAGGTTCAAATATTGGGTGACAGTTTTGGTAACGTTGTCCACTTAGGAGAAAGAGATTGTTCTATTCAAAGACGTCACCAAAAATTGTTGGAAGAAGCCCCATCTCCGGCTATCAATGAAGAAACAAGAAAAGAAATGGGAGCCGCAGCTGTTCGTGCAGCTAAAGCGATTAACTATGAAGGGGCCGGAACTTGTGAATTCTTACTTGATCATGATGGCAGCTGGTATTTCATGGAAATGAATACAAGAATTCAGGTTGAACACTGTGTAACAGAAATGATTTCAAGTGTTGATTTGGTTCGTGAACAAATCCTAGTTGCGGCTGGTGAAAAATTAAGTTACACTCAAGATGATATTCACTTAAAAGGTCATGCTATTGAATGCCGTATCAATGCTGAAAATCCAGCTAAGAATTTTATGCCAAACCCTGGACAAATTACAGGTTATTTAGCACCTGGAGGTTTTGGTATAAGAGTGGATTCTCATGTTTATCAAGATTATACAATTCCTCCGTACTACGATTCAATGATTGGAAAATTGATTTGTTGGGGACGTGATAGAAACGAAGCTCGCAGAAGAATGTACAGAGCTTTGAAAGAATACGTTGTAACAGGTGTTGAAACAACTATTCCATTCCATCAGGCAATTATTGAAGATGAAGTCTTTATGAGCGGAAATTTTAATACTGGTTTCATTGAAGAATTCTACAAACGTAAGGGGTTGGAAGAAAAATAGAACTTGCGTAAATCAAATTATAATTATAAAAAGAGAACTATAAATCTTAGTTCTCTTTTTATTCTTTAAAATCTATTTTTTATTTTGTCCATGGGTAATCTTTGGCAATCTTCCAGCCATCCATCATTATGACGGCGGCACAGGCATCTCCTGGACCAAAGTAACCGGAACCGCTTGCTTTGGAATTGCATCCTCCCCATCCTGTTCCAAGTAGAGTGTTTCTATCTTTTGTGCTCATTCCGTAAGATCCGAGAGTACCATAGCCGTAAGGTTTGAATGTCGGATTTTCGTCTGCCGTTGTTAGTATAAAAGTGAATACATCCTTGCCAAGCATAGCATATTTTTTAGGATTTCGTATGTAGGCTTTTACTCTGGTTACTTTGTCATATGGCGATGGGTACCTAAAGAAGGCATAGGCAACAGGACTGCCAAGTTTTGATACTACATATTGCCCAACCATTGTATTAACAGAACCTGGTTTTTTAAAATGTAAAGGAAATGGCAAAGCAAGTCCGAAACATCTTTCGTTTGAATTACAAGCTTTATGTTGTGCACCGTTAACATATGGTACAAAATATGTTTGAACCCACTGTGGCAATTCATCAGCTCCATAATATTGCCAGCCGAGAGGTTCGCCGTAGTCTGCGATTGCCATTTTTAATATCTGATTAAGTTCTGTGTAGGCTTTTTTTACTTCAAGAGCAGTGGTTTTCTTTTGATAAGCAGAAATTAGTGTTGGAATACTCAAGGCTGCAACAATTCCAATTATACCTAATGTAATTAAAACTTCTGCAAGTGTAAAAGCTAATTTTTTTGGTTGTTTCTTATTCATTTTCTCTCCTATACGTTAGGTAAATATATTAAGGAAAATTACGTTCTACGTAAATTATTATACTTATTAGGTAAGTTTTTGTCAAATTTTTACCTGAATTTTAATTCCAATACTATGGTTGGTTATGTAAAATTAATACGAGGTGGAAATGGCAAATATAAAAGTATTATTTGGACGTAAAATTAAAGAATACCGCAAAAAAATGCATTACACACAGGCTCAACTTGCCGAATTGGTAAATGTTGATGATAAACATATTAGTTGTATTGAAAGTGGTAAAAATTTTCCATCCCCAGAATTAATTGATAGATTTTCCCATGCTTTATCTGTTGAACCAAAAGATTTGTTTGAGTTTTATCATTTACAGAATTTTACAGATTTGAAATCTGAAATAATATCTATGTTAGATATTCTTAAGGAAGAAGAATTAATATTAGCTTATAAATATATAAGAACTTTTTTGCTAAAATAATTATAGATTTTAATTGAATAGAAATAGAGGTTTAATATGAGCGGTAAATATAATGATGCAGTAAAGTTATTAACTTCTGTTGGAAAGTTTCATGTGTCTCTGGGGCTTGAAAGAATTTCTAAAATTTTAGAGCTGCTAGGAAATCCTCAAGACAAGTTAGATTGTATTCACGTTGCAGGAACGAATGGAAAAGGTTCTGTATGTGCAATTTTATCATCAATTTTAGCTTGCGCCGGTAAAAAAGTTGGATTATATACCTCGCCGCATATTTTTAAATATACTGAGAGGATAAAGATTTTATTCCCCCTTCTCCCAAACCCTCTTTCTCAGGGTGCAAGGGAAAATGCTAATATCCCTGATGAAGATTTTGCAAAATATGTTTTTGAAATATCAAATTTAGCTGATAAAAATGGTATTGATTTAACTGAGTTTGAAATATTAACTGCTGTAATGTTTAAATATTTTGCAGATAATAATGTGGATGTTGTAGTTTTAGAAACTGGTCTGGGCGGCAGGTTTGATGCAACAAATGTCATCAAAAAGAATCTTTGTTCTATTATTACTCATGTTGATTATGATCATACAGAGCGTCTTGGTGATACTCTTGATAAAATAGCTTTCGAAAAAGCAGGTATTATAAAACCAAACTGTCCTTGTATTGTATTTGAGGGACGGGAGGTTTACCGAGATGTTGCGGATGAAAAAAGTTCGATGCTTGTAATGGTAGCACCTTTTGCAGATACTTCAAATTTATCTTTAAAAGGAACTTATCAGCAAGAAAATTTGTCTCTGGCACTTGCAGCTGTTGAAACTATATTCCCAACTATTTCGCAAAATATAATAGATGAGGGGCTAAAGCAGGTTAAGCACATTGGCAGATTTCAATATATTGAGGATAAAAATCTCATTATTGATGGGGCGCATAATCCAAATGGGATAAGTTCTCTTGTTCAAAGTTTAGATTCTTATTATCCAAATTCTAGGAGGCGTTATATTTTTGGCTGTTTGAAAAATAAAGATTATGAAAAAATGCTGAATTTATTGTTTGAGCAATTTATTGGGCAGACTGAATATAATACTCCTGAAGTTTATTTTTATCATTTTAGCCATCAAAATTCTTGTGATGTAAGAGCTTTGCAGGAAGCTAGTCCTATTCCTGCAAAAGAGTTAACTAAAGAGACTCAGATAGATTTTAATGATGGAAGACTTAATGTAATATGTGGTTCTTTATATATGATTAGTGAACTTGCCGAACGATTTAAGTTGAACCTTACATAAATTTTAATGTCCTGAAGTTTTATTTCTGGTATTATTATTTTATGAAAGCTATACAATATTACGGACCAAATGATATAAGATACGAAGATGTAATGGTAAAACCTCCTGAAGAGGGCGAAGTTGTTGTAAAGGTCATGGCAGCATTAACATGTGGTACTGATGTTAAAACTTTTCGACGCGGGCATCCTGTGCTCATCAAAGAAGTTCCATCAGGTTTTGGACATGAATTTTCCGGAATTATTGAAAAAGTGGGACGAAATGTTGACGGGTTCAAGGTCGGAGACCGCGTTGTTGCTGCAAATTCGGCACCTTGCGGGGAGTGTTTTTACTGTAAAAAACAGGAATATAATCTTTGTGAAAATTTAAATCTTTTAAATGGTGCTTATGCTGAGTATATCAATGTTCCTGCCCGTATTGTGAAAAAAAACATGCTTCATTTACCTGCAAGTTTGAGTTTTGAACGAGCTGCATTTTGTGAACCTTTAGCAAATGTTGTTCATGGTGCAGAAAGAACAGGTATTAAATCCGGTGACAGCGTGGGAATTATTGGAATTGGTCCTATAGGTTTGATGTTTGCACGTGTAGCCAAGCTTATGGGGGCTAGAGTTATTGTAGCCGGTCGCAATCCTATAAAACTTAAAGCTGCAGAAGAATTTGCTCATGCTGATGAAATTATTGATTTAAAAAAATATCCTAATCCGGAACGCATATTTAAAGAATTTTCAGATGAGCATAAAGGGCTTGATGTTGCTGTTGAATGTGTAGGACTTCCTGAAATTTGGGAACAAATTTTTGATTGCGTGCGTCCTGGAGGAACAGTTCACTTTTTTGGAGGCTGTAAATCAGGTTCAAAAGTTACATTTGATACTACAAAAATGCATTATGGTGACATAAAGATGATGAGTGTGTTCCATCATACCCCTAAGTATTTTAGAATGGCGCTGGATTATATTGCATCAGGCGAAATGGAAGTTGAAAAACTTATAACTGATACCCTGCCTCTGGATAAGGTAGAATATGCTATGCAGCAGCATATTGCAGGAAAAGCTATAAAATTCTTGATAAAGCCATAGCTGGTTATTAGTTTTAAATTTATTTACAAAAAGGCAATTTTTTGTTTTGTGATTTGTTCTAACTATTAAGAAAGTTAAATGTATGAAAATTCTTAATAAGTTTAATCGTTTTATGGTTTATCTGGCACCTAAAGTTGATAAATCATCTTCAAAAGTAAGTGAAATTTGCGGGCAGGTTGAGCCTCCGGCGAATACTGTATCTGTGTATAATACAAAATGTTTTTTCCTGCCGGATTATGACAAAGTTTCGGTTGATATTTCAAAAAAAGGATGGCAGAGAAAACTAAAATTTAATGATAAAAATATAAATCCGAATTTTACGCAAGCTGCGTATGCAGAAAATTTAACGGTTAACTATTTAAAGCCGAAACAAAAAATAGGAGATTATGAGCATATATTTTATCAAACGACAGATTCTATACCAATGGAAGTTGTAATATCTCCAAATGCAGGGATTATGATTGATAATTTTTCTTCTCCGGGTGGAACTATAGCTATAGAAGGGAATTTATCCGATACATTTTATACAAAGGAGTTATACCAGTGTGCAGGTGTGTCTATAGTTGATAGGAGTAAAAATTTACAAAAATTGCTGCATTTTTATCTTTACAGCGATGAAAGAGATAGTTTGAGACTGATAAAATTTCTCACCAGAGGGTTAAAAGAACCTGAAATTACACTAATTCCGGGTACACGAGAAGAAACTAACCGCAGTATTGTTTTTCTAACAGATGTATTTAAGGATTTTTTCCCGAATTTACAGCTCAAATATATGCATGTTCCGGAAAATTTTAATGTGAAAGATACTTATATCGGATTAAATAATGGAAATGTATTTTGTTCAAAAATGGATTCTGATTTAATTACAGAAGTAAATCCGAAAAGCAAAATAATATTTATTTAAACTCCAATCCAGTTAAAATGTCCGAGTATTAAACCTATTATTGCTGATACTCCCAGATAAAACATGGGATCTTGTTTCTTCCAAAAACTTGTAGAAATAAATGTTATTAGCACGATTGTTCCAAGTAAGTGGAGATTAGATGTGAGGATTAATTTTAATCCAACAGCAGAAAGTAGGGCGCAGCCTGCAGGTTTTAACGCTTTAATTGCGCCTTTAATATATATATTTGTTTTAAATTTATCCAGAACTTTAGATACAATAGTTACAATAATGAATGATGGAAGAATTATTGCTGTTGTAGCAATTATTGCTCCTAAAATCCCGGAGGTCGCAAATCCTGCAAATGTGGCAACATTAACACCTACCGGTCCCGGGGTAATTGACGAAATTGCCAGCATATCAGTCAGTTGTTTTGTTGTGTACCAGTGATATTTTTCTGCAATATCATATAAAAAAGGTAATGTTGCATATCCCCCGCCAAATGAAAAAACTCCAATATGAAAGAATTGTAAAAATAACTGTAAAAATAGCTTCATTTACTCTCCTCATTTATAGAATTTTTAGTTTGTGATTTCTGGTACAGTATGCCTGTTATTATTGCCCCGATTATTATTAATGATAGCGGAATTTTTCCTGTTAGCGCGAGCAGCAGGCATGCAAAATATACTATAATTGTAAATTTATCAGTTACGCATTTTTTCCACATTTCTTTTACTGCAAGGTATAAAAGTGTTATGACTCCAATGCCTACACCCCAGAAAATATGTTGTACTGAAGGTTTGGTAACAATTTCACTTAAAATAGAGGCTAACAGTACAATAGCAAGAAACGCCGGTGTAACTATACCCAGAGTTGCAGCAATTGCACCTTGAGTTCCTAATAGTTTTCTACCTGTGAAGATTGCCGTGTTTGCTGCAATAATTCCGGGGAGACTTGCACCTAGGGCATAATATTCACATAATTCATCAGAGGTTATCCATTTCTTTTTGTCAACAAGTTCACTGGTTAGCAGAGGTAAAATAACATATCCGCCTCCCAGCAATAATGTTCCAACTTTAAAAAAAGTCTTGAAAATGCTGTAAAAAGATTTATCCATATTTTTGATATACCATAAAAGCCGGTTTCAGTAAACAAAAATATAATGTTACAAAGTTTTAAAATTATTATATATTTTGCAATTTTCGTATCTGAAAATACTTTATATAAGTGGAAAGTTATGTGTATTGAAAGGTTAAATTATGTCAGTAGGATTGGATAAAACTTTTAATGTCGGATTTGCTCAGCCGTTTGGTAATAATCTGAATTTCGGACAATTGCAACAACCAGCGAATGGTTTGTCTGCAAATTCTTCAATTTTTAATACCGCGCCTTTGAATTCTTTGCAGGGCGTGAATAATAATTATGAAGATGATTTTATGATGCCGGAGTTTTTAAAAGTAAATACTGGAAATGCTACAGCTCCGGAAGTCTTGTTCTCTGATAAAACAGATTCTCAGGACGACTTGTCCGCATCTAAATTTGCGGAGCCGGAATTCCAGCATGCTGCTTCTCAAAATGATACTGTCAAACAAGAATTAAAAAATTATTCTTTGGATTCAAATAACAAAGAGATGGCATTGACAGAATTTGGTAATCCTTATAAAGAAACTGATGTGTCAAAGAAAACGCTTGCTCTTTTAGGATTCACTGCTCCAATTGCGGGAAAGTGTGTTCAACTTTCTAAAGGTGGAAAGTTTGCAGAGTTGTTTAAGATTAAACAATTGGCTGTAGCTTGTCCAATGCTTGCTCTTGCCGGTTATGGTATCGGGTCGTTAATTGATAGTTTTATAAATAATCAAAGGGCAAAAGCTGCTGACAGTTTGCTTTTAGCGAAAAATATGACAAATAGTTCAAAAGCTGTTCAAGAGTAGGTTTTAGTTTGTTTGGATAATTAAAAGAACTTAACGTATAATTGTCTTGCTGAACGTGTTTCAGCCTCTAAGTATAATGAATTCTAAAATGCTGAGTAGGAACAGAAAATTACGTTTCCTGAACTCAACTGTTTTTTATATTTATTTTGACAATTTTGCTTTTAAACGAGCTTCTGCTCTAGCAATTGCAGCTTCGGCTCGTTTTGCATCCATTCTTGCGTTAGCTTCTCTTAGTTTTCTTCTCGCTTTTTCAAGTGCTTCTCTTGCTCGCGCTTCGTCGATTTCTTCGCCGGGTTCCGCTAAGGTTGTCAGTATCAAACATTCTTCATCTTTGAATTGTAATATGCCTCCCATTGTGGTGAACATTTTTACTTCACTTCCTTGAGTAACGCGTGTGACACCTATATCTAGAGCTGTCATCATTGGGATGTGTCCTTTTAAGATTCCGAATTCGCCATCTACTCCCTTTGAATAGATTTCATCTACTTCTTCGTCAAAAACAACTCTTTCCTGCGTAATAATTTTTAATTTCATAATTATTCCTCAATGGTTTTTGCTTTTTCAACAGCTTCGTCAATTGTACCAACCATATAGAAAGCTTGTTCTGGTAAATTGTCGTGTTTCCCTTCAATGATTTCCTTGAAACCTCTGATTGTATCAGAGATTTTAACATATTTACCAGGAATACCAGAGAATTGTTCTGCAACAAAGAATGGCTGAGATAAGAATTTTTGAATTTTTCTTGCTCTGTTTACAGTTTCTTTATCCTCTTCTGATAATTCATCCATACCTAAGATTGCAATAATATCTTGTAATTCTTTGTATTTTTGGAGAATTTCAAGAACTTTTCTGGTTACATCATAGTGTTCTTCTCCAACAATATGTGGATCTAAGGCTCTTGAGCTTGATTCCAGCGGGTCAACTGCTGGATAAATACCCAGTGATGCGATGTTTCTTGATAGAACAGTTGATGCATCAAGGTGAGAGAATGTTGTTGCCGGAGCAGGGTCAGTCAAGTCGTCTGCCGGAACATAAATAGCCTGAACTGATGTGATTGAACCGTCTTTTGTTGAAGTAATACGTTCTTGTAATTCACCCATTTCTGTTGCCAGTGTCGGCTGGTAGCCTACAGCTGACGGCATACGTCCTAATAGTGCTGAAACTTCAGAACCTGCCTGAGTAAATCTGAATATATTATCAATAAATAAAAGTACATCTTGTTTTGAGTAGTCTCTAAAGTATTCAGCTGCAGTTAAAGCAGAAAGTCCCACTCTCATTCTTGCTCCTGGCGGTTCGTTCATCTGACCGTAAATCAGACCAACTTTATCTAATACTCCGCTTTCTTTAAATTCGTTCCAAAGGTCATTACCTTCACGTGTTCTTTCGCCAACGCCGCCGAATACAGAAACACCGTTGTGTGCCATTGCAATATTGTGGATTAATTCTTGAATCAATACGGTTTTACCAACACCTGCACCGCCAAACAGACCGATTTTACCGCCTTTTTGGTATGGCTGCAACAAGTCAATTGCTTTAATTCCTGTTTCAAGAATTTCAATATCTGTATTCTGGTCTACTAATTTTGGAGATTCTCTATGGATTGGAAGATATGTATCAGTTTGAATTTCTCCCATATTATCTACTGCGTCGCCTACAACGTTCAGGATTCTTCCTAAAATAGCATTACCTACAGGAATTTTAATAGGTTCATTGGTGTTTATGACTTTCATTCCGCGTCTTAGTCCGTCGGTTGAGGACATTGCAACGGTTCTGACTTTGTTTGAACCAAGCATTTGTTGAACTTCTGCAACGATTTTTGTGCCGTCTTCCTGATACATATTTAGTGCAGTATAAATATTTGGTAAATCACCTGATGGGAATTCTACATCGACAACAGGTCCGATAATTTTGGTAATTAAACCTTCTGTTGCGTTTAGTGTTTCCATAAATATCTCTCCTTTTATTTTCTTATAGTTGTATTATACATCAAGAAAAAAATTTTAAATAATACCTTTGGAAATATTTTGGATAAATAAAGGGAAGTTTATTTTATTCTTTTAATAAATTTTTAAAATAATCCGGATCTTCTTTAGCTTTTTGAGCACAGGCAATACCATTAAAAGCATTATTGGTATTTTTGTTACAATATTTTTCTACATCGTATTGCGTGCCAATGGCTCCCATTGTTTTTAATTCACCGTCAAAAAATTGGAATGTGAACAAATCATAACCGGCTTTGTTTGGTTTATTGCCAAATCCGTTTATATCAACACTTATAAGTATAGGTGTATCTTTGGCATTCGGATTTTCAAACAGAAATAGTGTTCCGTCTTGCAGTGCAAACTGTCCGTCATCTAATTTAAATCCATGAAAATATGAGCCGTGGTATGTTTTGTAGGCGTCAGGCGCAGAGCTGTTTAAATGGTAGCATGGCTTTTTCTGACGTGCGCTTGGGGCTTGGCAGTCTATACTGCCTGTAAAGTACTTTTGAAATGTTTTGTAGAATGTTACACCCGGATACGATGCAGGATCAAGTGATATATCATCTTCTTCCATAAGTTTAAAAGCTTGTTGCGTTAGTGAATAGGCTTTCAAAAATTGTGAACGGAGCTGGTGTGCTTTGTAGTTTGTAATTAAGTTAGGGATTGTCATTGCGGCAACTACACCTAGTATCCCTAGTGTAATAAGCACCTCGGCGAGTGTAAATGCTTTTGATTTAGAATTTTTCATGTATATCTCCACGTTTAAAACTACCACTAACTAGTAGTTAACTACTAGTTAGTGGTAGTTTATCCTCTTAATAAAAAATTGTCAAGCCGTTATAATTTGTTTATGAAAGACCATCGCAATAAAATCTTTGCTAGAAATTTAAAAGCAGAAAGGTATCGGTGCGGAATAACTCAGTCTGAACTGGCTGAAAAAGTCGATGTTAGCGAGAGCACGATAAGCCTTTTAGAAAGAGGGTTGCAAACTCCGTCGATTTTCCTTGTTTATGATATTTCAAAAGTTTTAGATATTGATATTAATGATTTATTGAAAAATGTTTCTTAATTTTTACAAAAACACTAGCAAAAAAGTTTTTTCTCATGTATTATGATATGCATATCCCAAAATTTATGGAAAGAATATGCAATTGTTGATAGATAAAGAATTAAATTCTACAGACAAAATATTCAAGCCCGACTTTAATTCAAAATCCGGACGAGAATTATTAGCGTTTTACCTGCAGACAAAATTTAGACAAATATATTTATATGATAAAAAACAGGAAGTGCCGATTATTAATTCGGTTAATCCTGATTTTGTCAATCGATTCTGCCGCAGAATAATAAATAATCCGACAAAACGTTTGTTAATAGGTGTTACCGGAGAGTCTGCTTCAGGTAAATCTACAATTTGTCATGAAATTAAAAATGTGATTGAACAATTATCAATGCCTGTTACTGTGTTGAGTACAGATAATTATTTTAATGATATATCTCTTCTTATTAATAAATACGGTTCTTTTGATAATCTTAGAGATAACGGATATGATGTTGATGCTCCATCAAGTTTTCAATTAGATATTTTAAGATCTGATTTGGAAGATTTATCTGACGGTTTAGATATAAAGGCGCCAATGTATCTTCCTAACGGTACAGGGGTTTCAGTTCCTAAAGCTTTTGATGTTCATTCTCAAAAGATTATTGTTGTTGAAGGTATTGCAACAATGTATGAAACTGTTAAAGATGTTTTTGATATTAAAATTTATGTTGAAACTGAAAATGAATTAAGAAAAAGCCGCTTTATGAGCAGAGCAATTGAAGAACGCAATCAGAGTGAGGAAAATGCAGAAAAGCATTGGCATTATATAACTGATGCAGGTGAAAAATATGTGAAACCGTTCCGTAAGGAAGCTGATTTAGTGTTAAATGGTAATTCTGATTTGAAATATTTTGCGATGATTCTTGAATATATTCACACGTTTACAAATAATTTTCAGTAGGGTATGTATTTGACTTGGTCTTCAAATAATAATATTTGTAAATAAGCTCGTATATGTATTCAGTTTTGTAACGAAAAAAGGTATAATCTTTACAACAACACATGTTTATTTTAAAAATATGGTATAAAAAAGGATACGAAATTGCTAAATAATTTTGAAAGTTTTGACAATTCAGAAACTGCAACTAAAAAAGATATAGTGATACAAGAGAGAGTTGAACTGGTTTCTTCCCATATGTATAAACAATTTTTGGATTACCAGCATTCTACTGTTAATATGAATGATATTTTTACCAGAATGATTGATTGTTTAGAACTGGTATCAAATAATTTGAAGCAATCTTTTTCATCTCGCGGTGTAACTACTCAAAATATTTATATTGATGCGGATTCATTGAAATCTGTTGCAGTTATAAATATTTTATGGCATAAAATGAGCTTTACTACACGTTGTAATTTTCAGCCTCAAGCCTTGTTTAGAGATGACGGCAGGCATGTATTTTCAAATAGAATTATGGCTATTAGAGGAAATTATAACGATATTATAAAAGATGCTAAAGACAGAGAAGAGGAAATTGTTAAACTCTTGGAAAATGAAATTGCATCTTTATATGTTCCGGCAGACCAAAATCAAAAGTGTATTTTTAAAATAAAACATACAGGTCAGGAATTTACTCTTAATCAGATAGATGCCCCGAGAGAAGTTGTATTAAAGGTGGTTGAAACCGTATGCGGCGGTGGATTGTACCATCAGGACGGTTCTGTTAAAACATTTATTGTTTAATTTTCTAATTGACTTATGGTAAAATATTATTAATATGTTATTAAAGGTAATAGGTTAGGATATGAGATTAGTAGAGAAACTTAAAGAATTTGAGGGTCAGTATTTATTTATCCGCTGGGCGACAGGTGGTGAATATGGAAAGCTTATGTGCGTAGGCGAAGACTTTATAGAATTTAATATTTTGGATGTTGATAATATGGAATATCGTGAAACTTTATTAATCTATGCCCCTTTGATATTAGAAGTTTCTGTTGGTGGAGCTGATATTGCAAGAATTGTTGCAGAAGTTTCGTCTAAGATTAGCATGAATGAAAATTAATAATGAAATTTTTATTTTTGAGCAAAAAAAAAGTCACAACTTTTTGCGACTTGAACAATAATCTTGGGAGGAGATTTTGGGATAGTTTGTACATGCATGATAATGCAAGCATGTAATTTTGGTTACTTGTATATTGGAAATTTTAACAAAAATTTACAAATATAAAGTTTTGGGATTTTTATATCAGTTTTGATTGAAGACGTATAAATTCGTTTTGTTGAACTAATAAATTGTCCCCTTGAACTTGTTTCAGGAACTTAGTGATAAACTATATTCTGAACCAGGTTCGGAATGACTGAAAATAATTAGGGATGATATTATATGCTTTGAGGATTTTGGCGGAGAATTATATATAAGTTCCAAATTTTATGTTATAATATAAATATGGAAAAAGATTTAAACATACTTGTTATTAATGGTCCAAATATTAATATGTTAGGTGTCAGAGAGCCTGAACAATATGGTTCTAAGTCTTATAAAGATTTAGAAATGGAATTGCATGAATATTCCTTTGAGCTCGGGGTTAATCTTGAAATATTTCAAAGTAATTTTGAAGGCGAGATTGTTGAAAAGATTCAATATGCTCTGGGAAATTTTGATGGAATTATTTTAAATGCCGGAGCTTATACTCATACCAGTGTGGCGATTCGTGATGCCTTGACTTCCGTTAAAATTCCTACTGTTGAAGTCCATATTTCAAATATATATAGACGTGAAGAATTTCGTCATAACTCAATGTTTGCTGATGTTTGTGTGGGTCAGATTACCGGTTTTAAGATAGACAGTTATAAATTGGGACTTCAAGGTTTGGTTAATTTCCTAACCAGTGCAAATGATTAGTTTTTATAGTCACTTAAAAATTCAGCCGAATTTAGGGCTGAATTTTTTATTTTTTTGCAACAAATTCTTGATGCATTTTTTCAATCATTTTAAGAGTATCTTCTTCGCTGTGAGTTTCAGCATATTTATCAATTGCTTTGTTTAACTCTTGTGCTAATTTAGGATTTTTTTCTAAAAATTTCATATCACTTTCCACTGAATCTGTTGAAATTTGTGATTTCCCAAGAGACGCTGCCGGCATGCTTGATAAATCTTTTATTTCTTTAGATTCTGCAGAGTTAACAGTTGTTTCATCAAGGGTGATATCTTCAACAGCAGGTTTTTGCTGTATGCTTTTGAAGTTCAAATTGTTGATGTTATTGTTGTCTATTTCTCTCATAGTATCACCTTACTTTCAGAAGATTACTTCATTTTATATCATCATGTTTGGTTTTTAGTTAGAAAACATCTAAATAATATTTTTTGCTACTTTAAATCAAAAAAAATTACAAAAATTTACATGTAATTTTTCAATAATTTTTCATGTTATTATGTATTATATACTATAAAAGGAAGTAATGCAATTATGAATTTAGAAAAATTCTTGAAAGATTTATGGTGGACTATTACTGCGGCGAATACTATTAATGATTTGCCGGATTCAATTATTTTTGTAGATTCTAAAGGTTTTGTAAAAAGAGCAAATAAAAAAGCTTTTGAGTGTTTTGGATTAACAATTGAAGAAACAAGTCCAATAATGCTTAAAGATTTTATAAAAGATGGTATGGATGCTGTTTATTCTTCTATTAATGCTCAAAAACCTGTTGTTGCAACCGCTTCAATTCCAGGCAGGGATTTTTATGTTGAACTGAATGCATATAAAAAGGGCAATGGCTATTGTGTTGCAATCAGAGATTTGACAAAGTTAACAGATGAAATTGTAACAGAAGAAAAAATTGCAAGATTTAACGGCGAAAAAAATGCAATGCTAGTTAAGTTGGAAAATGATATTAAATCTCCAATTAATTCAATTTCCGGTTTCTCTCAAGGACTTCTTGACGGACTTGGAGGGGAATTGTCAGATAAGCAGGCTAAATATATTAAAATTATAAACTCAAACTCTCATGAACTTTATCATTTTATGGATAAATTTTTAGAGTTTACAGAAGCTGAATCTTCTTTATATGAACCGGCGTATCAAAACTTTGATATAGTTGAAGCATTTAAGGCTGTTATAAAAGATTTTGAACCTGTTTTACAGGAAAAAAAGCTGACTTTTGACTTTGATTATGAATCAATAGATAAAAGGACTGTTTATACTGATTTGAAAGCTGTTCAAAAAGCGTTAAGAAATATTTTGGAAGTAGCTCTGGCAATGACAGATGCCGGATATTTGACTATAAAATTAAAGCAACCGGATGAAAAAGCTGCCAGCAGATTTGGGCTTACTGCTATTGATTATAGTAAAGGATATTTGCAAATTTCGGTCAGGGACACAGGTATAGGTATTTCTGATGAAGATATGAAGTATTTATGTGATCCATATGCACAATTGGAAAAAGGAAAAAAATATTTATTAAGAGCATTTCAAATGGGTGCAGCAAGTATATTAGTAAAGAGAGCCGGCGGTTATATTTATGTTCGTTCTGAAGTTATGAAAGGTACCAGATACGATATAATTATACCTGTTGAAAAGGAAAATAATGAGTAGTGTAATTCTTAAAAATATACGAAAAACATATGACAACAATAAAACTGTTATCAATAATGTTAATCTTGAAATAAAAGATAAAGAATTTGTTGTTCTTGTAGGAGCTTCAGGCTGTGGAAAATCTACACTTTTAAGAATGATTGCAGGACTGGAAGATATTTCTGATGGGGAAATATATATAGGAGATAAAAAAGTAAATAATGTAGCTCCAAAAGATAGAGATATCGCTTTTGTTTTTCAGAGTTATGCGCTATATCCCCATATGACTGTTAGAGAAAATATTGCATTCGGCTTAAAAATGCGCAAAGTTGACAAAGCTACGATTGAGAAAAAAGTTCTGGAGGCTGCAGAGATTTTGAATTTAGGCGAGTATCTTGATAGAAAACCTAAGCAGTTATCAGGAGGACAGAGACAGCGTGTAGCTCTTGGACGTGCCATTGTGCGAAATCCTAAAGTTTTTTTAATGGATGAGCCTTTATCAAATCTTGATGCTAAGCTGCGCGTTCAAATGCGTTCAGAAATTAAAAAATTGCACGAAAAATTACAAACTACATTTATCTATGTGACTCATGATCAGACTGAAGCTCTGACAATGGGTGATAGAATTGTTGTACTTAATAATGGTGATATTCAGCAGGTTGATATCCCTGATGAGATTTATAATAATCCAAAAAATACTTTTGTAGCCGGATTTGTGGGTTCTCCGCAGATGAACTTTATAAATGGTAAAGATATCGGGCTGGATGAAAATATTTTATATGGCATCCGTCCTGAAAAAATGACCAGAGCTGATGGTGATATAAAATTGACAGTTGAAGTTGAAATTTCTGAAATGCTTGGCAGTGAGAAAATTGCTTATTTTAATATAGGTGATAAAAAATGTTCAGCAAAATTAGATGCTGACTGCACAATTGGTAAAACCATAGAGTTATCTTTTATGAGTTCTGATTTATATAAATTTGATTCAGTAACCGGTGTCAGGATTTATTAATTTTCTTTTATAAATTCTATTCGATAACCTATTATTTTAGCGATTAATTGACATTCTTTTAATGTTAGAGTGTCGCGTGAAAGTTTTCCGTATAAACTTCCCTGTGTGTATTTTTCATTGGAAAGTTCGGACATTTTTTCAGCAAGTTTTGCAATGCTCATATTATTTAATGTTAAAAGTGATCTTATGTAGTTCTTATTATTCATAGACATATCATAGCATAATTGACTATTTTTGTATATTTATGTATAATAATTCTCGTATATGAGAATTATTATACATAACCGCGAGAATTTTAAATGAAAATTAAGGATGACAGATTGCAAATGAATAAACAAACAGATATAAAATTTTTAAAATCAAAACTAAATTTTATTGCATATAAATTTATAGTAGTAGAGAGCCTTGCCAGAATATTAACTACTTGTATGCGAGAGCCGTCATATTTGGAACCCTATGATTGTGAATGTCTCCAGTCTGTTTTGTATAATAAAATAAAAGATTTGCATTCAGGATTCAATAATCTTGAAAAAATTATAAATAGTTTGTAGTTATTTTTTAGTAGCTCCAGTGTTTATCTTCAGGATTTTCGACCCATATAACTGTTACCTCCGGCTGTCTGTAAAATGGGTTAAACCAGTGGCTTTCATCTGTAAAATCTATAATTGCATCATAATATGAAATCTTTTTCGCAATTTTTTTTGTGTATTCAAGTAAATCTGTCATAAATTTCCTAACTATCATAACAATTATATTTTGTATTATCTGCGCCATAAAATAATCCCCGAAAAGTATCGAACGGGTATGTTTATTATTCCCTAAAAGGATTACTCCAATTCAGTATTGCGGTTTTTTATATAAAAAATTATGATGTACGGGGAAATAAAGGAGTATTATAAATGAGTACAAATATTAAAGGGTCAAAAACAGAACAAATATTAATAAATTCATTTGCAGGTGAAGCGCAGGCAAGAAACAGATATACATATTTTGCAAAGGTTGCTAAAAAGGAGGGATTTGAGCAAATTTCTGCTATATTTTTGGAAACTGCGGAAAACGAATTGGAACATGCTAAATTGTTTTACAAACATGTTGGGAATCATCCAAATGCTCATGTTGACGGATTTTATCCGTTCTTTTTAGGAACAACAGAACAAAATTTAAAATCTGCAATTGATGGTGAAGAAGAAGAATTTAGCGTACTTTACTATAACGGAGAATTGATTGCTAAAGAGGAGGGTTTTGACGAAATATCAGACACTTTCCGCCATGTAAGAGTTTCAGAACAACATCATGCGAGAAGATATAAAGAATTATATGAAAACTTGAAAGATGATTCTATATTCAAAAAAGATAGAAAAGAAGAGTGGATATGCCAAAAATGCGGATATATTTATATTTCAGATGAAGCACCTCATGTATGCCCTTGTTGTGAACATCCTAGAGCTTATTTTCAATTACTATGCGAAAAATACTAGATATGTATGATTTTTTTTATTGCACTAAATACACATATTATAATATAATAAGTATAATATGAAGAAAAAATGGAAAATTGTAACAGCAGCGGGAATTTTATTGTTAACTTGCGGATTTTATACGTGGGGAATTCCTGCTGTCGTTAATATAAAAGCCCATAAGAATTTTGTCGAAAGTAAAATATATGAAAATTCCGGATATATTGTTGATATTGGTAATCCGGAAATTTCTATGGGGATGTTTCCATCAGTTTGGATAAAAACAGATAATTTTTCTATTTTAAATAAAGATAACTCTAAGGCTCTTTCTATTGATAATCCTAGATTTAAGGTGAAAATATTTCCTTTGCTATTTAAAAAAGTTGAAATAGCAAAAGTTTCAGCAACAAAAGAAGACATTTATTTTGTATTGTCAAAAGAGGGTAAATTCCAGCTTGGCGAATATCCGTTGCAAGTTAATGCAAAACAAGATTTTACTTTAGAAAAAATGGATTTGAATCTGGGTGCATATAATGTTTTGCTGGATGACAAACTTAATGGTCAAAAGTTAACTATAAACGGAGAGTATTTTGAACATGGAAAATATGTACAAAATAAACACTTGAAGTTTGGAACAAAGGGCGTCTTGAAAGTTCAAGATAAAGCTACTGATTATTTTGCCGATGTTGAAATTAATTTGCCTATTAATCAATTTAGTGAAGATAAATTGAAAATGAATGCTAAAATTGAGGATTTTGATATTGCTTCTATTGCAGAATATGTCAGAATTTTGTCCAAAGGTCAGCTCAAAGATTTGAATGGTACTGTTAATTTTTCAGCCCGGACAGAAGATGATAGTTTCGGACATAAAAGAGTTATAGCAGAAGTTGCAACTAAAAATCTTGAAATTCTTGGTAAAGATAAAGCCGCTTCAATAATATATAAAGATGATTTAACTGCAAAGATTAATTTTACTACAGTTGAAAACGGTATCAATTTTAAAAATTCAACTATAGCTTCAAAAAATATATATGCATCTGTTGACGGCAGTATATATAAATTGGGGCAGAAATATCCTTATCTTGATTTGAATGTAACTGCAAAAGCTTCAAGATTAGATGATATTTGTGCGATTTTACCAGGGACAGAAACGCTTATTCCTGAGTTTAACTTGTATAAATTGAAAAAATACGTATTTTACGGTCGCGGTGAGGGTAAAATTAAATTTAAAGGCGTTGCTAATAGACCATTTGTAACAGGTTTTGTCAAAATACGCGACGGATATTTAATTCACCCAATAAAAGGCGCTCCTGCAAATGCGAATATTGATTTAAATTTTGTTGGTAAAAAAATGAATCTGGATGTATATGTTCCGACAAGTAAAGATCAATCTGTCAGTGTTAAAGGCATGGTTCTTATTGATGGTTCAAAATATTCAGAGCTGCAAATAGAAAGTACAGATTCAGTATCACTTGCTCCTGCGCAGGAAGTTTTAAATCCATTGCATGAAATTTTGAAGTTTCAACTTGGTCCGGTACCAATTTTAAAAGTTGCAGGGCTTGGAGGTATTAAGCTCCGTTCTGCAGGTAAAAAGGTAGATCCGCATATTTGGGGCGAAATTCATTTTAGAAATGTAACTGCATCATTTAATGATATTCACAATTTAGTTTTAAAAAATGGTTCAGGTGAAGTTGTTTTTAACGATACGCAAACGACTTTTAAAAGTTATCATGCAACAATAAATGGTAAGCCTGTTGAAATAAAAGGCGATTGTTCTGTTTTAGGAAAGTTGAATGTTTTTGTTACAGCAAAAGGGCAGAGTATTCAACCGTTGATAAAAGTAATTAATACTTCTCCAATCCTTGTTGATATTCAAAAAGTTGTTGCACCTTTTACTAATCCTCGTGGTGTTGCTGATGTATTTCTAAATATTTACGGTAATGCAAAAAATGCTGAAACCATTGAATTTAACAAAGATTTATTTGCTAAAGGTACAATAACTCTTCATAATGCAACGACTGTAATGCAGGATACTTATTTACCATTTACAAGAGTAAACGGCGTTGTTAATTTTAATCAATATGATTCAGATTATGATATAAACGGTTACGTTAGAAACTCTAAAATTTTTGTAAAAGGGACTGGATCAAATTCTCAAATTGATTTAACTGCAAAATCTGATAAATTTGCGATGGGTGATTGTACTGATTTATTGTATCCAAAAATGAATTTGCCGTATCAAAAAGAGGCGGGCAGGATAGATGTTGCATTTACCGGACATTATAAGGGGATTGCCGAAGCCGGAAAACTTGATTATAATAATGTTCTTGTAGATGGAAAATTCTTGTCAAACAAATCTTCTTCAAATCCAATTAAAATCAACGGCGGAACATTTACAATCAGAAAAGGTGTGCTTAAAACCTCGCAGTTATCCGGATTATTTAATAATAATCCATATACGCTTTCGTTAACTCTTACTGACATTTATAATAAAATGAATATTGCAGATGCAGTATTTAAGTTTAAAAATTTTGATGTAAGTGTTCTTAATGTCGTAAAAACACAAATGAAGCTCCCAAAAGAATTAGAACAACAAATGGCATTGATATCTGATATTAGAGGTAAAACAAATATCAATGGTCATATTCATAATGGCAAAATTTGGGCAAATACTAATTTGGCAAATATAAGTTTTGTTTACAAACCGTATAATACTCTTGTAAGAATTTTGAATGGACAGGCAAAAGTTCGTGGAAATGAACTATATCTTGAGAGGGTAAATACAAAAGTCAGTTCAATGCCTGTATTTATTGACGGAAGTGTTTCTGATATTTATACGAATCCGAATCTGCATTTGTTTGTAAGTGCAAAACCTACTCAAATGTTTTTTGATAGATTTTTGAATTCAAAGTCTGTTTATCCTGTAAAACTTAAAGGAGATGTTAATTTTAATGCACATCTTAGAGGAGCATTGAATCGTCTTGGTATTAGGTCAAATTTAAATATCGGAGAAAATTCTTCTATTTACTATATGGGTGCAACTCTTGCCGGTGCTCCGACAGGAACAATCAGTTCTGAAGGAATGACAACAAATCCGGTGTCTGTAATTTCTGACGTCGTGTTGTACCCTGATAAGGTTAGGTTGAATTATTTAAGATATAACCAGACAATTACATCTCAAAACAAAAGAGCCTCTGTACAAAATCAACTTAACGCCTCTGGTGAAGTAGCGCTTCTGAAAGATAATGTTCTTGGTTTTAAAAATCTGAAAATTACTACTAATCAGCCTACAAATGCTAAGATTTTTAATATTTTATTGAAAAAACCAACAATAAAACAGGGTGTGTTTACATCTGATGTTACAATAAACGGAACTTCTTTAGCTCCAAAAATCCTGGGAAATTTAAATGTCACAAGTGTTGATATCCCGTTGCTGGATGCGACTATTCGTGATATCAGTGTAGATTTTAAGAACGATTTTATTTATTTGAAATCTAAAGGCGTCGTATTAACAAATGATATTATTATGTTTGCGAAGATTTTGAATAAAACTGAGCCGCCTTATGTTATTGATGATGTTAATGTCCAGATGGATGTTTTGGATTTGAATGTTATATCATATGCACTGAATGATTTTGATGCAGATTACACTAGAACAAATCATATCAAAGCCAATGGTTCTATGCCGGTTACTCCTGAACAATTTATCATTAAACACGCGGAAGTTAATGCGGATAAAATTCTGATAAAGAAAGCTAATGCAACTAATTTCAAATCAGATATATCATTAGGTGCAGATCATATATTTAATATTAATAAATATCGTTTTAATCTGGCAAATGGGACTGTTGATGGACGATTAAGCTATAATCTTCCGGCTCAAAATGGTTATGGTGAAATGCATATTAAAAATGCAGATGCCTCTATAATTGGTGAAAATTTCTTTGATATGCCGGGGCAGATGTATGGACTTGTTACAGGTGAAATGAGTGTTGCCTGTAAAGGTATTTCAAGTGTGGATTGTATAAATACATTGTCCGGCAATGGTAATTTTACTGTTGCAAACGGCAGAATGCCGAAACTGGGTTCGCTGGAGTATTTGTTAAAAGCAGGCAACCTGATAACAGGCGGAATTACAGGGCTTTCAATTAATGGAATTATAGATTTGATTACTCCGTTAAAAACAGGGAATTTCCAGAGTATAAGTGGTTCAATTAAGATTAAAGATGGTATTGCAAATGATATTCAGGTATTTTCAAAAGGTAAAGATTTGAATATGTATTTGACCGGTAGTTATAATATAGCAACTCTGGTTGCAGATATGGAAGTTTATGGAAGTCTTTCTAAAAACTTCTCAACTTTACTTGGACGAATTGGTAATGCTTCGTTGAATAGATTATTCAGTGCTATTCCGGGGATTAGTATCAATGAAATTAATCCAAAATCTACAAGTAATATAAATAAAATCCCTAATTTTGATAAAAATAATACATTGCGTGTCTTTAAGGCGGAAATTTATGGGGATATTAATGGAAATAACTATGTAAAGAGTTTCCGTTGGATAAAAGACTAACTCATTGCGTTTTATAAAAAAGCGGTTTGTTGTTCCGAATTGATAGATAAATCTCATCTTTAGAGCCGCTCTGGGAGAAGTTTTTTAAATCCTGAAATGAGTTCAGGATGACTTTTTGTCAGTTATAATATTGCAATAATAAGCTTAGTCAAGACGTAATGGGCGTTCTGAGCGGATGCGAAGGCTCTCTGAGTAGTAATATTATTAATAATGTAACAATATGTAAAGAATATATACTTTTTCTATATTTTTAAGCAATTATATGTTTCAAAAATTGTTTATTATAGTGTAACGAGGTATAATTAAAATCATGGTCGAGAAAACTGAACAAAACTTAGAATTAATTAAAAATCACAGAGAGATGAGTGAAAATGAAGTTTTTGAGCAACATCGGTTGTCTCACCAGACGAATCCTATTGCAAGAAAGCTGCTGGACTTTAGCAATGCTAACAAAACCCGCAGATTTTCAGTCAAAGATTTGTTTAAAGATAGGCTGTAGTAACACGGTTTTATGAGGATCGAAACGTACATGAATTTGTGCGGTTTGTGAATGGCTGAAAATTAGTTTTACTTCGTTACACTTTTTGTGTAATTGTGGTGTTTGATTTTATATTTGGTAGTTATGTACGAGATTAAAAAACAGATTTATTTAGATTTAACGAAAAATCAAAAATCAGCATTATGTAATTTTTTACGTGCGCTTGTAAAGAAATCTCAAGATTTATCAGTGGATGAAATTTGGGAAAATTTTGTTGCTGATGAAAAATATTATTTAGAATTAAATTGTTCAAGATTTGAATTTTTATCAGAAATTATTGATGACGATATTTTCAAAAATGATACTTTAAAATACCTGAAAGAATGTAAAAGGTATTATGATTACAAAGAAAAGCAGCGTCCGATAATAGAGGCAAATAAAGAATATGAAAAGAAAAAACGAAAATTTTTACAAGAAGTAAAAATGTCAAAAGAACCGCCGACAAAAAAACAACTTTACTATTATGAGCGATTGTGTAAAAAATATGATATAGAAAAAATCGAATTAAAATCAAAATTAGAAGCTCGTAATACAATTGATAAGATTATTACAGATCATCAAACCGATTATAAAATAGAAGTAGAAAGTGAAACTGACGAATTATGCTAATTCAGGATATTGTAAAAATATTAACAGATGCAGGTATTGAGCAAAATGAAGCAAATGTCGAAGTGAAATTATTAATTGAACATTTTGCTGGCTATAGTCTTGTTGATATACTGATGGGTAAAAAACTGGATGAAGAGAAGTTAAAACTTGTTGAAGAAAAAGCAAAGTTAAGAGCTTCATCACGCCAGCCAATACAGTATATTATTGGATTCGCAGATTTTATGGGCGAGAAATTTATAGTAAATAAAGATGTTCTTATACCTAGAGATGAAACTGAGATTTTGGTGAGGAAAGCTGTTGAAATAATACAGGATAATAATTTTAAATGGGCGATAGATATGTGTACAGGTTCAGGTTGTATCGCTTGTATGATTGCAAAATTGACAGACTGTCAGGTTATTGGTACTGATATTTCAACAGAGGCTATACATGTTGCGTTTAGTAATATGGAAAGATTTAAGTTATTTAATAAAGCAACTTTTAGAAAATCAGATTTATATTCAAAAATTAGGGATGAAGAAAAATTTGATATAATTGTTTCAAATCCTCCATATATTCCTCCGCAAATGAAAGCTACAATCCAAAAAGAAGTTTCTTTTGAGCCGGATTTTGCTCTTTACACTCAGGATGATAAAGGTTTAGAATTTTATAAAAAAATTATTGAAGGTGCTCCAAAATTTTTAAACAAAGGTGGTTATTTACTATTTGAACTGGGCTTAGGGCAAAGTCGTGATGTCGCTGATTTAATGAATAGCGCTGGTTTTGAAAAGATTCAGGTAGTGAAAGATCTTGCAAATATTGATAGAGTTCTTTTTGGAAAATTAAAATAATAAAGTTACTATTTAGCTCTTGCAATAATGATTATCGGGCTATATGTAAGTTTTGTTTCCGGATATTTTTTAGAAAATTTATCACAAAAATCTTTTACTTTTTTTACTGTCCATGTTTTATCTGAAAGAGAATTAACACCGGTATTTTTCATATGAGCAAGTAGTTCTAAAGGGTTTTTAAATTTTATTTCTTCATAGAAAGTCTCACTGTACAAAACGTCAAATCCATGGTTTTGAAGAATTTCTTCAATTTCGCTTTGAGTTTTGTATTTTAGAGTTAAACCGGTTAATTCCGTAATTTCTTTAAAATTATCAGGTGAAAATGTAGAAAAAGCTAGAATTTCATTTTTATTAAGTGATAATTTTATTATGGCAATAGCTTTATCAAGGTTTTCAAACCATTGAAACATGGCGTTAGAAATTATTAAATCCATTTTTTTTGCTGGTTTAATTTTAAGAGCATTTCCGCATAAAAAATTCACTTTAGGAATTATTTTTTGAATATAAGCTTTTGATTTTTCAACTAAATCATTAGCAAAATAATTTTTAAATGTTATATTATTGACAATTTTTTTTGTCAATAAACCTGTTCCGGCTCCAAGTTCTAAAATATTTTCATAATTGTCTGAGATTTTGCATAATTCAATAATCATTTTTGCTGCCATCAAATCTTGGACGGTGGCATTTTTATCATATTTGTCCATACTTTTTTCAAAATGTTTTTTTATATGTTTGTTATCTATTTGCATTTAATTATTTCATCCCAACTATTGAATTGGTAAAATGGAAAATGTCCGGTTGACAAGTTTTTTACCGTTACATTGTTTTTATCATGACTATTTTTTTGATTTTGTGGTGGAATAATTTTATCATCCTCACTTACAAAAGCGATATCATAAAAGTTTGTATAATTTATTTCTGTAGTTTTAATTAATTCATATAATTTTTCCAGTTCAGAAATTCTATTTTCTATTGTGCGTTGAGCGGGATTTTTCATATATTTTTCGAATTCTTCAATTGTTTTAAAGACATTTTTGTAGAATTTCCCCGCAAGTCCTATTTCCGCATGTTTTAAAGTTAGTTCAAACATTTTTACAGGAATACCAGACTCGTTATCAACCGGAGTTACGGTACCATTTATAGCAATTTTATAATCAAAATTTTCAAAAAAATTTTTTAATATATATGCTGCAAAAACACCCATTGACCAGGTTATTAAAATCTTATTTTCATATTGATTAAATTGTTGAAATATATTTAGAGGTTTTATTTCATTATAATCATATACAATTAGTACATCGTAATCTTTACAGTCCAAAAACTTGAATGGAGTTTCATCAAAGCTCCAACCTGCAAAGAAAACAATTAAGTTTTTATTATTTTGGTTGTTTAACCAATAGGTGTTCATTAATTTTCTCCCTTAAGGTTTTCAATTCTTCTTCTTCAATTTCGCAAGTTAAGGATAATCTTATTCTTGATGTGCCGGCGGGTACTGTCGGCGGTCTTATCGGAAGAGTAAAATATCCGTTATGGAATAGTACTTCACATAAATCCACGGTATCTTTATTTTCTCCGACAATGATTGGGATAATATGGCTTTCACTTCCAAATTTTTTTGCAATTGAGAGCATTTTTTTTCTTTTTTCTAATGTTTGTGGAAATTTATTTTCGATAATCCATTTTGAAAAAGCAATATTTATAGGAGGAAGAGCTGTCGAAAAAATAAAAGAACGGGATTTGTTGATTAAGAAATCAATCATTGTTCGTGAACCGGTAACAAAAGCGCCCATTGAACCTGCAGATTTTCCGAAAGTTCCGACAACTAAATCTACATCATTAATTATTCCTAATTCTTCCGCAACGCCCAGTCCTCTTTCTCCAAATACACCAAAGGCGTGAGCTTCATCAATAATCATATAACAGTTATATTTTTTCTTTAATTCAACTATTTTTTTTAAATCTGCAATATCTCCATCCATTGAAAATACGCTTTCTGTAATGATAAATGCATTTTTATAATTTTTTCTTTCTCTGATTAATAATCTTTCTAATGCCTCCATATCATTGTGTGGAAATCTAAAAAATTTTCCTTCTGATAATTTCATTCCATCAATAATGCTGGCATGATTTAATTTATCAGAAAATATAACATCCCCTTTTTGATTTATAGCACTGGAAATTCCAACATTTGCGTGGTATCCGCTATTATACAAAAGAGTTGCTTCTTTGTTATAAAGAGAAGATAGTAGATTTTCTAATTCTTTATACACAGGCAGTGTTCCTGTTAGTAGTCTTGAAGAGGCGCTGCCAAAAGAATATTTATCTTTTGTAAAATCTAAAAATTCTTTGGTGATATGTTTGTTGTCTGCAAAATTTAAGTAATTATTTGAAGATAAATTTAAAAGTTTTTTACCTTTAAAATATATATATTTTTCATCTTTATTTTCAAAATCTTTTAAATCCCTAAAATGTGATTTTGATTTTAAATCTTCTAATAAATTTTTATAATCTTCATACATACATTTAATTTAGGACAAATAGAGTTTATTTTCAAGACGCGCAGGCTCAATGTTATTTATCCCACTTGTAAATTATTTGTGTGTGTAAGATAATAGTGTTGATAAAGGATAAAACATGTCAAATATTTTAGTTTATTCACTTGAAAATAAAATTTATATAAATTTAACTAACAGATGTACAAATGATTGTATTTTCTGCTTGAGAAAAGATAAAGACGATGTTTGCGGACAAAAATTATGGCTTGAAAATGAAGATTTTTCAGCCGAAGATGTTATTTCTCAGCTTAAAAAATTTGAAATTTCAAAAGAAGTTGTATTCTGCGGATATGGTGAACCTTTGTTGAAATTTGAAGTGTTAAAGCAAGTTGCTAATTATCTTAAAGAAAAATACCCCGATGTCAGAATCAGAATAAATACTAACGGTCATGCAAATTTTGTTTATAAAACAAATATTGTGCCGGAATTAGTCGGACTTATAGATGAAATTTCTGTAAGTTTGAATGCTTCTAATTCAGAAGAATATGATGAACTTTCGCAGCCAAAGTTTGATAATGCATATGAAGAAGTTAAAAAGTTTATAAAATGCTGTTCTGAATCCGGAATAAAAACGGATGCTTCTATTGTTGACGGCTATAAAGGCAGAAGACTTGATGTCGAAAAATGCAGAGCTATTGCAAATGAATTGGGTGCAGAATTAAGAGTGAGAGAGTGGATTGTAAACGGTTACTAATTATTAGAAAAGGATTTTATTATGCAAGTACAAGCTATCTCAAATGCACAACAAAATAAAAATCAGAATTTTCAAGGCAAGGTAAATATTGTTAATGATTTAAGTTATCTTCCTTGTAAATATGTTAGACAGGCTTATGCCTCAATGAATGAACTGATAAAAGACAAACCTTTTGATCTATTTATAAGACAAAATCACGGCGAACATTCATTGAATTTTATTGCCAAGAAACCTCAGCATTTAGGTAAAATTAATAAGCCGTTTGTTGAAAATACCATCTCAAATGCTTCAAATTTGGATAATGGAGAGTATACAAAAGAGTTATATGCAATTGTTGCGGAAATGACTATTAATTCTTATGAAAAAGCATTTCTTTCAGTTAAAAAAGAAGGAAATGTTAAAACTTTTTTCAATAAACTTGTAAATAAGTTTTTAAGTATAATGCAAGATAAAGATGAAATATAATTAGTAAGAAAGGAAAGGACGAAAAATGAGTAATTTAGACAAAATTATGAAGCCAAAAGCTATTGCAGTTGTTGGTGCTTCAACTAAAGAACACACAATCGGTTCTGATATTATGAAAAGATTGCAGGAATATAAATTTAACGGAAAAATTTATCCTGTTAACCCGAAAGGCGGTATAATTGAAGGTTTGCAAGCATATACTTCAGTAAATGAAATACCTGGCGAAGTTGATTTAGCTATTATTGTTGTAAATGCAAAATTTGTATTATCGACAATTGATCAATGCCATGAAAAAGGGATTAAAGGCTTGTGTATCATTACTGCCGGTTTTAAAGAAACTGGAAAAGAAGGTGCCGAAGCTGAAAAACAATTACTTGCTAAAGTTAGAGAATATGGTATGAGATGCGTTGGCCCTAACTGTTTAGGTGTTGTAAATACAGATCCTGAAATTAGAATGGACGGATGTTTTGCAGAATCTCTTCCAGAACGCGGACATATTGGTTTTGTTTCTCAATCAGGTGCTTTAGGCGGCGGTATTTTGAATATCTTAAAAGACCTTAACCTTGGTTTTGCTCAATTTATTTCTATTGGTAACCAGGCTGATGTTAACGCTGAAACAGCTTTAGAATACTGGGAAGATGATAAAGATGTTGAACAAATTCTTTTATATATGGAATCAATTCAAAATCCATCAAACTTCAGAAAATTAGCTTCAAGAATATCAAGAAAGAAACCTATTCTTGCTTTGAAAGCTGGTAGATCAGCTGCTGGTGCATCTGCTGCATCATCTCACACAGGTTCATTAGCTGGTGCTGATAAAGCTGCAAATGCTTTGTTGGCTCAATCAGGTGTAATCAGAGAATATTCTTTGAAAAACTTATTTGCTACAGCAAAAGTTTTTGCTAACTGCCCTATTCCAAAAGGTGACAGAGTAGCTATTATTACAAACTCTGGCGGTCCTGGTATTATGGCTACAGACGCTGTTTGTGAATATGGTATGCAAATGGCTAAAATTACTGATGAAACAAAAGAAAAATTAAGAAGTTTCTTACCATCAGCTGCTTCGGTTAAAAACCCTATCGATATGATTGCGTCAGCACCGATTGAACACTACAAAGAAACTTTGAAAACAGTTATTGCTGATCCAAATGTTGATATGATTATCACAATCTATCTTCCATTCTTAGGTTTGAAAGATATTGATGTTGCAAAAGCTTTAATGGAAATCAAAGCTGAACATCCTGAAAAACCGGTTATTGGTGTATTCATGACTAAGAGCGACTTCTTTACTAAATTGTCAGATATGGAAGTTAATATGCCATTTTTCATGTACGCAGAAGAAGCTGCTGATGGTTTAAACAGATTAAATCAACAAAGATTGTGGATGGATAGACCTGAAGGTAAAATCCCTGTATTCGACGTTGATTATGAAAAAGCAAAAAGAATTATTAAACAATCTTTAGCTGAAGGTCGTGCTCAATTAACAACTCGTGAATCAATTGATGTATTGGATGCTTATGGTATCAGAGTATGTAAATCAGGTTTTGCTACAACTGAAGACGAAGCTGTAGAAATCGGTAATTCAATTGGTTATCCTATTGTTATGAAAATGACTTCAAAAACTACATCTCACAAAACAGATGTTGGCGGTGTAAGAGTTAATATTCAATCTGCTGAACAATTGAGAGCTGAATATCAAGACTTAATCGCTAAATTAACTGAAAAAGGCTTAGTTGACGGTTTAGAAGGTGTAATCATTCAAGAAATGGTTAAAGGTAACCGTGAAATGGTTTGCGGTATCGCAACTGATCCTCAATACGGCCCAATGATGATGTTCGGTTTAGGCGGTGTATTCATCGAAGTTATGAAAGACGTAACTTTCAGAATCGCTCCTTTAACAGATGTTGATGCTAAAGAAATGATTAAATCAGTTAAAGCATACAAATTGTTGGAAGGTGCTAGAGGTACTAAACCAGCTCAAATGGATCAAATTGAAGAAACTCTATTAAGATTATCTCAATTAGTTCACGATTTTAGCTTTATCGATGAGTTAGATATTAACCCATTGTTAATTTCTGAAAAAACAGGTGAAGGTATTGCCGTTGACGGACGTATTAAAGTTCGTATGGAAGAAGCAAATGCTGCATTAGGTTGTGAATGTGGTTCTTGCTCTTGCGGCTGCTGCCACTAATTATTAGTTATTATAGTTTTAAAAACCGGTCTATTTAATAGGCCGGTTTTTGCCCCAAAGAAAGAAGACCCCAAATATGAAAATACAAAGAATTATGAATGCTGCAATTGGAGCTACTCTAGATAGAAGAATTATTAATAAAGCCGCTAAGGAACCGGTTAAAGCTAAGCATAATAGTCGTTATATTGCTCAGTTGGAAAAAGTTTCAGGGCCGCCTGCTGCGAATTTTAAACAAAGTTTAGATAGCTGGCGCAAGGCATATTTATCTAATTTAGAAAGGATTAAATTAATAGAAGATTTGAATGCTCCTTTTAAAAAGAAGTCAGCAATATCAGATTTTGTTAGTGCAATCTTTAAAAAATAATTGAGATATTTTATTAAAATAAATAAAGAGAGTTTAGTTAAAACTCTCTTTATTGTTTAAATCCGTTTAAATCACAATATGATATGAGGATTTTTTTCTGTCCCTCTATTTGATTTTTTACATATATATTTCTTGTTTTTTGCCCAACAATATCCATTGCTTGTTCATACATTTTTGCAGATGCTTTAAGATATTCCCCCTGTTTTTGAGACTGGACAGTGCCAAGTTCTTGATAATATTTGCCATACAATAAATATAATCGTGAGAGTAAATCATTCTGGCTATATTTTTTTGCTAAAATTATTGCGGATTCAATATTTATTTTAGCAGTTTCGTAATCGGACTCTTCTATATATGCTTTTGCTATCAGAGTTTTTAACAGAACAATAAAATAGGTATTGTTGATTCTCGGATTTTGGGCAATTTCTAATGCTTGAGAGGCAATTTCAATAGCATTTTTTGGGGATTCAGTAACCATTGTAGCCTCTGCTATAAAATACCACGAAAGCAGGGCACCCAGTGCTATTTTTTCTTTTGCAAAATATGTTATTTGTTCGTTATAAATTTCAATAGCATGTTTTGCCTGTTTGTTATCCTTAAACATCTTACCAAGTAAAAGTTTTAAGATGTTTTTAGTAAAATTATCTCCTGTATCATTTGCAAAAATTACAGCTTCTGATAGTGTTTGCTGCAAATTGTCATATTTCTTTTCCAGAAATTTATTAATTATGTTTGTTAGATTGTATCTTGAAATCATTTCAGGACTAATCCAATTTTCATCAGCTTCGGTTATTTTACCCAAACTTTGTAGTATATTTTCTGATGTTCGGAAATCGCCTTTCATTGTATTTGCATATGCCAGTACTAATTTGGCTTTGCACACTAAAGCTTTATCATTAATTTTCTGTTTATCAATGATTTCAAACAGATTATTCAAGATTGTAAAAGCTCTATCATTTCCTTGCAGCGCAAGAGCTGTTCCTAAAGAAAGATAAACTCCAAGCCAGGTGTCATATAATAAGCCCAGAGGAAGTGATTTATTTAAACGGGGTTTTGTTAAATAAGAATCCAGAATAGGCAAAATATCGTTATCTATAAGGTTTATTACTTCGCCGCAATTCCCTATATTAAGCAATGATGGTAACTTTGTGCTTTTTATCATTGCTGTTTCAAGTTCCTGATTTGGTTTCATTTTTTTTAGAACATTGTCAACGCATTCTACATCTCCAAAATAGTTGCCTGTTTTTTTGCAGCAAAGTGCTAAATACCCTAATAGTTCTATTTCTTTAGTCTCATCGTTGTTTGATTTTGCATGAGAAATTGCATCAGGCAAATATTCCAGTGCTTCTTCCGGATCATATTCTGTTAATATTTTCCCAAGTCTTTCACTAATGTTATATCTGATGTTTAATGTTTCGTTTTCATTAAATTCATTCAGAAGTGCGAGGCACTGTTTTTGCGAGATTACATATAAGTTTATATCTCCAATGTATGAGGCAAGCCGTGTTGTTTTTGTCCAGATATCAAATGCTAGGCGGTTTTCTTTTAAATTATGGGCAAGCATAGCCATTGTTGCATTTGTATTAAGGGTAAAAATACTTAAAGCTTTGCCTATTTTTACATTTAGTTCTTCAAATTCTATGTTATGAGTTATATTTTTTAATACAGTTTCCCATAATAAAAGATTGTTGAATTCATAATAAATTTCACTAAATGGTTTCACAAAACTTGATTTCACAAGGTATGAAATGATGTCGTTGAACTCTTGATTCTTGTAGCCAAAAATTTCTTTTAAAAGAGCAAGATTAAGTTTATCTCCTAAAATTGCTGCGCCGCAAAGCAGCTTGTAAGCTGCATTGTTTATTTTTTTCAGCGTTTCTAATCTTTCTTTAATCAGAAATTCAAAATTATTAGGTAGTAAAAAAGCTTTGTCTGCAATTTGACAATCAAATGAATAACTGATTGCCTGTTCAACAAATGCAGGATTTCCGTTACTTTTAGCAAAAATTACGTCTTTTTCTCTTTCTGTAACGTAGGTTCCAGCTTCGCCGGTAAGTTTTACACTGGATTCAAGTTCCTTTATGGTAAGTGGTGCAAGGTTTATATCAACGTAAGATTTTGAATCTTTATCCTCAAAATTAAAAAAATTACTGATTGGTTTATGTTCATTATATATTGCAATAAATTTTAAATTATTCCAATTAGAATTTTTTTGCATAAAATGAGTAAAAAATTCTATAGAAAAACCGTCTATAAAATCAAAATTGTCAATTACGTAGATAAATTTTTCAGTGTGCGTGAATGCCTCAAAAATTTGCAGTAAAATATTATAAGTTCGTTTTTTGTTATTTATTATATCTTCATAATTTCCATCTTGAAAGTTGTAAAGAAAATTGAAAAATATCAGAATTTCTTCTTGATTTAGGAATTTAAATTCATTTGTGAAAAATTTAACTGCATCTTTTCTTAACTCTTCATTATTAATACAATAATTGGGAAGTTTAAACAGATTTAGCAGCATATCCTGAATTACGCCGCCGGGACTTAGCTGGCTCAGTGAGGTGCATTTGCCAGTACACCATTGAAAATTGTATTTATCTAATTTTGCCATTGCTTTTGTTAACAATGTGCTTTTACCAATACCTTTGTTTCCGGTTATAGAAAATATTTTTTTGTCTTTGGCAAGCAGACCATCTGTCAAAATTTCTAAAGCCTGTTCTCTATTATTCAGTTTTGGTTTGTATAACAGCTCTTGCGGAGTATTACCTTCCGGATTATTTTTAGGTGTATTAAACTGTAATCCGCATTTTCTGCATTTTGCAGCTCCGGGGAAATTTACACTTTTACAATGTGGACAAATTTTTAACAATTCTTCTCCGCATTTTTTGCAGACAAAATTGCCAACAGAATTGATTGTATTGCAGTTGCTGCATAACAAACCTACTCTGGTTTTGCAATAAGGACATTTTAATACCGATTTTGAAATATTTTTTTTACAAACAGGACATTTCATATTAAAAATTAGCCAATAATATCTTTAACTTTATCCATCAATTTATATAATCTTTTAGAGATTTCAGATTGAGAGATACCAAGCTCTTCAGAAATTTCTTTCTGAGTCATGCCTTTATCATAACGCAAAGTGTAGATATGTAAATAGTCTTTTTCCGGTTCTTCTTTATCGATATTTTTAATTGTATTTGAAACAAATTCAAGAATTTCTTTTTGAATTACAATATCTTCAGGGGTATCCGGAAGTTTTATATCTGTATAGTTAATGGCAACATTAGAATAATCTATTTTATTATGGTTATCTACCAAAACTTCTTTTGTTGACATGTAACCGGAGCGGGTTCTTCTTAATCTTCCGGAGTCTTTTAACACATTTATAATTGAAGTTGTAACAACACGTTTTAGATAAGCTTCAAGTGTTATTTCTGAATCAACAGCACTAAGGATTGCAACTGAACGCTTGCATGTTTCATTGAAAAAATCGTCGTATAAGTCCTCATTATTTGGATATTTACGGTCATTTTTAATTATCTTGCTTATTAAATCAATTTTGTCCTGTGTTAATTCCACACCCAAGTTCCTCTACTATAAAATTATTATAGCATACTTAAAAATAAATTTTAAGTATAACTGTAGTGCTTTCGTCATTTCCTACACTATGAGGGGCTTTAAGGACTCTTAAGGTTTGGTTAACAGTTTGTAACACAATATTATCTATCTGATTGGAACCGCTTGATAATAAGATTTTTGCATCTTTAAATGTACCATCTTTAGCAAAAGTAATAGTTACTCTTACTTGATCTGAGTACGCATAATCTGTTGCAAGAAGCAGATCGCTGTTTAAAGATAATTTTAAACTTTTGCCGGCTGCTTGGAAGTATTGTTTAAATTGCTCGTTGTATGAAATATAATCAGGAACTTCCCACGTTAGTTTGTTAATTTCAAGGAAGGAGGTTGCTGACATTACTTTTTTCTGCTGGACTGGTTGTTGAACTGTTGTCGGTTGTTGCGAAGTTACTGTAGGTTTTTGTTTTGCAGGTTTAGCTGCAGGAAGAGCAGGTGTATTGTTTGTGCTATCCATGTTTACAACATTATCTGGATTCACATTTAGTGTGTTTACATCTGCAACTCCATTATCAGAATTTGTAGGAATTGGTTCATCTGTAATTGGCTGCGGGGTGTCATCAGCTGGTTTATTCAGCATTTTTGATACTGAAAATCCAATTATGCCTACAATTGCTATAGCAAGAACAACTCCGATGATACCTAGTCCCATACCCATGCCAATCCTAGCTCCTCCTCTATTGGCGGAGCCTAATCTGCCCGGATTTAGTAATAATGCTGAACCAGGTACCGAGTTGTCTTCATCGTAAATGCTTTCGAGCTGTTCCGGTCCGTCCAGCTGAGGTTGTTCATTGTTGTTGATATCTATCGGAATTTCTCCCGGTTTAAAGTTCATATCACTAATTGCAATAGAGTTTTCTGTTACTGCAAAGACTTTTGCGTTGTTTGGTTCAGGTTCGGTTATAAATTCTTCAGGTGATAATTCTTCCAGTATATTATCCGGTTCAATTGTTTCAACATCCGCCGGTGCAGGAATTTCAGCATCCGGAATGTTGTCATAGTTTGTATCATTTAACCAATCCTGATTATCAAGTTCTAGAGAATTATTTTTGATAGTATCAGTTTCTTGATTTGTTTCAGTTGTAGAAATTTCGTCCGGTAATTGTATTGGTTCAAAATTTGTTTCCTCAAGAATTGTGCTATCCGGTAATTCTGTTGTTTCTTCAATGGTAGGTTGAAATTCTTCTGTAGTAGTTTCATTTGAAGTAATATTGTTATCTTTTTCAAGATTACTGATTACATTGTCAAGCAGCATATCTGGTGATATTTCATCACCGGTATCTATTGCCGCTGTTGAAAATTCTATTGATTCAATATCAGCTTTATTATTTGGTTCTATTGTTTCATTAATTATAATATCATTTTCAGGCAAAGGTTCTTCAAACACTGGCTCTGCTAAGCTTTCTGTCTGTTGTATATTTAATGATTCATCATTTTCAAGTGAAGGTGTTAGTTCTTCAATTGTTGTTTCTGTAGCTAAATCAAGTTCTTCACCTGAAAGATTTTCGTCAAGTAAAATGTTAGAATCGTCTAGTGACATTGTATCTTCAAAATTTTCATCTAGAGAAAATTCTTCCATTACCGGAGTTTCGCCGATGGCATTTGAGGTTTCTTGTGGTGTGTCGTCTAATAAAGATGTTTCTTCTGGCTGAGTTTCCGGTTCAAAAATTTCGTCAGTGGAGAAACTATCCTCAAGCATTAAATCTGCTTCGATAGATTCATCTATAGACGGTGAGTATTGTTGTGGGGTATCATCTATAATCAATGTATTGGCTGCAGGTCCAAAGTCAACAAGATGTTCATCGTTATCATTATTAAAGTTTATATCTATGTCATCTATTGGAGATGAGCCATCTTCATTTATTGTAAAAGAAGACATGTTTGAAAAATTCATATCTGATAAATGTTTATCAGAATTGTTATTTAGCAGTTTTTCTTCCAAATCCTCAATAGGTTTTGTAGGAGAATCTATTGTTGATAAATGTTCTAAATCCACAATGCTTTCTGTGCTTTCGTTGAAATCTTCTGTTTCAATAGATTCCATACTTTCTAAATCTATGGTTTCAGGCACAAAATTTTCTTCTTCGCCTATAGTTTGTTTTGTTTCTACTGTTTTGAATTCAGAAAGATCTTTTGGTGTATCAAATTGTCCGGAAGCTTCTGCCTGTGCGTCCATTTCAATTTTTGCAGCTGAAAGATCGTAGGCTGCTATGTGTTCAGGAACTTCTGCCGCATTTGTTGAAATTTGTGAATAGTCAATTTTATTAAGTTCTTCTTGCTGGCTTTCTATATTTTTGTTGATTAATTCGTTAACAATGTCTCCTGAAACTCCTGCTAGTTTTATCGCATCTTTTGAAGCGCCTTGCTCAATATTATCGTCATTTGCAGGTGTGGATATTTCTTCGGATTTTTTCAGAGCTTTTTGAACCGCATCACCAACTGTTTTTTCTAATGTATTTTCTTCTTGAGGAATATCTTCATCTAGCTGTAATGTTTCAGCTTCTGGAAGAGTTAAATCTTCACTATTTAATTCTAATTCTTCAAGGGGTTCAATATTTTCTTCGGTCGTTATCAAATCTTCATCTTCCAGCAGAGTTTCTTCTTGTGGGTTTTGAATATCTGAGATGTTTGTAATGTTTGAGATTTCCGGTTCAGAATCCAAAATATTTTCAGCTTCTGCTTCAGTTTGTTCGGTATCAGCTTTATCTCCGGATAGATTTTCAGCAGTTTCTGGTTCGGTCAACTCGAAAAAGCTTTCATCTAGCACTAGGTCATCCTGAGCATTTGAAAAATTGATTTCTTCAGGAGTATCAACTGCTAAATTTTCAATATTTTCTTCACTGCTATCCTTTTGTTCTTCCTGATTATTTTGATGTTCATTATTTTGTTCAGGGGTGTCATGTTCCGTGTCCAAAACTATTGCTGCAGATTTAGTCATATCTGTTTTATTTGGGGATAAAGTTGAGCCAACGCTGTATGACAATGTTTCAAAGTTGTCAAATTCCAGAACGCTTTCTCTTAACTCGTTACTTAATAGCAACAGTTCAATTAATTCTTTTTGCTCAGAATCTGAAATGTTATGGTCAGCCATAGCTATAGACAATTCTCTTCCTCTCAGTATATCATCTTGTGAAATCCCGCGCGAAGTGTTTCCTGTGAAGTTTTTAATGAATTGTTTTAATGTAGATGGAGCATGCAATCTTTCCTTTTCAAAGAAGTAGTAATCGTTGTTGCAAAGTTTTAAATTTAGAGAATCCGGTTCAAAGTATCCTAAAAATTCTACATGGCTGAAATCTTTTGCAAGTTTAAGTACAACATAAATGTCAGGAGTTATTTCCAGCTGGAAATGCGTTTTAGGAATAAATATTTGATTTTCGTCAAAGATGACTCTTACATCAATATGAATATTAGGCAGCAAGATATCTGATATATCAATTTTTTCAAGAATTTTGGATATTGAATGCAGGTTGTGAGTGTCAGAGATATCAATTCCCTCGGATGCTAAATATTTCATAACCAGTTCAGCACCAAGTGCATTGATGTACGCTCTATTTTTTATCGCGCTGTTGACGAAGCTTCTTGACATAAATTCTGCTTCTGTTTTATTCTCCTGTTCAATATAAATCAGTGTATCTTGTTTTCCAGCCATTTTACTCTCCTCCTTTACACGTATATAGATGACACGGCAATTGAAAATATTCCAAGTTTTTTGTAAATTTTTGTAACAATAGTTTGCAAAATAAAATTAATTGGTCAAAATAAATTTATCAAGTGTTTTATTATTAGTGTGTATAAAAGTGTTAAGGAGGTTTTCCAAATGATGGTTAGTCCTATTTCAAGTGTTCGTTTTTGTGGTGAGCAGAATAATGTTTCAAGTATTTTAGAAAGACCGGGTAAATTTTCTTCTCCGGTACCGAAAGCTGAGCAGGCTCCTGTAGAAGAAAAAAAATCTTCTGGTACAGGTAAAAAGGTTGTAGGAACATTAGCAACTTTGGCTGTGGTTGCAGCAACTCTTGCAGCATTACCAAAAGTTTTCCCTAATGCTATAAAAACTTTATCTCAAGCTGATAAAGAAGCTGCTACATTGATGCAAAAAGTTGGTCATTATGTTGCAACTGCAGGGGAAGCAATTGCTAAATATACTTATGAACCTGTAGTAAAATTATTCAAAGGTAAATCTGCTTAATACTAATTTTATTTAAATAGAGAAAAGCTTTATGAATAATATTTAGATAAACAGCTCTATAATTTTTATAGAGCTGTTTTGCTTGACGCTTTTGGAAAATATATGATATAATAGGGTGTTAATTTCACTATAGTATCAATTTTAGCCGAGGAGTTGTTGGAACTGTCAGAAAGGAAAATATGACATCAAGTGTTCCATACTCATTTGTGCCTGGTGCTAAAGCAAAGGCAGAAGAGGTTAATGCAAATTTTATTGCAGTTTTAGACGAAATAGAAAAGTCAAATGTAAAAATTGAGGATCTGAATACTCAAAAATTAAATAAAGATCTGTCAAATATTGACGCGGAAGGTCAAAAAGTTTTAGATACAAAAGCTGATAAAACTGAACTTGACGGCAAATGGACGGTGAAATCTGGATATATAGCAAATGATTTAACAATATCAACAACTTTTGATAAAACTTTCGATATTTCCTCGCTGCTTCCGGATGATAAAAATATTTATGAAGTTGTAATAAGTGCAATTATAAGAACCGGTATTAATATAAATAATTCTCTTGGATTGTATGTAAATACTGCGATTTGTGGTTCAACATATTTGTGTAGAGCAGTAACAAGGACTGCCGGAGCTAATCAAATAGCATCCGGTAATTGTACTATCCCTATTGCCGCAGATAGAAAAATAAGGTTTTTTGCAGGTGATGAAACAAATTCTGCTAGTTATAAGAATGGTTGTGCTTTCAGGATTTCAGGTTATAGAAAGGTTAGGTAATTATGTATTATATTTATATTGAAAATAATGAAATTAATGGTGCAGGTCAATGTCGTTGTTTAAATGATGATACTTTAAACATAGAGATTTCTGAAAATTTATACAATGATTTCTGTAATGATCCTTTGAAATATACATATGCAAATAATAGTATTATTGAAAATCCGGATTATGAGTTTTTAAAACAAGAAGAAAGTGAGGCTCTCAGAATAGAACAGATAAAATTGGAATTAAATGATATTGATTCTAAAAGGATTCGCGCAGTTTGCGAAAACGAAGTGAAAGATTCTGCAACAGGAAAAACATGGCTTGAGTATTATAATACAAGGGCGTCTGAGCTTCGTGCAGAGTTAAATTCTTTACAGGAATAATAAAAATATATAAGCTCTTTGCAGGTTGTACTTCGAATAAAACGAATGTATAACCTGCTTATTTATGTTTTTGATATAATTTAAATAAGTTATAGGAGAAAGATTATGGAAGAAATAAGAGAAGAATTTATAAAACAGGCACAACATATTGCAAGAAATGCAGAAGTTTTACCGGGCGGGATTGAAGAATTAGCTGCAAAATTACAGCATTCAGCTGATACTAATACTCCGTTAAGAATTAAATTAGGTATGGATCCGACAAGACCGGATTTACACTTAGGGCATACTGTTGTGATGAGAAAATTAAAAGAGTTTCAAGCTTTAGGACATAAAATTGTTCTTTTAGTTGGCGGAGCTACAGCTATGGTAGGTGATCCTTCTGGTAAATCTGAAACAAGACCGGCTTTAACTAAAGAGCAGGTTGAAGAAAATGCTAAAACTTATTTTGACCAGATGTCAAAAGTTATAGATGTTACAAAAGCAGAAGTTGTTAATAATGCCGATTGGCTGCATAAAATGAGTTTTACTGAATTGTTAAAATTATCAGCTCAAGTTACAGTTGCACAAATGATGACAAGAGATGATTTTGCAAAAAGATATGCTGATGGTAAACCAATTTCAATTGTAGAATTTTTCTATCCTTTGATGCAAGCATATGATTCTGTTGCAATTGATGCGGATATTGAATTAGGCGGAACAGACCAAAGATTTAACACTTTATTGGGTAGAGATATTCAAACAGCATATGGTAAAAAATATCCCCAATTAGTTGTGCTTCTTCCATTGTTAGAAGGTACTGATGGTGTGGTTAAAATGTCAAAAACTTATCCTGAACATTGTATATCTTTAACTGATAGTGCAAAAGATATGTTTGGAAAATTGATGAGTATTCCAGATAATATGATTACACGTTATTATAGTTTGTTAACAGATGCAACAAAAGAAGAATTAGAAACTTATGATAAACAAATTGCAGAAGGCTCTGTAAATCCAAGAAATATAAAAATGCAATTAGCACATCAAATTACAGAAGAATATCATGGCAAAGAAGGTGCAGATAAGGCTCAGGAAGATTTTATTAATGTAGTTTCAAATAAAGGGATTCCTGATGATATTCAAGAAGTAAAAGTGGAACAAGGTAAAAATATTCTTGATTTAATTACAGAATTGAAATTTACTGCAAGCCGTGGAGAAGCTAAGCGTTTAATTCAAGGCGGCGGTGTAAAAATTGATGGTGAAAAAATTACTGACATGTCTTATACCATTTCATTTGAAGATAGTGTAGTATTGCAGGCAGGAAAACGTAAATTTGCGAAACTAGTAAAATAGATAGGTAAGAATTATGCTATCAGTTATCAAACGAGGAATTTCTAAGGTAAAAGAAGATATAAAAGTTATCTATGACAATGATCCGGCAGCAACGAATTTGCTAGAAGTAATTCTTTGCTATCCCGGTTTGCATGCGATTGTTGCATATAGATTTGCTCATCGTTTGTACAAGTGGAATATACCATTGATTCCTCGTATAATTTCATATTTAACAAGAATTATTACTGGTATAGAAATTCATCCTGGAGCCAGAATTGGTAGAAGATTTTTTATTGACCATGGAGAAGGTGTTGTAATAGGTGCAACTACAATTGTTGGGGATGATGTTTTGATATATCAACAAGTTACACTAGGTGGTACTGGTAAAGAACAAGGTAAAAGACACCCAACATTAGGGAATAATGTAATTGTTGGAGCTGGAGCTAAGGTTCTTGGAAATATTACTATAGGTGATTATGTAAGAATTGGAGCAGGTTCTGTTGTAATAGAAGATGTTCCAGAATATTCTACAGTAGTTGGTATTCCAGGTAGAGTTGTTCATAGAGCAGTTGTAGATAAACAAGGAAACTTGATGCACAATAGAATTCCAGATCCTGTAAGATGCGAAATAAATAAATTGAAAGCTGAAGTTGAAATTTTAAAAGAAAAATTTAATAAATAAACTTTATATTTTAATTTTTTATATTAAAAAGGCGGTGAATAAATTATTTATTCACCGCCTTTTATGAATCTGTAAGCTAATATGATGCTTTTAGAATTACATCATACCGCCCATGCCGCCCATACCTGCCATTGCTGACATATCAGGTGCTGCTGATTTTTCTTCAGGAATATCAACAACAGCTGCTTCGGTAGTCAATAACATTGAACCAACTGAAGCTGCGTTGATTAAAGCAGAACGAGTAACTTTAGCAGGGTCAACGATACCAGCCTGGAACATATCAACATATTTGCTGTTTAGAGCATCATATCCGTATGCACCGTCTTTTTCTAATACACAATCAACTACAACATCAGCTTTAGCACCTGCGTTACGAGCGATAGCTCTTAGAGGTACATCTAATGCTGCTGTTAAGATTTTGAAACCAACTTTTTCATCATCAGATTCAAAATCCATTGATTCTAATTTAGAATTTAAGTCTTGTTGCACTCTTAATAGAGCAACACCACCACCTGGTACAATACCTTCTTCGTTAGCAGCTCTTGTTGCATTTAGAGCATCTTCAATTCTTAATTTTCTTTCTTTTAGTTCAACTTCTGAAGCTGCCCCAACTTCGATTAGGGCAACGCCACCAGAAAGTTTTGCAACACGTTCATTTAATTTTTCTTTATCATATTCAGAATCAGAAGCTTCGATTTGTTTTTTGATAAGTCTTATTCTTTCTTGAACTGCAGCTTTTGTTTCGTCACCTACAACGATTGTTGTTTCGTCTTTAGTAACTGTAACGCGTTTAGCTTTACCAAGCATTTGAGTTGTTACGTTTTCTAATTTGATACCAAGTTCTTCAGTGAACATTTCGCCGCCTGTTAAGATAGCGATATCTTCAAGCATAGCTTTTCTTCTATCACCAAAGCCAGGAGCTTTAACCGCAACAGCTCTTAAAACTTTTCTCATTGTGTTAACAACTAATGTTGCAAGAGCTTCACCTTCGATATCTTCAGCGATTAATAATAATGATTTACCATCACGTGCAACTTGTTCTAGTAGAGGAACTAGGTCTGAAATTAAGTTGATTTTTTTGTTGCAGCAGAATACATAAGCATCTTCTAATACTGCTTCCATTCTTTCTGGGTCTGTTACGAAATATGGAGAGATGTATCCTTTATCGAATTGCATACCTTCAACAACTTTTAAGTTAGTACCGAAAGATTTTGATTCTTCAACAGTGATAACACCGTCGTGACCAACTTTTTCCATTGCTTCAGCGATTAGTTCACCGATTTCTTTGTTGTTACCTGCAGAAATAGCTGCAACTTGAGCAATTTCTTCTTTTGTATTAACAGGTCTAGACATTGCTTTAATTTTAGCAACTGCAGCATCAACAGCTTTGTCAATACCACGTTTCATAGACATTGGGTTAGCGCCTGCTGTTAAGTTTCTCAAACCTTCGCGAACGATAGCTTGAGCGAGAACTGAAGCTGTTGTTGTACCATCACCAGCAACATCATTTGTTTTAGATGATACTTCTTTTAATAATTGAGCTCCTGAATTTTCCAGTGCATCTTTCAATTCGATTTCTTTTGCAATAGTTACGCCATCGTTAACGATTTGTGGTGCTCCGAATTTTTTTGTCAAAATTACGTTTCTACCTTTTGGTCCAAGAGTAATTTTTACTGCGTCTGCTACTGCATCAATACCTTTTAGAAGAGCTTTTCTAGCTTCTTCGTCAAATACAATACGTTTTGCCATTTTTATTTCTCCTTACAATAACTTTTTATTATTCAATAACTGCTAAAGCATCTTTAATTGATAGAATTTTATATTCTACACCATCGACTTTAACATCAGTTCCTGAATATTTAGCATAAAGGATTACATCACCAACTTTAACATCCATTGGTTCTCTTTCCCCTTTGTCATTTAATTTTCCCATACCTACAGCAACAACTTCGCCTCTTTGAGGTTTTTCTTTTGCGCTATCAGGAATGAAAATTCCGCCTGAAGTTTGTTCTGTTTCTTCTACAACTTTAATAACAATTCTTTCACCTAATGGTTTAATCATGATAATCTCTCCTTTTTTAGTCTGTATAATCTAACTAACAATATATTTATATAACGAATTTTGTATTTTTTATTAAAAGTTAAGGAAAAATTAATAATTACATAAAAATTATTATAAGCAGATGAAATATATATTTATTATTCTATATATAAATTAGGTGAATTTTCATTAAGAATTAGACCTCCGCATAGCGAACAATAAATGTTATGCGAAACAACAACAAAAATGAGCATGTCTGAACGGGCAAAATTTAGATTACCAATCAAATTTAAAATGATATTAGTGAGTTTGCTCATTTTGAAGTTGAGCATTTACAATTTATTAGTGAGCGTAGCGATGGGAGAGAGTTTCTTTGTTCCACGTTTCTTTGCGGTCAAAGAAATGTGGTATAAAAGCACAATACGTCAAGTTATACGTTTATTTCAAATGGAGTATGCTGGATAATTATTTAAAGTATTCATTTGAGATTATGATTTTCATTAAATAATTTCCTTTTGTTCACTTTTTCTTTTTGATTGCGACGCAAAAAGAAAAAGTAGAACCGAAAA
>CATXCB010000010.1 GCA_958366705.1 uncultured bacterium
AAAAGGAGTAATGAAAATGCCAAAACGCAACAATATCAAGAAAATCGGGGGGGGGTAACCTTTTAAAGCTTTACTCCGACAGTATTCTAAGGTCTTTAAAAATATTTGTTTTAAATTTCCGTCCTGATCTAATCCCATACCGTCGCCCTGAACTCGTTTCAGGGTCTCAATCAAAATGCCAAACAAAGAGATTCCGAAATGAGTTCGGAATGACGAATCCAAAAGCCGCATTTACCCTTGCCGAAGTCCTTATTACCCTCGGGATAATTGGTGTAGTGGCAGCATTGACTATTCCGAATTTAATTACAAGCTATAAGGCTCATAGACTCAGAAGCCAATTCTTAAAATCTTATTCAACTGTGCAACAGGTGTTTAAGCAAATGGAAGCTGATGATGTATCATTAGATCCTACAACTTATTCTGGCGGTACTATGCATACATTATTTTTGAAGTACTTGAAAGGTACAATTGATTGTGGCAAAGGGAATAATGCTACAAGTAAAAAATTTAAACCTTGTTATGATGTGAAAAATACTACAAAACAGTTATGGTATAAATCTATTGATGGTAATTCCGGTATAGGTTCTGGATTAATTGATGATGGTCAAATTGTATTATCAGATGGATCATTGCTCCTTTTTGAAAATCCAAATACTACACCTGATAGTTATCGAGTCTGGGTATCTGTCGATTTAAACGGGGCTGATAATCCTCCAAATATACTCGGGTATGATTTATTTACTTTTGAATTTCTGGATGGTGAATTGAGAACTATGGGAGATTTACAGACAAAATATAATAATATTGATAAATATTGCAACTTAAAAGGAGCAGGTTGGCTTAACGGTATAGCTTGTGCAAAATTGGCAAAAGAAAATCCGGATTACTTTAAATTTGTTGTGAAAAATGTTCACAGATGATGAATGTTAAGTATTGTAACATAATATTCTAACTCTGAAATCATCTAAATTTAAAATACTTTATATAATTAAGAGAGAATAAAATAAGAGGACAGAGTTATGACTATTTCGAATTTACAAGAAAGTTTATTATTCTACACCCAGCAAAAAAGTAGAATTTCTTCAAGCTTAGCTGATGTTCAAATGAGACAGTTGTCTGCAACGCGGAGTTCTGCTACTAAACAGCAGGAATACAATGCAAAATTGAGTGCCTTATATTATGATGAGCAGTACGGTTATGGTACTGATGAGTATTCAGAAATTCTTTTGCAGCTGCAAAGTGATCATGAATTTGAAATGGCGAATATAAATGCCTGGGAATCTGAACTGGAGCTTCAAAAAGAAAATTTAGAAACTCAGTTGAATGAAATTTCCGGTTATGAGTCAGCTTGGCAAAAATTACTTGTATCTAATATTAAGAATGATTTTGTATTTGGAGGAGTTGGCGGTAAATAAACTTATTAAAAACTGAATAGTATTAAAAAGACTCAGGTATATAATACCTGAGTCTTTAGTATATCTATAAATTATTGGAATCTGGTTAATTATTTAGAAGAACCGGATTTTGCAATAATTTCGTCTTCGATATTTTTAGGAACTTGTTCGTAGCATTTGAATTCCATAGAGAATGTACCACGACCTTGAGTATTAGATCTCAAGTCTGTAGCGTAACCAAACATGTTAGCTAGAGGAACGATAGCTCTAACTATAACGTTTCCTGTATTACCAACAGGTTCTTGACCTTCAACTCTACCACGACGTCTTGAAATATCGCCGATAATAGTTCCTGTGAATTCATCAGGAATTTCAACTTCAACTTTCATCATAGGTTCCAAGATGCAAGGTTGAGCTTTTCTTGTACCTTCTTTGATTGCCATTGAACCAGCGATTTTGAATGCCATTTCAGAAGAGTCAACTTCGTGGTAAGAACCATCATAAAGTTCAACTTTAACGTCAATCATTGGATATCCAGCTAAGATACCACCTTCAAGGGCTTCTTCCATACCTTTTCTAGCTGGTTCGATATATTCTTTAGGAATAGCACCACCAACGATTTTGTTTTCGAATACAAATCCAGCATTTTCTTCAGCTGGAGAAATTCTGATTTTAACGTGACCGTATTGACCTTTACCACCTGATTGACGGGCAAATTTAGAATCCTGGTCAGAATTGCCTCTAATAGTTTCTCTGTAAGCAACTTGAGGTTTACCGATGTTAGCTTCAACTTTGAATTCTCTCATCATACGGTCAACAATGATATCAAGGTGAAGTTCACCCATACCGGAGATGATTGTTTGACCTGTTTCTTCATCAGATTTAACTCTGAAAGATGGATCTTCTTCAGCAAGTTTTTGAAGAGCAATACCCATTTTATCCTGGTCAGCTTTTGTTTTTGGTTCGATAGCTACAGAAATAACAGGTTCAGGGAATGTCATTCTTTCCAAAATAATTGGAGCTTTATCGTCACATAATGTATCACCTGTAGTAGTATCTTTCAAACCTACAGCTGCACAAATGTCACCTGCGTAAACTTCATTTTCTTCAAGTCTTTGGTCAGCATACATTCTTACAAGTCTTGAAATACGTTCTTTTTTACCGTTAGTTGAATTTAATACGTAAGAACCTGAAGTAATTACACCAGAGTAAACTCTTAAGAAAGTTAAACGACCAACAAACGGGTCTGTCATAACTTTGAAAGATAAAGCTGAGAATGGTTCTGAATCAGAAGAATGTCTTTCAGTTTTTGTACCATCTTCCAATTCACCTTCGATAGCTTTAACGTCAACAGGTGATGGCATGTAATCAACAACGTTATTCAACAATAACTGAACACCTTTGTTTTTGAATGCTGTACCACAGCAAACAGGAACGATTTTGTTATCACAAACTGCTTTTCTTAATACAGCTTTCAATTCATCAACTGTAATAGAATCAGGATCTTCAAAGAATTTTTCCATTAAAGCATCATCTTCAGATGCAATAGCTTCAACCATAGCATCATGATATTCTTTAGCTTTTTCAGCCATATCAGCAGGAATATCTTCTTCTCTGATATCTGTACCTAAGTCATTAGTATAAATTTCAGCTTTCATTGTCATAAGGTCGATTAAACCTGTGAATTGGTCTTCTGCACCGATTGGAAGCTGAATAGGAACTGCGTTAGCACCTAATCTATTTTTAATTTGGTCAACAACTCTATAGAAGTCTGCACCTGTTCTGTCCATTTTGTTAACAAAAACCATACGAGGAACTTCGTAACGGTTAGCTTGTCTCCAAACTGTTTCAGATTGAGATTGAACACCACCAACTGCACAGAATACAGCAACAACACCGTCTAATACACGCAATGAACGTTCAACTTCGATTGTAAAGTCAACGTGACCAGGGGTATCAATAATATTGATTTGGTGTCCTTTCCATTCAGCTGTTACAGCTGCAGATTGGATTGTAATACCACGTTCTTTTTCTTGTTCCATAAAGTCAGTTACAGCTGCACCATCGTGAGTCTCACCGATTTTGTGAGTTTTACCTGTGTAAAACAAGATACGTTCTGTTGTAGTTGTTTTACCGGCATCGATGTGGGCTGCAATACCAATGTTTCTAATTTTTTCCAATGGAGTTTTTCTAGCCATTTTTCTTTTTCCTTTTTTATTTATATGTACATCGCTATTTTATATTTAGCCTCATAATAATTATTCCATAAACATGATATTTTTCAAATAAAATCAGGTATTTTATGAAATATTTTTAAACAATAAAAAGCCCCCAAATTTGAGGACTTTTTTATTTAATTTGTACAAAAATTTAACTATGGTTTAACATGTGGCTCTGCACCGAACTGTTCGAACAATTTTTGTGCAGCTTCCTTTACCTTGGCTGCTTCAACTCGTGTAGCTGTTTCAATAGTATCTTTTTCAATTTCTCTGACATCTAACATTTTTGTCAACAATGCAGCACGATCAACATCTGAAATCGATTCAGAAATTTTGTTGTATGCTTCTAAAGCTTTTTCTTTATTTGCAAATTTTATAACATCACTAAATTCCGTTCCGACTCTATCACGACCTGTACCAGCCCAAGTTGTATTAAACCTTAAAAATTCATCACAAGGCTTTTCAACACTAAACGGTGCGGTATATGAATTTGCATAACAAGAATCAATTTTTGGTGCAAGACCTTCACCGATTTCTAAATGATAAAATTTTGTATCTTTCAAATCATCTCCAATTTTAGCGAGTTTATCAATTGTTTTCATTGAAGAAGATTGCAGAGCATCCATAGCCGCCGGAGTAATTTTTAAAGCCATTCCAAAATTCGGGGAGTGTACATTGTTGTTCAATTGCATAAATTTTTCCTTTCTGAGATCTATTAGTAAGAGTAAACGCAATGTTATAAACTCCCGTCAAATATTTATTTGTCTAAAAATAATAAATTATTAAGAAATATTAATCCAGATGTTAGATTCCTACTGACAAGCCTGCACAAAGATTTATTGATTGTCCTGTAATACCTTTTGCCTCATCTGATATCAAATATTTTACCAGTCCTGCAACTTCTTTTGGAGCAACAAATCTTTTTTGCGGAATGCAAGATAGGATTTCTTTTTCAGAAAATTCGCTGTCGGCAATTGAATCTTTACCGAGTTCGGTATCTACCCAGCCTGGATTTATTGTGTTAACCGTAATCCCGAACTCTGCCAATTCTAATCCTGAGGCCTTTGAATAACCTATAAGTGCAGCTTTTGAAGCTGAATATAAACTTGCATAAGCTTCCCCCATAACCCCTGAAATTGAACCGATATTTACAATTCTCCCAAATCTTTGTTCCTTCATATAATTTACGGCACGTGATGTCAAATATATAGGAGCCTTTGTGTTTAATGCAAAAATATGCTCAAGTTCATTTAAATTAGTATCACTCACGGAAGAATAAATATATTCTCCTGCGTTGTTAACTAAAACATCAATTTTATTAGTTTCTATAAAATTGCCCAATTTTATTAATTCAGACTCTTTTACCATATCGCAAACAAAATACCCGTCAAGATTAAGATTTTTCAATGCATCTTCATTTCTTGAAACTCCAAATACATTCCCGCAAGTTTTCAATTCCTGTGCAATAGCTTTACCAATACCTTTAGACGCTCCGGTTACTAAAATATTCATTATTTGAAATCCTTTATTAAGTTTTGTACAATATGTGATGCCATGTAAATCCCTGCAACTGAAGCCACAAACGGAGTTGAAGCCGGTGTTATTTTGTTAAATTCAATATTTAATCCACCTGTCGTTGTAATTTGTTCTTTTTCTGTTATTTTTTCTTGGACAAAAGGCTTTTCTCTGCTCGAAACAAATGTAATACCCTCTGTTATACCAAGTTTTTTTAGTTGATAGATTACATTAGATACAAATGGTGCATTGCGGTTTTCTATATCTTTCAGGTCTGAAATATACAATTTAGTCGGGTCTATTCTGTTTCCTGCACCCATAGAGCTTATCACTGGTATATTGTTTTTGTAGCAGGATTCCAAAAGATGAATTTTTGATCTCATTGTGTCGATTGCATCAGCAACGTAATCATATTTTTCAGTGTCAAAATCAATTACAAGTTCATCAGAATTGTAAAAATCGTCTATAATTTTTAAATTTATTTCAGGATTAATATCTTTTAGTCTCTTTTCAAACAGCGATGTTTTTTTCTGTCCTATGGTAGAATTTAGTGCAATGATTTGCCTGTTAATATTAGATTTTGAAACAGTATCAAAATCTATAATTGTTAAATTCCCGATACCAGCTCTGACTAGAGTTTCGGCACAAAATCCCCCGACTCCTCCAAGTCCAAAGACAGCAATATTTCTGGTAGAAAGAAGTTTTTGATTTTCTTCTCCCCAGAATAGTGAATTCCTTGTAAAAATTTCATTGTCCATATTTTTATTTTAAAACAAAAATTTTATCTTGCTGTTTTTGTTAAAATTTTGATTCCATCATCATTTTTAGTGATGGATTTTTTGAATGAATTTACAGACTGCAGGTAATTTTTTTCTTGTAAAGAACGTATAGCAAGTGAGTTCATTGTGTTGTTGTATGCAGATTGAATTTTTTTGTTAGAGTTTTTTAAATGTTTATTTTCTTTTATATTTCTGCTTGCGGCGCCTAATGCTGTAGAACCAACACTAATGACGGCTCCGGTAATAATTATTCCTCCTAGAATAGCACCTGTTTTCATTTCTCTCCTTTTATTTACTAAAAAACCCCGTTATATGATTGAGTACAGTATACGGGGTAAATTCTAGAATATTTTAGTTTGAGATTTGTTATTTTACAATACCGAATCCGATAAGAAATGTGCATAATATAAAAATTGCACAAACAATCCCAGTTAATTTATTTAAACCTTTTTCAGCACTTTTTTGAGATGCAAATACATGAGATGCTCCTCCGATTCCGCCAATGCCGTCTCCTTTTGGTGAGTGCAGCAATATTAAAATTGTTAAAAGTACTGCAGATATTGTTTCAATTATCCATAATATATTAACCATTATTTAGTTTTCTCCTTTTTGATAAAATGTGCTCTTTTTGAGTTTAATTCAATATTCTCAAAAGTATATAGCCTTGCCGGACGTTTAGAAGATGATTTTGTATATTCTTCCAATTCCATTAAACCGTCAGTTGCAAGAGCTTTTTTTCTAAAATTACGTTTGTCTAATTTCTTTTGCATAATTAGTTCGTAAGCTTTTTGCATTTCTGTGAGTGTAAATTTTTCAGGCAAAAGCTGATAAGCAACCGGACAAAGTTCAAGTCTTTCTCTTGTTCTTTTCAAAGAGTATTGAATAATTTCTTTGTGGTCATAAGCCAGAGCAGGCAGATCACTTACTTTGTGCCAGCCGAGTTCTGGTGTGGAAACTATTTTTATATCTTCAGATCTTACAAGTGCAAAATAAGCACAGGTAATTACACGCGCATTAGGGTGGCGCAGAGGATCTCCAAATGTGTACAACTGTTCAAGATAAATGTTATCTACTGCAGTTTTTTCTTTAAGAACTCTCAAAGCTGCTTCATCAAGGTTTTCTGATAGTCGGACATATCCTCCTGGGATTGCCCATCTGCCTTTAAACGGTTCAGTTGTACGTTTTACTAATAAAACTTGAATAGTATTGTTTTTAATTGTCAAAATTACTACGTCGACTGTAATCTCGTGTGTTTTGGTCTCATTAAACATTTATGCTAAATCCTTTGCCTATTATAAATATATAATAAACATATTTAATAATATTAATCAAACTGTTAAAATTTTTAATATTTGTTAACAAATAGCAAAGATTTATGCAATTAATATATACTTTTTAACTTTATATAAATACGGGGAATATTATTTAAACTGGGGAAGAAAATGTTTTTTATTTCATCACATAATTTCAATATTTATTCAAACCCATTTTCAATGGGTTGTATGGCAATGAATCCCCGTGTAAATTTCTTTTTGGGACTTGCAGGAGCGACAGCAATGCCTGGTTTTTGTAATCCTTTTGCAGGTTCTATATTTAACACTCCATATATGTCTAGTATGTATATGCCTTTTGCAAATCCATTTGGGTATTTGAATAATTTTTCTTTTACTGGCGGAGTTGGAGCTGTTAATCCGTTTGTTTTTATGAATTTTATGCCGTCTGTAAGTTCATCAGTTTCTTCATCTGTTTCATATGAAAGTGAGCCTCAAGGGGTAAATTTAAAGAAAAACAAGGATGAATACGGGCCGGAATTTTTGAATAAAGTAAAAGAGATTGCAAAACGATTGAATTGTAATTATCGTGATTTGCTTGGGGTTATGAATTCTGAGTCAGGAATAAATGCGAAAGCAAAAAATCCAAATAGTTCTGCAACAGGATTAATCCAGTTTATGGAATCTACTGCAAAATCTTTAGGAACTACAACTTCTGCACTTGGTGCAATGTCTCCTGTTGAACAGCTTGATTATGTTGAAAAGTATTTACAACGTGCTAAGAAAACAGCCGGATTTGCGCAAAATGATAAATTGTCAGGTGGTCAGCTGTACGCTTTAGTCTTTTTACCAGCACGTGCACATAGAGAAGTTTTGACATCCTCCGGTGAAAACTACTACGGAGCTAACCGTGGGTTAGATACTAATAAAGATGGTAATATCACAATGTCAGAGCTTGACAATCGTGTTAGAAATAAATATGTGAGTGATAATACCTTTTTAGCTTAGTACTGTAATATTTAATTACAAAAACTACATAATTTCTTGAAGTCTTAAATTGTTTCGTGTACGTTATCCATGTAACCGAATTTTGGAAAGGGAAAAATGGATAAGGGATATATAGAAAATGGTTTTATCGTTGATTTAACCAATACGAAGAAAACCTCTGAAATTATTTATGAACTTTCAAGGGTTTTGGAAATGCCTGATTCTAAAGGTAAACATATTTGTTTAAAATTGGGGGCTGTGGATTTATCTCAGAATGAGCTTATAAGTATAAAAGCTCTGGTAGAACTTATGGAATCACAGCTTGCATTTATCAGTACAAGTTCGACTGTAACACTTGAGTCTGCAACTGCTCTTGATATAAAAATTTCTGAATTTACAAATGCTGTTGAAGCTCCTACTTTCGAAACAAAAGAGCCGACAGAAGAAGTTGTAAATGCTTTAGATAATATTTTTGGAGAAGATTCATCATCTAAAATTTCTGCAGAAACATTGGATTCTGAATCAGATAAAAAAGATTCAAATTCTGAAAATAATTCAAATTCTACAGATGAAAAAGAGATATCTCCAATTGTTTCTCACAATGAAGAAATTGCTCAAAAAGTAGAAGCTCAGGAGAGAAAAGAAGAAAAAGATGAAGAAGTTGCGACATTGAAAAATGAGCCTGAAAAACTTCCTACACTCTATTTAAGAAGAACTGTCCGTTCAGGTCAAAGCATATCTTCAGACGGAAATATTATTGTTATTGGAGATGTAAATCCGGGAGCTGAAATTATTGCAAAAGGTGATATTACTGTTTGGGGTATTCTTGGCGGAATTGCTCATGCAGGTTCTGATGGTAATAATTATGCAAGAATCAGGGCTCTAAAATTAAACCCTGTTCAAATTCGTATCGGGGAAGTTTTTGCAAGAAGACCTGATACAATCAATCTGCCTTATGTTCAAAAGTCTTGTGAATATATTCCGGAAGAAGCTTTTACATATAAAGGTACTATTGTTATAAGAAAAATACATGAAGAAAATTAAGGAGATATAAATGACTGGTAGAGTAATAGTTATTACGTCCGGAAAAGGCGGAGTTGGTAAAACAACTACAAACGCTAATATCGGTACAGCTCTAGCCAGAGCTGGCAGCAAAGTTGTTATGATTGACACAGATTTGGGATTAAGAAATCTTGATTTGCTGCTGGGTTTGGAAAATAGAATTGTTTATACTATTGTTGATGTTGTTGAAAAACGCTGTAAATTGAAACAAGCTCTTGTTAAAGATAAGAAAAATCCTAATTTATGCTTGCTGGCTGCGGCTCAAACAAGAGATAAAACTGCTGTTACTGAAGAACAATTAAAAGATATTTGCGAAAAACTAAAAAAAGATTTTGATTTTATTTTAGTTGATTGCCCTGCAGGTATTGAGCAAGGGTTCCAAAATGCAGTAGCCGGTGCAACAGAAGCCATAGTTGTTACAACTCCGGAAATGTCTGCTGTGCGTGATGCGGATAGAATTATCGGTCTATTAGAGGCTAAAGAAGAAATTACTTCATATAAACTGCTTCTTAACAGAGTAAGACCTAATTTGATGAAATCAAATGACATGATGAGTGTTGAGGATGTTGTTGAAATCCTTTCTGCTGATTTAATCGGTATAATTCCTGAAGATACCGGAATTATAACTTCTACTAACAAAGGGGAACCTATTGTTAATGATGAAAATTCACTTGCGGGAAAAGCTTATAGAAATGTTGCACAACGTATAATGGGCGAAGAAGTTCCGTTTTTAAATCTTGAAGAAGAAACAAGTGTTCTGTTTAAGGTGAAAAAATTCTTCTCAAACCTGATAGGTAAGGAGAAGTAAAATGAGCGAAAATATTTTAAAAGAATTATGTAATAAAGTTTTGAACTTGTTCAAACAAACAGAAACAGAAAAAGAAAATGCTAAAGATATTGCCTGTAATAGACTTCGTGTAGTTTTAATGCAAGATAGAACAAATCTTACGCCTGAATTGTTGCAGCGTATGAGAAGAGAACTTGTTGAACTCCTTTCTAAATACGTTGAAATGGATAAAGATGCGCTTGAACTTAACTTTGATCAAGAGGGTGATCAAATGGCGTTGATGCTTTCTATTCCTGTGATTAGAGCTAAAGATGAAGCTGAAATTGAAGAAGCTTTGAAAGCAGAAGATGAAAAAGAAGCTGAAGAAAATTCCGAGGAATCTGATTCTGAAAATGAAGAAAATAGTTCTGAGTCCGAAGTAGAAATTTCGGAAGAGGACGAGAATAAATCTGAGGATGAAGCTGCAGAAGAAAATGCTTCTGAAATTGAGATTACAGAAGCTGATGAGAATGCTCACGAAGATGAAGCAAATTCAGAAGCTGAAAATAATAATCAATCTTTTGAAAATAATGAAAATATGAATAATTAATTTAATTTTAAATAAGTAAAAAGGGACAAATATTTTAATATTTGTCCCTTTTTTTATAATATTTTAGTTTTTAGAGTTTAATAAGGGTATTTAAGTCTACATTAAGAGCTTTAGCAATAGCTATTATTGTACAAAGTTTCGGATTCCCTGCGCCTCGTTCTATTAAATTTACTGTATCTAGTGAGATGTCTGCCATTTCTGCCAGTTTTAATTGAGAAATATCTAACCTTGCTCTTTCAATTCTCATATTTTTTGCAAGTTCTTTATAGTAATAGGTCATATCCATAATAAATATTTTAGTATATTGATTTTTGTTATTATACATGATATATTACGTGTAATACTGAATATGCTCAGTATTATTTTTAATAAAATAGGAGATTTTATGGTTGCAAGACGAGGTTTTACATTAGCAGAAATTTTAATTACTCTAGGAATTATTGGAATAGTTGCAGCGATGACAATTCCTACTATTGCAGCGCGGAGTACGCATAAAAAACTTCAGTCTCAATTTAAAAAGACTTATGCAGAACTAAATCAAGCAACCAGGGCTTTTTACGCAGATACAGATATTCCTGTGCATGACTATGATGTTTTAATAAAAGCCGGAGTCGATACTACTAGCTCAAATTGGGATAGTAATGCGTTACTTAACAAGTTTATGTCTTATTATAAAGGGTTTACAAAGGCTAGTAATTCTGTATGGAGTAGTTTTGATAAGCTTCATAATATAAAAAATTTAAATCTCAATGGAATAGAAGTAAAATACTATCCATGTGATATCTCTGTTGTTTATATGGACTCAGTAGGTCGTTTGTATTCTATGGATGATACCTCAACAGCTTATGCAACCGCGTTACCTTATGGACCTAAGATTTGTGTTGATATTAATGGGATAGATAAACCAAATCGATGGGGATATGATAGATTTGTATTTGTTTTTACAGAAGAAAATGCTGTAATTCCTTATACTGGTATATATTGGAATAGGCTTGGTAAAAATTTAACAGATAAGAAAGATATAGCAAAGTATTGTGATAAAACAAAAACTACAGTTCAGCATGCCTGCGCATATTTTGCCTTGATTGATGAAAGCCCTGTTGGAAACGGCAGCTATTGGTATGATTTTTTAATAAGAAAGTAATATGTAAAATTCAAAAGTGTAAAATATTAAAATCTGAGTTTTCATTTAAGTAAACATGTAACAATATGTAACTTAATTTTATAATTTTGAAATATCACAAAAAACATATGTTTTATATATAGAGAACAAAGAGAGCAGCATGGTTGATAACATAGATTTAAAAACATCTACTTTAAATAACAATATTCAGTGTTCTGAAACCAGAATGCAGCAAACACGTGCAAAATTATCAGAAATTGATTCAAAATCAAGTATTTGGACTGATTACAAAAAATATGATACCAACAACAATGGAACATTAACCGATGATAATATTTCTGAAACTGAATTATTTAAGCTTGGACAAAACTTTGGAATTTTTTCTGATGGTAAAATAAATGATATAAAACAGCAAGAGGCTAATGACTGCTGGTTATTAAGCGGAGTAAAAGCGCTTGAACAAACTGATAAAGGTAAGGCTGCAATAAAAAATGCTATAGATGCAAACCACACAGGAACCTCAGAAGATCCGTACGAAGTTACAATATATAACACACTTGGAGAAAAACAAACAATTAAAATAACCGAAGAAGACTTAAATGAAAAAGGATATTCTAAAGGTGATTTTGATATGAATTTACTTGAGGCTGCAACCGAGAAATATTTTGATTCAGAGGGAATAGCGGCGGAAGATAAATCACAACCGGATAGTAGTATTAGCGGCAAATCAAATAACATTGATAAATATTCTCCGGGCTATATGCTCACAGGTAAAACCGGAACCGGGTTAACTACAGGTGAAATATTAGAAAAAAATAAAGAATATTACAAACCTCTGACTAAAGATGGTGTAAATGAAATGCTAACAGACTTTGCAAATAATCAAAAATCTAACACTTTGACTTTTAGTTTTAAAGAATCATCTTTACTTAACAAATTATTCTCATCAAAAAATAATCCTGAACAAATCCCAAACCATGTATATTATGTTAAAGATGTAATAAAAGATGATAATGGAAAACTTTCAGATATTCTTTATGTAAACCCGTGGGATACCTCACAGGTTTATCATAAATCGTACGATGATTTTTGTAAAAATATAGCTCAAATAGAAAAATTTGAATTATAAAACACCGTTAGATATTGCCGGTTGAGCTGTTTCTGTCATCTTCAAGCTGTTTTAAGTCGATGTTTTGGGCATCTTCTTCCTGATATTTATTTAATGTTGGTACATCAATTTCAACATTAACATCTGCATCTACCATTTCAATATCTGTTTTGTCAAATTCTTTGGTTTTGCCGTCTTCCATTTTTACTGCAACTTTCCCGCTCATAAATTGAAGATAACATACTTTTCCCAATCCTTCAGTTGTCATAACAGAAGACCCGATTGGAGGCATTCCTTTTGCGGCGTCAATGTAGTTTGAGTATTCGTATGTTAAGCAGCATAAGAGTCTTCCGCAGGTTCCTGAAATCTTTCCTGGAGCAATCGGCATACCTTGATCTTTTGCAAGTTTAACATTGATTGTTGCGAATTTCCTCAAGAAACTTGAACAGCAGAAAGGTTGTCCGCAGATTCCAACTCCCTCAAGTATTGAGGTTTCATCACGAACTCCGATGTGGCGTAAATCAATTCTTACGCGCGTAAATGTTTGTGTTAAATCTTTTAATAACGCTCTGAAATCAACCCTTTCCGGAGCTGTATAGTAAAATGTAATTTTACGTCTGTCAAAAGTTATACGGCATTGAACAAGATTCATTCCCAGTTTGTGCTGTTTTACAAGTGCCTGACATTTAAAAAATGCTTCAACTTCTTCTTTTTTTATCTCTTCCAGTGTTTGTAAGTCACGTTGAGTTAGTGTTCGAATTAGTGGAAGAGGCTCAGGTTTATTTTTTGCTTTTGCCCATAGTTTTTCTACCTCTGAATTTACCAGAAAAACTTTTAGAGCTTCTTCGCCTTTTTCTGTTCTTACAATAACCATTTGCCCGTCTTCTAATTTTACGTTTTCAGGTACATTTAACGGGTAATATGTATTTTTTAAATATCTTACTGCAAATTTCATTATACGTATCTTTCTTCTTCTTTAAGTTTTCTGTTCATTAGTTTAGATAGAAGCTCTTCAGGTGTTATATCAGTATAAACGGCTTCGTAAATTGCATTTGATACAGGAACTTCAATATCAAGCTTTTTTGCCAATTCGCAAATTGCCTTTGAAGTTTTAACCCCTTCTGCAACAGAACCTAATTCTGCTAAAATATCATTAATTTTTTTGCCTTTCGCAAGCATTGAACCAACCGTATAATTTCTTGACATTGGAGAAGAGCATGTCGCAATTAAATCTCCCATACCTGATAAACCATATAATGTTGAAGGATTTGCACCAAGTTGGATACTTACACGTACAATTTCAGCCATTCCACGGGTTAGAAGTGAACCTGAGCAGTTGTCTCCTAAGCCCATTGTATGCGCAAAACCTGAAGCAATAGCGATAACGTTTTTCAAACTTCCGCCAAGTTCTACTCCGATAACGTCTGTGTTTGTGTAAAGTCGGAATTTATTCGGAACGTTGCAGGCTTTTTGTACAATTTGAGCTGTTTTTATATCTTCGCAGGCAACACAAGCTGCTGTCGGTTTGCCTTGAAGAACTTCTTTGGCAAGAGTTGGGCCTGAAAGAATTACCAGTTTTTGTTCAGGTAAAACATCTTTTATTACTTCTGACATTCTCATTAGTGACGGAAGTTCAATACCTTTTGATGCATTAACAAGAATTTGTTCGGGCTTTATTCCTGCAGCTTTAAGGTGTTCACAAACATCACGGGTTCCGGAGGTTGCAACAACAGATAAAATAATATCCGAATCCTTAATTGCAACTGCTAAATCTGATGTTATTTCAACTTTTTTATCCAGTTGAACTTCTAATGGTTTAGAACAATGTTTGTTTTCTTTCAAATCTTGAGATAGATCTTGTTCTCTTCCCCAAACTGTTATTTCTTCAAAATTATCTGTCAAAAGCCAGGCTAAAGTTAGACCCCAGCATCCTGCTCCAAGAACTGTTAATTTCATTGCCCTATTTCCTCCTACACAACAGGTTCGGAATTTATAATTTTTCTCAAAACTCCGCCGTGTTTTTTTAATTCTAATCTTGCATTTTCAGCATCTGTTTTTAATTTTATCATAACTACAGAGGTTTTTATTTCCCAATCGCATTTTAAAAGTGCAGCAAGCGCTTCGCTTTTTGTGACGTTTGCAATTTGAGAAACAATTCTTATCGCTCTGTCTTTTAATTTTTCGTTAACAGCTTTCAAATCAATCATAAAGTTTTCATAAGTTTTACCAATTTTAATCATTGCTCCGGTTGAAAGCATATTTAAAATCATTTTTTGAGCTGTTCCTGCTTTCAGTCTGCTTGATCCTGCGATAACTTCCGGTCCTACTTCTGCACATATTACATGTCCTGCTTCTTCTGCAATATGCCCTCTGGAATTACAAGTAACAGCAATAGTCGCAGCACCAACTTCGTCTGCTCTTTCTAAAACCCCCAGCAAGTATTTTGGATTTCCGCTTGCAGAAACAACAACACAAACATCTTTATCTGTTAAAACATTTGCATCTTTTTTCCCAGCGTCAAAACTGTCTTCAGCTCCTTCTGCAGCATGAAGTATAGCTTTTTGACCGCCTGCGATTATACCTTGAACCATTGTCGGTTCAACGCTAAATGTTGGAGGACATTCAGAAGCATCTAATATTCCTAATCTGCCGGAAGTTCCTGCTCCGAAATAAAACAATCTGCCACCTTTTAAAAAAGCTTTTGCAATGATATCAATACCTGTTGCGATATTTGCAGCTTCATCGCCGACAACTTGTGCAACTATCTGGTCTTCCTCATTCATTTTTCGAACCATATCTATCGTTGACAGCAGGTCAATATCTTTTGTGTTTTCATTTCTGTATTCTGTAATTGCTTCTGTCATATCCAACTCCTTTTCCAAAATTATAGCAGTATACTATATTTTGGGCTACACTAATTTAACCAAATTTGCCATTTCAATTGCAGTTTTAGCAGCGTCAGCACCTTTGTTACCTGATTTTGTGCCGGCTCTTTCTATTGCCTGTTCTATGTTATCTGTTGTTAATACTCCGAAAATAACAGGAACCCCTGTTTGTAAACTAACTTGAGCTACCCCTTTTGAAACTTCTGCAGAAACATAATCAAAGTGCGGAGTAGAACCTTTTATTACCGCGCCAAGAGTAATAATTGCATTATATTTTTTAGATTGAGCACATTTTAGTGCAACAACCGGAATTTCAAAGGCTCCCGGAACTTTTACTATATCAATGTTATCAGGATTAGCTCCGTGCCTTTTTAATTCATCAACTGCACCTTCTAACAGTTTTGAGCCGATAAAGTCATTAAATCTTGCTATAATTATACAGAATTTATCTTCGTTAGTTGTGGTTAATTGCCCTTCGAATGTTTTCATTTATATTTTCTCCATAATATCCGGTAATAGTTTTATTAATCATATTCATTCCAAATATAAAATTATACTTGGAATGAATAATTTACCATATTATGATACAACATTAATGGTTATTTTACAAGGATTGCACCGAAAATCTTATAAAAAATATATAATGAAACTAGTAGCAATAGTAAACCGCTAACTTTCATTATTTTTTCAGATAAATTGTAAAATTTTTCATTAGTTTTAATTTTTGATGTTAGAAACCCTGCAATAATAAGGATTAGTCCTTGTCCTATAGAAAATAAGAATAACATTATGACGGCAGAGCTTATTTTTGCTGAAATAGATGCAAATGCCATTATACTTGCTAATATTGGTGTTGAACAAGGTGTGCCGATTAGAGCAAAAATTGCACCGAGTATAAGCGGGTATAAGAATTCATTATTAACATTATTTTTAGGAACCTCTTTAATAATTGGAGGTAAATCAAAATCTATCACCCCGAGTATTTTAAGACCCATAATCATAATGATAGAAGCTACAACAATTGCAAAATATGGATTCCCGATAAAGATTTTGCCTGTAATTGCACAGATTGCTCCTATTACGGAAAATACAAGACCCGTACCGATTACAAAGAAAATCATTTGTATAAGTGTTTTTAACGGTTTTTCATCAGAGTACCCGCCTATATATCCGATAATTAACGGAAGCATAGAAAGCGAACACGGAGATATTGATGAAATTAGCCCGCCTAGAAATGCTGCACCAAATAATATATAAATACTGCTTTGTGTAGAAAAAAGCTGTGTTAAGTTTTCCATTATTTTAGTCCTTTAATGTATTGTTCCATTTGTTCTACAGGAAGTGATGATTCAATTCTTTTATATTGTGTTCCGTCAGAGTTAACCATAATAATTGTAGGCACAAGCTGTACATGATATTTTTTTATCAACGCATTATTCATATCATTACGGTTGTCAACAATAATTTCTGTGTAATTAAATTTATCCTGATATTTTGGCAATAATTCTTTGAATACTTTATTTACTTCCTTACATTCAAGGCACATTGTGGATGTAAATTTAATAACTTCAGGTTTCCCCTCTGCTCTTGCGATACTTGCGTTGTCTTTATTAAATGTTAATCCGAAAAATGCCAGAACAGGTATGATTAAAATTGCAAGAATTGTAATAATAGATTTTTTATTCATAAGTAAATCTCCTCTTTTATGTTTATATCATATTATTACAAAGAATTTGAGATTTTTGCAATAATCTGTTGGGTAGATTGTTTACAATTGAATTTTTATTGTATTCTTTCCTGTTTATCAAAACAAAAACTGTCAATTGCCTTATCTGTCAAATTTAAATATAAAATATTCCCACTTTTATATGATTGCAGATGAACAAATATATGATGTAATCGTTAGTATACATGTATATCTAATAGGATTTAGCAAATTAATGCTGAAAAAAATAATCATAGCAATATGTTTAATAATTATTTTTATACCGTGTAAGGCTGCAGCTATAGAAGATATAAAAATTGAAAAAGGGGCTGTATTAACTTTAAACGATTGTATATCTATTGCACTTAATAATAATCCAGCAATTAGAAATGCTCGATACAATTACGGGCTTTCAAAGTCAAATGTAGGTATTGCACGTTCTGAATTTTTTCCGACATTAGGAGTTGGAACAGGGTATAAATTCAATGATACGAGTACAAACAGATATACAATGAATACAAATACTTATTCTGTTGAAGCAACGTTAAATCAGCTGCTGTGGAATTTTGGACGAACAAATGCTCATATAAAAATGCAAAAGTTTTATATGATAGCAGATGAGTATATGTTTTATAATTCTGTTCGAGAAACAACATTTCTTGTGAAACAAAGATATTTTGAAGTTCTTGCAGCCAGAGCAACAATGTTTATTAATAAAGCTTATGTAGATATAAATGAACGAAATTATCTTAGAACTAAGGCTTATTTTGAAGAAGGTTTGAAATCTAAAATTGATTTAGTTAATGCAGAAGTTACATTGAGTGACTCCAAAATTTCTCTTGTTGAATCCGAAAAAACTTATAAAAATGCACTTGTAAATTTAAACAATTCAATGTATGTTTCAAGGGCACCTTTATACTCAATTGAGGGGACCGAGGGATTTAATGTGCAAAATAATCTTGCTCCGGTTGATTTGACTCAAATAACAAAGCCGGATGATAAAGAAATTAACAAATTACCGGTTAATGTGAAAGATGCAAAACTCTCTACAGCAGTTGAAAAATTGGAGTATTTGACAAATTATGAAGTAAGCGAATTCCCTTATACTTTCGAAGATTGTATAAAAATGGCTTATGAAAACAGGGCAGATTTAAAAGCTTATAACTCAACACTTGATGCAGTTAAGGCAAATTTATTATATACAAAAAAACTTTATTATCCTGCATTGTCTGCTAATGCAGGTTATGGCTGGAGAGATACTAATTCTACAAGTTCATTTAATGTTGGTGTTAATTTATCAAGTTCGCTAAATATAATGAATCAGAAGTATCAGGTTGATGCTGCAAAATATCAGGTTGATATTGCAGAAAATTCTTTAAATCAATTAAATCAGGATATTTATTTTGAAGTGCAAAATGCTTATATAAATATGGTGCAGCTTGAAAAACAAATTCCTTTACTATCGGTTAAAGTTCGTCAGACTCTTGAAAATTATGAACTTGCAGAAGGTAGATATTATGTCGGTCTGGGCGATTATATTCAATTGCAGGATGCAAAAGTTAACTATAATAATGCTCAGGTTTCTTATATTGAAACTATATATAAATACAATGTGGCACGTGCAAATCTTGAAAGTGTTATAGCTATGCCGCAAAAAGTTACTGTTACTTTAGAGGATAAATAATATGCAATTAAATGATATTATAATTAAATTTGCCCAAAAAAGAGTAATAATTCCGCTTGGAATGGCTTTAATTTTAGGAATTGTACTTTATGCACATGTGAAATCAAATCAAGTTCATTATGAAACCTGTAAGTTAGAAAAATGCACTATTACTCAGGTAGTTGAGGCTTCAGGGACAATAAATCCGGTAAATACGGTTAGTGTTGGTTCTACCGTATCCGGATTGATGAAAGAAATTTATGTTGATTACAACTCGGAAGTAAAAAAAGGTCAGCTTTTAGCTCAAATTGACCCTGCAAATTTTCAAGCTTCTGTTGATCAAAACAGGGCTCAGATAAATAATGCAGAGGCTAATCTTGCTAAATTAAATGCGGAAATGGTTATGGCTCAAAAAACATATAATAGATATAAAAATCTTTATGAAAAAAATTTTATCGCCAGAAGTGAGCTTGACCAGGCTGAAAGTGATTATCTTGCAAAAAAAGCGTCAATAGGAGCGCAAAAAGCTTCTATAAGACAAGCTCGAGCAAATTATAATACTGCTATGACGAATTTGGGATATACCAGAATAATAGCTCCAGTTGACGGTACAATTATTTCTCGAGATATCGATGTAGGACAGCCTGTTGCTGCCAGTTTCCAAGCTCCAGAGCTTTTTACGATAGCGCAGGATTTAACAAAAATGCAAATAGAAGTTAATGTTTCCGAAGCCGATATTGGTAAAGTTAAAGAAGGACAAGATGTTGAATACAATCTTGACGGATATCCTGATACAACTTTTTATGGTAAAGTTACGCAGGTAAGACTTGACTCTACTGTAACGTCAAATGTTGTAACTTATACTGTGATTGTTAGTGTTAGTAATGAAGATTTAAAGCTTAAACCTGGCATGACTGCGAATGTTTCTATTATCACAAGCAGGAATATAGATGTCATGTGTGCACCTACTGTAGCTTTAAAGTTTACACCGGAAACAACCGGTCAAAAATATAAACATCAGGGTATCTGGATTCTTGATAACGGAAAACCGTTAAGGGTTGATATAAAGCAAGGTGCAAGTGATGATTCTAACGTTGAAATAATTTCAAAACGTGTAAAATTGGGGGATGAAGTCATAATAGGTTCAACCGGCGGAAAAGCTGCAAAACAAATGAATACTCCTCAGTCCGGCAGACGACGCGGTGGTCCTCCTGGAATGTTCAGATAAAATAGAAAGGAATTAGTTATGATATCTCAAAAAGAACGTGAATTTATAAATCAAATCACAATCAAACTTACTAATTATGAAGAAGAACGTAGAAAAAGATTATCTAATTTTATACTTACTGAAATTATAACACTTGCTATAACGTATATAAGCTATAAAGGATGTTTATTCTTTATTTCAAAAGATATAGGTTTTCTCATATTAATATGCGGACTATCAATGCTTTTTGCACCAATATTCTTTTTTGCTAATATATTTGCTACAAACAAAGAATTTAAACAATTTTTGAAACAACAATGCCAAAAAAATATTCTAAAAACTTTCAATTTAGATACAATTAAAGGTACAGAATTTTCTGAAGAAGAACTTGTTAAGAGTAATTTATTTTCAAGATTTAATAGTCTTGAATTTGACGATGTAATTCAGGGAAAACATCATGATGTGGACTATACAATTGCAGAGGCAACATTAATTTCAAGAGGTAGAAAAAAATCATTTACCATATTTGAAGGTGTAATTGTTTCTTTTAAATCAAATAAAAAAATTGAGGCAGAAACTCTTGTTACCTCCAAAGGAGATGCTAATATAAGAAATTATCCTGCAGTGATAAAATTTCAAATAAGCTTGCTTATTATTCCTGGAATATTATTACCATTTGTCTTTTCTGTTATTGTTTTTTTCAAATTCATAATCCCTGCGAGTGGAATTTTACCTGAAATCTTTAGTAGTAGTTTCATAATAACTAATTTAATATCTTTTATTCTATATTTTGCGCTTCCATTATCGATTATATCAATTTTTTTATATGTATATCATGTTCAAAAAAAGAAAATGCAGGATGTTAAACTGGAATCTGCTTTATTTGAAAAACAATTTAATGTATACACAAAAAACCAGGTAGAAGCACGTTATCTTTTATCTCCTGCGTTTATGGACAGATTACAAAACCTTAGAACAGCCTTTGGAACTCAAAAAATTAAATGTTCGTTTTTTGATGACCAAATAATGTTTGCAATTTCGACACGCAAAGACTTATTTGAACTTGGAAGTCTATTCAAACCGCTTTCAAGTAACTCTGATGTAGAAAAGTTTTACAAAGAACTATCCTCAGTTCAACAAATGATTGACCACTTTAGGCTTTCTCAAAAAACAGGATTATAATTATGGATTTTATCGAAGTAAAAAACGCTATAAAAACTTACCAAACAGGTGAAGATTCGTTTAATGCATTAAACGACGTTTCATTGACTGTAAAAAAAGGTGAGTTTGTAGCTATTATGGGGACTTCTGGTTCAGGTAAATCCACCTTTATGAATATGCTTGGCACTCTTGATAAACCTAATTCAGGTTCTTATTTTCTGGACGGAGAAGATATGCTTAATCTTGACAGTAACAGTCTGGCAAGGGTTCGCTGCGAAAAAATGGGGTTTGTTTTTCAAGGTTTTAATTTGATTTCGAGAACTTCGGCAATAGATAATGTAATGCTTCCAATGATTTATAAAGGTGTTCCGGAAGAAGAACGTATTGAGCGTGGTAAATGGGCATTAAAAATTGTTGGGCTTGAAAATCGTGAAGCTCATATGCCAAATCAAATGTCAGGCGGGCAGCAGCAAAGAGTTGCAATTGCACGTGCTCTTGTTAATGATGCGCCGTTAATTCTTGCGGATGAACCTACCGGAAATCTTGATACCAGAACAAGTATAGAGGTTATGGAATTTTTTGTCCGTTTAAATGAAGAAATGGGTAAAACTATTGTGCTGGTTACTCATGAACCTGATATTGCAGAATATACCAAACGTGTTGTTAAGTTTAAAGACGGTAATATAGTTCATGATGAACCAAAAGAAAAATGGCTTGCGCATAGAACAAGAGAAACATAAGTCCTTTACCCTCATCTTTTGAGGGGGAGATAAGAGGTGTTAAAATGCTCGATTTTAAATCAATACTGAAAATGGCGACAATTTCGCTGAAAATAAATAAAATGAGGTCAATGCTTACCAGTCTGGGTATTATTATCGGAGTGAGTGCTGTGATTATTATGTTAGCAGTTGGTACAGGTGCCAGTAAAAAAATTGCAAAAGATATGGAATCTATGGGAAGTAATCTTCTTATGGTTCGTTCTGCTTCTGCAAAATCAGGAGGGGTAAGAATGGGTATGGGAACCCGTCCGACACTTACTCTTAAAGATGCCGAGGCTATTTCAAAGAAAGCTCGAGGGGTTTTAGCACTTGCGCCATATTCATCTGAAACACAGCAGGTTACTTATGGAAACCAAAACTGGTCAACTTCTATTGGAGGTACTACTCAACCGTACTTTTTTATCAGAAATTATGAAATAGAATCAGGGAGAGGTTTTTTACCTGAAGATAATAAAAACAGTACAAAAGTTGCAATTTTAGGTCAAACTGTCTCAACAGAACTGTTCGGGGATGTTGATCCTATTGGAAAAACTATTCGTATTGGAAATGTCCCGTTTAAAGTGGTAGGTTTGTTAAAAGCTAAAGGTTCCAGCGGTATGGGACACGATCAGGATGACTTAATATTTATTCCTATAACAACTGCACAAAGAAAAGTCTTTGGTACAGATTTTCCTGGTACTGTTAACATGATTGCAGTTAAAGCTCAAAATAGTCAGGTAATAACAATGGCTCAGGATGATATCACGGAAATACTTGCTGCACGCCATCATATCGGTAAAAATCAAGAAAATGATTTTGAAATAAGGAATCTTGCAGAAATGCAGGAAACAATTAAATCTACAACAAAAACAATGTCATTGCTTTTAGGAGCAATCGCAGGTGTTTCTTTGATTGTAGGAGGGATAGGTATTATGAATATAATGCTTGTTTCGGTAACCGAAAGAACTAAAGAAATCGGGATTCGAATGGCAATTGGCGCAAAAGCTTCTGATATTCGTATCCAGTTTTTGATAGAATCTTTTTTATTATCAGTAACCGGAGGTTTGATAGGAGTAGCTATAGGGATTGTTGGTGCATGGTTGATGCATAAGTTTGCAGGTATGAATGTTTCAATTACACTATCTTCCATCCTGTTATCTTTGGGCTTTTCTGCAGCAATAGGAATTGGATTCGGGTATTATCCTGCCTATAAAGCTTCATTGTTGAATCCTATTGATGCCTTGAGATATGAGTAAACTCTTAAGCTTCTTCAGCTTTTGAAGATTTTTTTGTAAACAATCCGCCAATCCATTGTCCCGCTGGTTTTAATGCATGATTCCAAACCCATACAGCACCTTTGCCAATCATTTTGAACGGCCAAGCAATAATATTTCCTGCTGTTTTTAATATCCCCGGATTTGAAATTACTGCACGTGCTGCCATACCTGTGCACATTCCGGCTGCCATTTCATTATTTACGGGCATCATTGGTGCATATCCATATCCAAATAGTGATGGACCATACATTCCGCCCATTGGATACATTGGGCCGCACATGGGCATCATTGGACCTCCTAGCATAGGAAAGCCGTTGTTTTTTATTGTAATATTTGTTGTTTTGTTAATATGCATAGTTTGCCAAAATTTTATACTCTTATATATAAAAAATATATATTGCTATAATTTGCCTTTTTAAGGGTTGAAATATAATAAATCTTAACAATTAATACTGTCAGCTTTTGAGAGAAATTCCAACAGGCTTACGACTTTTGTCTTTTTATTATTACTTAAAAACAATCCGTGTTTTAAGCCTATTATACAGCCGGGACAAGTAGTGATAACATAATCCGCATCTGTTTTTAGTATATTTTCAGCTTTGTTTTTTGCAATTTGTTGGGACAGTTTGAGATTTTTTACAGCAAAACTTCCCGCAAATCCGCAGCATTCATCATAATCTTGCATTTCTATATATTCAACATTTTCGCAATTTTTTAGTATTTGTTTAAAAAAAGCGTCATTTTTCAAGTGGCAGGGTTTGTGAAATGTGATTTTTACAGGTTTGTTAAATTTAAATTTAATTCCTTTTACAGCAATTAAATCCCCCCAATTTATTGATTTAGAAACAGACAGAGGCGGAGTTTCAATGTAATTTGAATAAGATAATATTGTGCTTTCGCAGCTTGCACAATCTGTTATTAAGTAATCGTAATTAGTGTTTAACAGGTTCATATTGTGTTTTGCAACCTGTTCAAATCTTTTTAGATTCCCATCTGACAAAAAAGGCAGACCGCAGCATTCAAATTCTGGTTCGATAATTTTTATATCCGAATTTTTTAAAATTTTATCTAAATAAATATCTGTATGCGGTAAAATTTGGTTGACGCAGCCTTTAAAATATACCACTGTTGTTTTTGGATTTTTTACGTCTTTTTTTGCAGGTCTGAAATTTTTTGATAGTTTAGAGACCAGTTTTATAAAATTTGTAAAAATAAGTCTGCTTTCTAAAAAGTTAATAATTTTACTTGATAAAGTTGTTTTCATATACTCAAATTTTGCAGTATTAAGAATTTTGCAGACCTCAATTCCGCTGGGGCAGAATTCGTTACATTTTCCGCATTTTAAACACATATCAAGGTATTTATTGATATTTTTTGATAGTTTTAAATCCCCTTTAGTAACTCCGTGCAGCATAATAAATTTGCCTTTGCTGACAGTGCATTCATTTTGATTTATTTTAAAAATCGGACAGGCAGTCTGGCACAATCCGCATTTTGAGCATTTGTTGAGTTCTTTTTCAAAATCTTTCAGGCTTTTCATATCAAAATCATATCATGAGTATGGGGTATCATGGTTTAAAGTTTTTTACATAATTTAATAAAACCCATAATAAAATTAAATTTTTTTATAAATTTGCCGATATAAAAAATATCTTAGTTAAAAAGGTGAAAAACATGGCAGAACAAAGTTTTACATTTAACAGACCATATAAACCTTTCGGGTTCAATATTCAGGTTCCGGAAAGAACATTAAAGCTTGCCGGAGATACTTTAGAAAGTATTGTTACAGCTCCTGCGGATCCGTTATTTTCTTTTTTAGAAGAAAATGAGGGGGTATTTAATGGAGATGTTGCCTTTGAAATAAACCGAACAACTGCTCAGAATTTTACAATTGGTTCTGCAATGAGAATAGAGGATGAAAAAGTTAACGGTAGAAATCCGAGTTTTGATATGCATTTCTAATGTAACTTTATATAATATTCGATTTTAATTTTTCGTTGTGTATAAGTAATGCGGTTTTTAGAGAATCTAAAAACCGCATTAGTGTCTTTATTAAGTTTTAGCTTACTTGCCCAGAGCGTTTGCTTTTTTTGCAGTTTTATCAATTACATCAAAGAATAATTTATCAGAATGCCCATCTTTCATCTCACAGATTCCAACAAATGTGCAGCCACCTTTTGTTGCAACATTATCAATTAATGTTTGTACTGTTGTTTCTCCTCTGTTAAATACCATTTGAGCAGAACCTAAAGCTGTTTGCGCTGCAAGAATAAGAGCTTTTTCGTAATCTAACCCAAGTTTTTCGCCTGCTCGTGCCATATCTTCTATTACTTGATAAAAAAATGCAGGGCCAGAACCTGATATTGCAGTAACAATATCCATCTGGTTTTCTTCTACCGTAATACATTTTCCAATTACTGATAACAAATCTTCAATTAAATTTAAGTCTGTATCTGATGCATTTGAACCTTTGCATACTCCAAACATTCCCAATTTAACAAGAGCCGGAGTGTTTGGCATAATTCTGATTACGCGGTTTTGAGGTACTATTTTTTCTATTTTTTCTGTGCATACACCTGCAGCGATTGAAACTAAAAGAGTATTTATATTTAAATTCTCTTTGATTTCGTTCAATACTTCAGTTACAGTGTTTGGCTTTGTTGCGATAAACACGATATCTGAATTTTTTGCAAGTTTTTTGTTGTCCGTAATGACTTCAATGTTTAATCTGTCGGAGGCAGATTTAGCAATTTCTTCATTAACTTCTGAACCTGAGATAGAAAAGTTTTCTGCCTGGTTAGAATTTAAAATTCCGCTGATTATGGCACTTGCCATTTTTCCGCATCCGATAAATCCGATATTTTTCTTCATAATATTTAATCATTCCCTTCTATTTTTGTTGACTAATTTCTTTGTTTACTATAACATCTGAATTATACGACAAATAAATAGTAAAAGGAAATAACAAAAATGAGACGTACACTAGAAGGAACAAAAAGAAAAAGACAAAATGTTAGCGGCTTCAGAGCAAGAATGTCTACTCCAGGCGGTAGAGAAGTTATCAACAGACGCAGAGCTCGCGGTCGTCACAAATTATCTATCACTGCTAAAAAACGTGCTTAATGTATTGCTTTTAAGGTTTTGGTTTATGCCAAATAGCCGTTAAGCTGTAAGTCTTTTACGGAGATGTAATGTTACCAAAGCAGTATAGATTAAAAAAAAGATCCGCTTTTAAAGCGATATATAAAGTTAAAAACTCCTCCCATAAGGGTGGAGTAACTTTGTTTGCAGGTGTTTTAAAGAAAAATGAGTCGCCTACAAAAGTAGGATTTGTAGTGAGTAAAAAGGTTCATAAACGAGCAGTTAAGCGTAATCGTTTAAAAAGATTAATGCGAGAAAGCTATAGGCTTTTGTTAAAAGAAAATCGACTTGGAAATTCGCAGAGGTTTATGTCATTAGTATTTGTCGGCACTGATAGGGCATTAGGAAAGAGCTTTTCCGAAGTCAAATCAAGTGTTCAAAAACTTCTGGAGAAGATTTAAATGATAGAGGGGTTGTATGTAGATAATATAATGATGCATTCTGAAACCCGTGTTTATCCTGCTGAGCCTCAAATAACGGCCGGACTTATTGTGGGGTCTCAATCCTTTTATAAGTATTCTCTGCGAGAGTCTTCTTATCCTACATTGTCATTAGTAGATGAACTTACTGACGGACAGGGACATGTTATTCCGCCAGGACATTATGAGTTGGCGCTTTCTGATGAACGTGATTTTTTAATTTTAATTCAGTCTAAAAAAGCAGTTGCTATTATTCCTGTTTTCAAAATTGATATTGATATGTCTCAATATGAGGTTGTAAGAGACAAAAAAGCTTTGAAAAAAAAGAAAAAAGAAGAAAAAGAGATTGCAAAAACGAACAAGAAGCGGGAGCGAAAAGGATTACCTTTGATAACTCAGGAAGACGAGATATATCAAGAAGCTTCAATAGAATATATAAGAGATGGCGGCTATTATTTGATACGTTATGAACGCGGAGATGTCAAAGCGTGGGGTGCGGTTAAAGGATAATAATGTTTATTATTTGAATATTAAAATAGAATCTCTTTTAATAAATTTTTTATATTTGTTTTAATTTTATTTTCTTTTGTATATTATATTCAGTACAATAAATTACAAGTGAGGTTTTGATATGCTAAAGGATCTATTAGAAACAAAAAAATGTTTTAAGCTTGTCTGCGGAGCCGGAAATGAAGACGTGCAAGAGGTTGAAAAGTTGGTTACAATATATTCTCTCGCCGGGTGTAATTTTTTTGATTTGTGCGCAAAGCCAGAAATTGTTGATGCGGCTAAAAGAGGTTTAGCAAGAGCAGGAATAAAGGAAGATAGATATATTTGTGTGAGTGTTGGAATTGATGGCGACCCTCATATAACAAAAGCTGTTATTGATCAGCAAAAGTGTGTAAAATGCGGTAAATGTAAACAAATTTGTCCTCATGATGCAATTATTGAACTTGATAAATACAAGGTTAAAAAAGAACGTTGTATAGGATGTATGCAGTGTGCAAAAAAATGTCCAAAACAGGCAATTGAAATGGTTAGTCAGTTACAGAATTATGATGAAGTTTTACCTGCAATTATAGAAAAAGGAATTGACTGTATTGAATTTCATGCAATTTCAACTGATGAAAAAGATGTTATGGATAAATGGCTTCAAATAAATGATTATTTTGACGGTATGCTGTGTATCTCAATTGACCGTTCAGAACTTGGTGACAGGAAGCTGAAAGAGCGTGTAAAGAAAATGTTAGGAATCCGGAAACCTTATACAACAATTATTCAGGCAGACGGGATTGCAATGAGTGGGAGTAACGATGAATTTGGTACAACTCTTCAAGCTGTTGCGACCGCACAGTTGTTTCAAAATGCTCAAATGTCTGCATACATTATGATGTCGGGGGGAACAAATACAAAATCAATTGAACTGGCAACAATGTGTAACGTACACCCTCATTGTTTGGCAGTTGGTTCTTATGCCAGAAAAATTGTTAAAGAATTTTTAATGGCAGATGATCTGTTTACAAATTCTGAAAAAATGAATCAGGCTGTAAGCATTGCCAAAACTTTAGTTGATGTCATTACTAAGGAGTGAGAATGATAGTTTTAAAAACTTCAAATTGGCAACTTGAGAATATTGAAACGGTTTTATTTGATAAAGACGGCACATTTATAGATTTGCATTATTTCTGGGGAAAAATGACAGAGCTGCGAGTAAAAGAAATTATACGCAGGTATAGTCTCAATGAGAAATGTTTTGCAGATTTATGTTTGAAGCTCGGGTTTGATGTTTCGTCAGGAAAAATGTTGAGTAATGGGATTACGGCATTGTATTCACGTTCTGTAATTATTGAAATATTTTGTAAAGATTTAAAGGACATTGGAATAACTGTTACTAAAAAAGAACTTGAAGAAATTTTTGATAGTGTTAGTAAGGTTTTCTATCTTGAAATGGCAAAATATACAAAGCCCATTGATTCTGCAATATTATTTATTAGAAAGCTAAAAGAGAATAATATTAAGATTGGTATTGTGACATCGGATTCATTGGAGTCAACACATTTAACGTTAAAGCATTTTAATTGGACTGAACTTTTTGATGTTGTAGTCGGCAGAGAATCTACTGCAGAAACTAAAGAAAGCGGTGTTCCGGTTACGCTTGCGTTAGAAACGCTCGGAGCTGATTCTGAGACAACAGTAATGGTTGGAGATGCTCCTATGGATTATCATGCCGCTAAAAATGCGGGAGTTAAAAATACTATTTTGGTTTCAACAGGACAAGTTGAAAAAATTGAGTTGGCTAAATTTTCACCATATACAGTGCAATTGTTGTCAGAAATTGAGATAATATAAGTATTAAGGGCAATTATTATAAGATAATTGTTTTTATATATATAATTGGTAAAATTTAGGGGATTTTTCATGAATAAAATTGGAAGTTATATATATAAGACTGTTATGCGGAGTTATCCTGTTGGAGCAAATGGTTTAATTAAGCATCCTCCAACGATTAAGTTTGATATGAAAAATCCTTATATATTGGATTCTTTACCTGATTCAGTGCCTATAGATTCTTTTGTTAAATATAACGGGCAGGATTTAAAGACGGTTTGTAATCTTCTTGATGGAAAAACAATAAGAAACGGGTTTACTTCAAAAGAGCTGGATTCTCTTTATAGAAAAGCTTTTCCTAATATAAAAGTTCCAACGGATGTAAATTGCGATGCGATGGTGTATTTGAATTTATTACCAAATGAAATTGGTTCAAAGTTTGATGCACATGGTTTGGCGAAAATTAGTGTAACGCAACAGTTAAAAGATTTAAATAAATTGTTGACGGAAGGTATAGACTCTTCAAGAAATTTTTATACTGCGCCTCTTACTGTAAATTCGAAAGATGCGGCAGGGGTTGGAGCTGCTATGGGTACTGCTAGTGGTGCTGCCTATAGAGATGGATCGTTTATTATTGTTGGTGATAAGTCTAAATTGTTACAAGACAGTGGAATAAAACATGTAATTGTAAATGATGCTTATTATAATATTATCGATGATTTGCAGAAAAAATTTCAAGATGTCAATTTCGTTAGAGCGGATAACGCAGTTGAGTATTTTTCAAAATTATAAATGGGCTTGAATATTATTTTGATATTTTGATTTAAATAAAATTTTCAAGTAAAAGAATGAGCAAAAAAAATTTTGTTCATGATTTTATAATAAATATGAAAATTACACCTCTTTCAAATTTTAAAATAGGTCTAACAACCATTGCTGCAAGTTCAATAGTATTATTTTCGCCGGTGTCAGGAACTTCTCAGACTGTAAATAGAGTTCCGGCTTCAGATACTTTTGAGAAGAATATTGAAGTCTCGCCAAAAGGAAGTACTTCAAAATCAGTTCTGGTTTTTGCTCCGAATCCAAAAGTTGTAATTAATGGTGAAGAAAAAATTGCAGCTATAGTGGTAGATTTATCGAAAAATATTTTATATAAATATAATTCTTCAGGAGTTGCTGAAAGTGCATATCTTGTTGCCAGCGGGAAAACAAAATATCCTACAGATACAGGCGTGAGGGTTGTTACTCATGTTGAGCGATATCCGTATAAATCTGCACCTGCTGCTACTAGAAGATACCGAAAACCTGCCGATTATGGTCCTCGAATTATTTGTTTGGAAAAGATTGATACAGTAACCGGTCAAAAGTCTTCGACAGGTGAGTTTATTCATGGTAATAATAATCCTGCAAGCCTTGGAAAATATGCATCTTTAGGGTGTGTGCGTATGGATAATGAGGTTATAAAAGAGCTTGCCGCACAGGTAAAACGCGGTGATATCGTCATTATGCAAAGAAAATAATTTAATATGAATGACATAGAAATTATTCAATAAAATGAAAGTTTGTCTTGTTGAGCTTGCCCAATGTCATTCTAAACTAGTTTCAGGAACTATTTTAACAAAAAAGATGCTGAAATAAATTCAGCATGACAATTTATGAATTGATAGTATCATATGTCACCCTGAACTTGTTTCAGGGTCTAAAAATAATGTTGAAATTTTGTTTGTTTAGTATAAAATATAAATACTATGGGGCGTTAGCGCAGTTGGTAGCGCACGACACTGGCAGTGTCGGGGTCAGGGGTTCGAATCCCCTACGCTCCATTTTTTATTTTGCAAACATTTAGTTCTATATTTTTTAGAAGTTTTATTGCTAATTCATTTTCTAATTTGTACCAGATGATATTTCCATCTCGATAGCCTTTTATTAGCCCGCTTTTTTTTAGAATATTAATGTGTTGAGATATTAGGGATTGTGATTCGTTTAAATTTTCGACCATGGTGTTTACGTTACATTTTCCTTTATGTAATAAACCACATGCTATTTTTAGACGAATTGGATGACCCAGTGCTTTAAATATTTCTGAATAAATTTCTGCATTCATTACATTTTCCTCTTGAAAATATTAGTATATTATAATATTCTAATATTGTCAAGAAAGGAGATCTTATGAAAGTTATTATAATTGGCGGAGGAGCAGCAGGAGCAAGTTGTGCAGCCAGATTAAGAAGATTGGATGAATCTGCGCAAATTCTGATTTTAGAAAAAACAAATGAGATTTCTATCGCAAATTGCGGTTTGCCGTATTATGTGTCAGGTGTTATTAGTGATCGAGATAATATTCTTGTGTCTAATCCTGAAAAATTTAAGACCTGGTTTAATATTGATGTACGGCTAAATTCTGAAGTCGTGAAGATTGATAGGAAAAATAAAGCCGTTCAATTAAATAATGGTGAATCCCTTTCTTATGATAAGTTAGTTTTGGCTCAAGGGGCAAGTCCTATTATTCCGCAGTTTGAAGGGATGGAAAATAGCAAAGTTTTTGGAGTTCGGACTTTAAATGATGCTGATAAAATTAAGGATTATATTAAAAACAATAATCCTCAAAAAGCTGTTGTTGTCGGTGGTGGCTTTATCGGAATCGAGATGGCTGAAAATTTATGTGAAATGGGCATAAAAACCACTTTAGTGGAACTTGGTGATCAGATTTTAGCACCTGTAGATAAAGAAGTTGCATTATTTGCACAAAATGCAATGATTGAGAAAGGTGTAGAATTAATCTTGTCAGATGGTGTAAACAGATTTGCAGGAGATAAAATTGTTTTAAATTCCGGTAGCGAAATTGAATTTGATATTGTAATAATGGCAATTGGTGTAAAGTCTGAAATTAATCTTGCTAAAGATGCCGGTTTAGAAGTTGGCAGAGGTATTATTGTAAATGATTTTATGCAAACTGTTGATGAAGATATATATGCTGCTGGTGACAGTGTTGAAGTAAAAGATTTTGTATCGGATATGAATACTTTAATTCCATTGGCAGGGCCTGCGAATAGGCAGGGCAGGATTATCGCTGATAATATTTGTGGCATTGCTTCGAGTTATAAAAAATCTCAGGGAACTTCTGTAATCAAAGTTTTTGGTTTGACAGTGGCAAGTGTTGGAAATAATGAAAAACAATTGAAACAAAAAAATATTCAATATTGGAAAACTTATACATTTGGTCGTTCTCATGCAGGGTATTATCCTGATTCAAGTCAAATTTTATTTAAATTATTATTTAGCAATGATGGGAAAGTTCTTGGAGCTCAAGCTGTTGGTGAAGATGGTGTAGAAAAAAGAATTGATGTGATAAGTTCAATTATGCGTATGAATGGAACAGTGCAAGATATGCTTGATAGTGAATTGTGTTATGCTCCACCGTATTCATCAGCAAAAGATCCCGTTAATATTTTGGGGATGAATGCGGATAATATTTTGAGAGGGTTTATTAAGCCTGCATATTTTGAAGATTTAGAAGATGCTTATTTGATTGATGTAAGACCTGAGATTTCTTTTAAATTAAATACCATACCAAAGGCTGTTAATATTCCTATTTCTGAAATCAGGCAAAAGTTAAGTGAAATACCTCGGGATAAAAAAGTTATATTGTTCTGTAACACGGGTTATACAAGTTATTGTGCCTCAAGAATTTTATTACAACACGGGTTTAATAATGTTTATTCACTAATGGGTGGATTTGAGTTATACAAAGAATTGACTAAGAGAATTTCTAAAAGAGAAATTGTAAATATTGCTGCTGCCAATAAAGAAGTTTTAGCGAGTGCAAATATAACAAAGATAAATGCATCAGGTTTGCAGTGTCCGGGACCTATTATGAAAGTTTCAAATATTTTAAGTGACGCTAAAGACGGTGATATGTTTGAGGTTCTTTCAACCGATAAAGGGTTTAAATCTGATATTGCTGCCTGGTGTGAATCGACAGGTAATAGTTTGGTTGATATGAAAATTGATGGAAAGAATATATATGCAACTATCCAAAAAGGTTCTGCGTTACCGGTTTTGGCTTCTTCTGATGAGCGTAGCGGACAGACTATAGTTGTTTTTTCCAATGATTTAGACAAAGTTTTAGCCTCTTTTATAATTGCAAATGGAGCCAAAGCAACCGGTAAAGATGTAACGATGTTTTTTACTTTCTGGGGGTTAAATGTCTTAAGAAAGTCAAACGTAAATGTTAAAAAAGGTTTGATTGATAGAATGTTCGGGCTAATGATGCCAAAAGGTCCGGATAAACTTACTTTATCAAAAATGAATATGGGCGGATTGGGCTCATTGATGATGAAGTGGGTTATGAAAAATAAAAATATTTCTACATTATCAGAATTGATTCAACAGGCAAAAGATAGCGGGATTAAATTTATTGCCTGCAACATGTCAATGGATGTAATGGGCATAAAAGAGGATGAATTGATAGATGGTATTGAAATCGGCGGGGTTGCAAAATATATAGCTGAAAGTAATAATGCTAATTCAAATTTGTTTATATGATTTTTAAATATAGGAAAGACCTGATTATTCAGGCCTTTTCTATAAGTCATTTCATTACTTTTTTTGTGTTTTGTCAATATATTTATCAACTTTTTCTGCGGTGTACGTTGATATTATTGGGAGTATTCCATAATATATTGCGGCAAAAATCAGGGCAGGGCGCAGTATATTTATTCCCTCTATGTATTTATTGAGTTTCGGGTCTTTTGCGTTAATTCGTTTGAATTTTTCTATAAATTTTTCGGTGTTGTTTTTTACTAAATTGTCAATTCCATATCCAAAGCCAAGTGTTATTCCTGTAGAAATTATATTGTTGTAAATTAGTGCTTTTTTTCGATTTTCTTTGATTTTGTTGCTCTTATGAGTTTGATATGCAAATGAAGTTGTTAATAAAATATCGGTTCCTGCAGTAATATGTTTGGCTATATCATTGTCTTTATTTTCGTATTTTTTTGCAAAATTTTGTATGGTTTTATTATCTATAATTTTTCCTAACCCTTTAGAAATTTTTTGAGTAAAGTTTCCGGTAAAATTTATATTATTATCCCGGGATATTTTAGTGCTGTTGTCTGAAGTTTGAGGTGATTGTGACTGTTTAAAAAGTTTGTCCATAATAACAGGTATCAATGCTATTGTCAGCATTGATTTTGGAATGGCTGTTACAAAACCAACTCCGAGTTTTATTAGCTGGGTTATAAGTTTGTAACTTTTTGTTCCTGCAAAATTTTTATATTTTTTCAAGAATTTTTCAGGGTTTTTATCTATATTTTTGACAGCATTTTCAATGGGCAATGCTACAGCTTCAACTATTCCAAATTTAATTATACCGGAGCATATTGAATTTGCCATTGCATAGTGTTTGTTTTCCTTTTCCACATCCGGAGTTGAGCGAATTGCCAGAGGTCGTACAGCTAATGACATTAATAATGTTGTGCCGGCGCTAAAAGATGTTCCATGTTCAGAAATTTTTTCAAGACTGTTTAAGATAGTTTTATTACTAAACAGTTTTGTTGTAAATTTTGAATTGTTTGGAGTTATTTTTGTAACATTCATTTTATTTTCCTATTATTAGTAGACACCACACATGGTAAAAAGTAAAATATTTTTGCAAAATTTTAAAATATTTCAATATATTATTTTTTAGGTTAAAATAACATAAATGCATATAGTAGAATTTATAAAAAAAGAATTAAACGGATGGGGAAAATATGAAAAAATTATCTTTCCTTCTTGTATTTTGCTTATTATTATTCTATCGATTTTGATGAAAGATAGTAAAGTTGCTTTAGTTTCAGCGATTTGCGGTATTAGTTATTCGATTCTGGCAGGGAAAGGTAAAATTTCATGCTATTTTATCGGATTGTGTGGAACCCTGTGTTATAGTTATATCTCTTTTAATAATTCTTTATATGGAAATCTTTTCTTGTATCTTTTATATTATCTGCCAATGCAGATTTTAGGTATTTTTAAGTGGCGAAAACATTTAAAAAAGGAAACTCAAGAAATTGAAAAAACTAAACTTTCTAATGTTGAACGTATTTTATATTTTTGTGGAGCTATTGTTTTTTCGTTACTTGTATATTTTATATTAAAGTATTTTGGAGACCAGAGTCCTGCTATAGATTCTATCACTTCTGTTTTTTCAGTCATTGGTTTAATTTTAACAGTAAAAAGATGTATAGAGCAGTGGTATATCTGGTTTGTCGTTAATGGATTGTCGGTTATTATGTGGATAAAAGCCTACATTAATGGTTCAAATTGTTTTGCTACAATTCTAATGTGGGGGATATATTTTGTTCTGTCAATTTATTTTTTATATACCTGGAAAAAAGAATTGAAGCGTAATGTTTAATATTTTTCATCTGCTTTCTGGATAAAAACTTTCATAGAAGCCGGTTTTTTACTTAATTTAAGTACGCTGCTCAAAGGATATTTAGTTTCTCCGTCTTCATTTTTAAAGAATTTCTTTTCCATTTTTGCAGCCAGCGGAGTTGCTAATAATGGTACTAAAATTCTTTCTGTTATAACACCTGAACCTATAAGGGCAAGTATTGTTGTAAAGCTTTTTTTCGCAGCGCCGATGTTTTTAAACTGTGCATTTTTAAACATTGAATCCCATAGTTTGTTTTGGACTTTCGGGCTGGCTATTGCAAAACCGACAACAAGTTGCGCTACTGCGGTTACTATACCTGATGCCATATCCATAGCTGCAACAAAAGGTCTGCGTTTTTCTGGAATTTTTTCGTTTTCCATTGTAGTTTTATATCTTACTGTATAGGCAAAAACATCTTTCATAACAGAGCAGACGACAATGGTTTTTGCAGCAAAAGCATCATCATTTATTACTTTTTTTAAATGATTGTTAAAGACTTTTGAATTTGTTATTGGATTAATTATTTTACTTATTGTCATTGTCTTTGTCCTTAACCAAAAAGTCTGCAACTCTAGGGAATATTCTGTTTGACAGGGCAAGAATTGGTACATAAAGAGCAATTGTTAGAATTGTGCCGACTCTGTCTTTAAAAATATCAAGACAATCTTTACTTAGTTCTTGAAGAGCTTTTACTTTATCGTTATTTACTGATTCCAAAATTTGTTTTGGAATTTCGCCTGTCTTTTTAGCCTCTTCTACCAGTTTGAATTTTATTTTGCCTTTTGCTGCGAGCTTATCTATCCCTTTGAATAAAACCCCAAGTGCAGCGATTTGAGCGGCAATGGTTACAACTGCTTCAACAGGTTGTTTAATTGCAGCCCATTTTTTATTTTCTTTTGACTCTTTAGTAAATGGATTGTACATAATAACAAGAGGTGCAATTGCAAATTTGCCGCCTGCATTTATGTAATTAGCAATCTTTTCTCCCCCTTGAGATGAGAATTTTTCTAAAGAATTTGCCATTTTTTGATTAAATCTTACCGGTGATATGTTCATTTTTGTTATTTTTTTCTACTATCCACATACAAGTAAATAACAAGCATAGATATTTTTGTTATTTTATTTCTAAAATGTTACATTTAATTATTTTTTTATATTAGTGGTTTGTTTTATTTTTTACCTATATTTTTTTTATTAGAATTTTATTTTTGTTGCAAAATTAAATTGTGAGCGTGCTGGAGTCGTCCCTTCATAATAAATTTGTCCGGCGCCTACATTAAAATCCATTCTATCATCTTTAAAAGGTTTTAATGTAAAAATGACTTCATTTTTGTTGCTTCTATCCATGAAGTTTTTAGAGTAAATTCCCTGTAAAGATAAATGTTTATTTATTTTATATTCCGGTGAAAATGAAAATGTTCCTCTAAATTGTTGGTTAAAAGAGCTTAAACTATTATTTTTATATGAAGTTCCAATAGAAAAACGGTCTTTTTCATATTTAGTAAAAAGCGTTCTTGATTGTTCCATTAAATTAGGGGTGAAACTGTTATCGTATTTAGTTCCGAAGATTAAATTTTTGTATTTTTTTTCTTTTGAAAACGAAGTTGTCTTTTTTGCGTAAATATCATTATTTCTATAAGTTTGGATTGTTTGTGGTGAAATTTGCATATTGTCTTCAGTTGTGGTTTTGTCTATTGATGTAGAGGGGATTTGTTTTTGTTTATCGCCTGAATATTTGTTTGAATATTGAGAGCTGGGGACATCTAAATAAATTATGTCTGAGTTATTATTATCAGGTTCTTCAATGTCATCCTCAGTTGAATTTTCATTAGGGTCAGGTTGAGTAGTCTTTTCTGTAGGAATACTTTTGTGGCAATTTTCTTGCTTAAATTTTTCAGGATAATTTTTTTGTGTAGAGTTGGTATTATCACCATAAACAGTATTACAACACACAAAAAGTATAAAAAATAATCCTGTTAATATTTGTTTCATATTATTATTATACAGATATTTAACGAATCTAACAAACTTTATGTTAAAAAAGTTTGCATTACTGGGGTATTATTTTTAAAAATTAAAATGGTCGGGATGACAGGATTTGAACCTGCGGCCCCTTCGTCCCGAACGAAGTGCGCTACCAAGCTGCGCTACATCCCGATTTTTAATTTTGAATTTGCATTCAATTTTCTTTTATTTTACATCAAAAATATTTTTAAGTGCAACAGCAGAGTAATTTTTTTATTTCATTACGTTTTAATTTGCGGGTTGTTGTTCTCGGCAAATTCTCTTTTCGTACTATAATTTTTATTGGTCTTTTATATGGCGCAAGTTGAGCTGATAAAAATTTTACTTCTTTTTGTATTGCATTTTCCAGTTTTTCAAAGTCTTTAAATGCTGAATAATATTCAGGAGTTGGAACAATCAGTGCTACTATTTCTTCACATCCGTCTTTTTCGCCAAAAGATTTTGACATTCCTGTAACGCAGACTTCTGCAAAATTAGAACTCTGTTCTAACACAGTTTCAATCTCTTCAGGAAATACTTTTTTCCCGCCGGAAAGAACTATCATGTTTTTTATTCTTCCTGTTATGTATATGAGCTGTGTTTTTTTGTCAATTTTTGCAATATCTCCGGTATGAAGCCATCCATCTGCAGTTATTACTTCTTTTGTTAAATCTTCTCTTTTGTAATAACCTTTCATGACTGCCGGGCCTTTTAATAATAATTCGTTTGTATTTGAATCTATTTTTGCTTCAAATGAATTTAAAGCCGGTCCTACAGATTTCATATCCTGATATTTGCCTCTGTTTACAGCAACAACAGGGCTTGTTTCTGATAGTCCGTATCCCTGATAAATTTTCAATCCAATGCGTTCAAAAAAGTTTCCTACGGTAGGATCTAGCGGCGCTCCGCCGGAGATACAGCCGAAAAATTCTCCGCCAAATTTTTTATGTATAGGCATAAAAAATACTTTTTTGACGCTTACCGGCATAAACTTTGCGAGTTTATAATTTAGTTTGAATATAATTTGTGTAATTTTTGATTTTTTACTTAGTTCAGATTCAATTGATGTTTTTAGTAGTTTTAAAAATGCCGGTACAGTTATCATAAATTGAATCTTTTTTTCAATCATAATATCAAGTATATCTTTAGGTTTAAGACTTTGAGTATAATAAATTGAATACCCGTGATTTAAAAATGTGAAAAATCCTACTGTTAATTCAAATAAATGATTCATTGGCAGTATTGAAAGCATTCTCATATCTCTGTTCTGCGGCAGAATTTCTTTCAAAGCAATGCGTAAATCATGCATTTGAGAAAGCATATTTTTGAAAGTTATTTCAACACCTTTAGGGGCGCCTGTAGTTCCGGATGTGTAGATTATAAATGCTGTAGCGCTGAGCGGGCGCCTTTTCCATTTTGCATTGTATTTTTCAGGAATAGAATACAGGCTTGGAATTGTAATATCTTCATTTGCGGAAGCATCCATCAAAATAAGATGTTTTATTGATGGTACTGAGTTTTGTAATTGTTTTGCTTTTTCAAGATTAGCGCCTGAACATAATAAAACTGCCGGTTCGCAATTTGATAAAATAGAATTGAGTTCAAATATTGTCAACTTGTTATCTAATGGGACTGTTGTCAGACCTGCAAGTACAGAGCCGAATACACAGGCTCCGTATTCCGGTTTTGATTCTGATAGAATTGCCAGTTTTTCCCCTTTTGTGATATTTAAATCATTGATAAGGTAACAGGCGAGTCTTCTTGATAAAAGTCCCAAACCTTTGTATGTAAATTCATTCCAACCCCATTTTGTTTTCATCCCGAGCGATGTCTTTTCGCTATTAAGGACAGTAATTTCTTCCAGTAAAGAAAACACATTTTCGTATTTCATATAAATTCCTCAAACACTAAATATAATATTTATTTTACTAAAAATTTTAAAATCTGCAAATTTTATTTTAAAAAGTAAAATATTGTAATAATTTGCTAACAAAATTTTTTATTTTTATATTTTATATTAAAATAATACCAGTATTAGTTTTTTGTAGTTAATTGAATTTAAATTTTAATAGGGGATTCATAGGGATGTTAGTAAATGGAGTTAGTTTAGTATCTGCAAAATCAGTATCATTTGAACGCAGATTGACGCCAGCAGAAGAAAAAGATTACAGAAATAATGTACTACAATCGGCGTTTGATTATTTGGGTACCGAAGAAGTTGCTATGATTATGCACGGTACATGTTATCCAGAATCAGCTAATGATATTGGAGTTGGGTCTCCATATGGCAGTGCGGCTTCAAAAATTATACCGTTTGAGATGCTGCACGGTTTTAATTCCAATCAGCTGGGACCGGTTGGGGTCATTCGTGATGCTCAGAATATTTCCCCTTATAAGTCTACTGTCTCTACAAAAAATTATTTGTTCACGGATTTATATGAGTTAACTAAAGATAATTATGCAAATATACTGTCTAAAGATATGCTTGATGACATTTTACAGCATTCTGAAGAGGATAAAAATAATTATTCATACTCAGATTATCCCGAAGCTTTTGCAAATTATCAGTATTGTATAAAAATTGCTAATAAAAATTTTAAACAAAAACTTGCTGATAATGATAGTCATGCATTACGTTTGAATGAAGAATTTAAGCAATTTAAAAAATTAAAAGGGGATGATGTATATAAAGATGCATTGTTTGATATTCTGGTAGAACATTATGAGACCATGGATTTTTCAAAGTGGAATGATATGGACAGACATTTGATTGAGAGACTTGAACAAAATGATATAAAAGCAATTGAACGTTATAAAAAACTTACTACTCTATCCAAAGACGAATATGAATCTTTTATTTTTGGTCAGTTTATTTTGGACAAGCAAATAAAAGAAAATGCTGAGCTTAGAAAGAATTTTGGTTTTAAGTACATAAGTGATTTGCTTGTCGGGTTTTCTCCATCTGATGAATGGGCGCATCAGGATTTGTTTTTGAAAAACTGGCGAATGGGCTGTCCGAACGGAGGTAAATATGGACCTCAGTTGTGGGATGTTCCTGTTTTGAATCCAAATAAGTTTTTTAAATCTGAAAATGAATTAGGGGATGCCGGTTTATATCTTAAAAAGAAATTAGAAGATGCTTTGGAAAATTTTGATAATGTGCGGATAGACCATGCTTTAGGTTTAATAGATCCATATATTTATGATAAGTATTCAGTTAGAATTGCGAACGGAAAGATTGATTTGAGCCAGTTTAAAGCTAATAATATTTCAAATATGCCTGAAATAGATCCGTACCATAATTACGAGAGAGTTCTGGATAAAATTATTCTTCCGACATTAGCAGAGCATGGTATCAATAAAAATTATCCGGTGTGGGAAGATTTATGCACTGATACACCTGTATTTAATCGTATTTATCATACAGAAAATAAACTCCCGGGAATTACTCAGCTGGAATATATGAGGGCACAGAATTCACAGGATGCAGGAGATTGGGGGCTTGTCGGGTCGCATGATTCTGATCCTGCCATGAAAATGATAAAAAAGGATTGGGTTAGAAATCATGATGCATGGAATATTTTTTACCTTGCAGGTTTTTTAAATTCAAATCCAAAAAGAGCCCAATACCGCGATTCGTTCTGTAAGCAAATAGACAATAATGATTCTGAGAGAGTTAAGGCAAAGTTTGCCGAACTATTTTTAACATGTAAAAAAATCCAAATCTCATTCGCTGATTTCTTTGGTATTGGCAAAACTTATAATAAAGGCGGAGAGGAAAATGATACAAATTGGAAACTTCGTTTAAATAAAGATTATGAAGATTCATACTATGAAAATCTGGCAAGTGAAAATCCTACAGCTTTAAATATGCCCGAAATTTTGAAGGTAGCAGTTCAGGCAAAAGCAGATATGAAAGCTGTTGAGCTTGCCAATAAATTAAATTTACAGCCGGAGGAGATTCCATCTGAAAATGAGAATAATGTGCAAAATCTTCTTGATAATTTAGATAAGTATGAAAAAATTCTCAAGGAGTAGGTCTATAAGGCTAAATTATAAATGTTTTAGTATGATGAACTCAAATAGTCTTGGTTAGATAATTGAATTAAACATTAAGTAGACCGGATTTGCTAATCCGGCTTTAAATTTTTTTGTCGGTCTGTTAAAGCTGATTTACTGAGGTGTCAGCCGAAGTGTTTTTGATACTGCCCTCACCCCAGCCCTCTCTCGCAAATGGGAGAGGGAAAAATTGTCGTTCTGAGCCTGCACGAGCAGAGGGCGAGAACGTAGTGGAGTCCCGTTTAATGCGAGTGCAGAGGTGTGACCGAAGACTCTATTTTAGATACTTCGGCAAAATCTTCGGTATGACGATTGGTTTGAGTTTGAGGACAAACATCTGCTGTAGTCGTCATTCCAAACTTGTTTCGGAATCTTATTGTTGGATGCTTAGATTGGGATCCTGAAACCAGTTCAGGATGACATTCTGTCAGTTCGACATGACAGAAAATTACGTTTCGTAAACTCTGCTAATTTTCTAGTCAATGCAGGAATTCCTGCCAATGAAAAATTTCCATCTTGACTAGTAGATATATCTATGCAAAGATATATACAAGATGAGAATGTTCTACATGGCTGGTGAGGCAAAAATGAAAGATAGATTTTATATAGATAGTCTTCCTTATGAGATAGAATTAACCGCAAGAGTTTGTCATGAAAATGCAAGACGGTTGATAGAGTCTTATACTGAAAAATTATCAATTGAGGAATTTTCTGTTCTGGATACAATTATTGCACGTCCGAATTTGTCACAGGCTGATTTGGCCAGATTAATCTTAAAAGGTAAAGCCCATACCGGACGTTTTTTAATGTCTTTAGAAGAAAAAGGCTTGATAGAGCGCCATGTTGAAGAACGTGGCGGAAAGTTGATAAAAGTTTCAGGTGTAACAGAAAAAGGGTATATGTTATACAAAGATATTACTGAAAACTTGAAGCCCTCTATTAAAAAATTTCAGGAAGCAATGTCAGATGAGGAAATTGATAAAATGATAGAGCAGCTTAGGGCTTTGCGCTCTGTTATAGAATCAGTTAGTAACATAGTTTTTGAGTAGATAAAATTAATAAAATACAATGAGTGAAAATATAATACAACCAAATAATCCTCCAGCGACTGAGTGGAAACCATCTAAAAATCCATGGTTAATATCAGTACCATTAATGGCATCAGTTTTTATGTATGCTCTTGATGAAACTATATCTAATGTCGCATTGCCGTATATGGCAGGTTCTTTTTCCTGCAGTCATAATGAAGCTACCTGGGTAATTACATTTTATTTGATTGCAAGTGGAATTATTATTCCCGCGGTAGATTTTTTGTGTAAATTGTTTGGTAGAAAGAATTTCTTTATGTTGAGTATAATTATTTTTACTCTGGCATCATTTCTGTGTGGAGTTGCTAATTCATTAATAATGATGGTACTTGCCAGATTTTTACAGGGAATTGGTGGCGGTGCAATTTTGCCGCTATCCCAAGCTATAATGATGGAAAGTTTTCCTAAAGAAAAACGTCCGCAATCAATGGCTTTGTTTGGTCTGGGTATTGTGTTTGCTCCAATTATTGGACCTGCTGTTGGTGGATGGATTACCGAAAACTGGTCGTGGCCGTATATTTATTATATTAATATTCCTATTGGATTTTTTGTATTAGCGGCTGCTAAAGAATTACTTGAAGAACCTCCTTATGCTAAAAAACAAAAAGGGGTTAAATTAGATTCTATCGGGTTTGCATTTCTTGCAGTATGGCTTGTTTGCCTGCAAATAGTGTTAGATAAAGGTAATGATGCTGATTGGTTTGGCTCAACCTGGATTTGTTGGATGACTGCAGTTTCGTGTATTGCAGGAATTCTGTTTTTAATTTCTCAATTGACCAGAAAGAATACTCTTGTTGATTTATCAATAATGAAAGATAGAAATTTCTTTTTCGGAACTGTTATTCAAATAGTATTGATGGGTGTAATGATGGCTTCCAGTGCAATTTTACCCTCAATGCTTCAGAGTATGATGGGCTATACCCCATTCCTGAGTGGAATTTCTATGGTGCCGCGGGGTGCTGGGTGCCTTGCTGCTACTGTTTTTAGTGCGATATTTATTACTAAAATCGGTGAGCGAAAGATGGTATCTTCAGGTTTAATCATTCTTGGTTTGGGTGGTTTGGCTTTTGGTGAAATTAATTTGCAAATTTCGTTAGGAAATATAGGGTTCCCGAACTTTTTATTCGGGCTCGGGATGGTAATGGCTATGGTTCCTCTGGTTGAATTATCTTGCAGGACGTTAAGAAATGAACAGCTTACAAATGCCAGCGGAGTGCAAAATCTTTTGAAAAATGTAGGTGCGGCTGTTGGTACATCTCTGGTTACCACATGTATTTCTCGTTTTGGTCAAATGCATCAGAATATGATGGTTGGCAAATTAACGGAATTAAATCCTGCATTTATAGAAAGACTTCAAGCTTATACAGGGGCTTTTTTAAGTAATACTGATATGGCAAGTGCAGTTTATGCTGCAAAAGGGTTATTATATAACCAATTGTTGCAACAATCAGTTTTATGGGCGTATATAGATACATTCAGAATATTTGCAATAGCTTGTTTTTTTGTTGCTCCAATGGTATTGCTAATGAAACGTAAAAATTTAACTTAGAGCTTTATATAATATAAATTCCCAATTTATGTTACGAGCGGGGAAAATATCCAACTCTCCCCGCCTTTTCTTTACTTTATTTGTAAATACTAATTATTTTATTGAATGTTGTTATATCATTTAGCGGTAATGCCAGAGTGTTATTTAAAAATTCATGTTCTTTGAACTTTTTTGGAATATTATTCCATAATTTTAAAAGAATTAATTTATTATCTGAAAAAGATTTTAAAATTGTTTCATTTGATGTACAAAGAGGATAACAGTAGGGGATATTATTTTCGTCTGTTTTAAGCTTGATTTTGTTAAATTCATCAAAAAATTTAGTATATTTTTGATACCATGTTAATCTTTGCAGCTTGTCCTGTTCAAAATCAATGCTGTTCATGGTTTTCTCTACTTCAGGAGAAATTAATTTTATATTTTTTTCTTTGTTTAGTGCCAGTTCATTATATACAAATTTTTGATAATCATTTTGCATTATTACCGGTGTTAATTCCAGATTATCTACGTTAAAACCTTTAGTCGAAGATTCTTTTTCTATATATAAATATGCTCCGTTTTGCACCTTGAAAAATTTTCTCAATGAGTTAAAGCTGGCTATCCCTGTATGTTTTGTATAAAAGCTGTGAGAATTATCTATAATAATGTTTTTATATTTTTGAGCAAGTTTTTCACAATTATTTCCGCATAATCCAAAATAGTTGTTATAAAGAATAAAATCATTCTCTTTAAATTCTGGTTCCGGCATGAAATTTTTATTTATGTGATAGAAGTTTATTTTGCACTGCTCTTCTCTGATTGCATGCCAAACAGTATTACAAGTATAATACGGGACAAAAATTTCTTTTATCCCGTATATTCTAATAATATATTTTATACAATTTCTTGCAAGGTTTAGCTTGATAAGAGTTGTCATTTTATTTGTTGAGGATTACTTATTAAAAGTTTCAAACAATTCTTTAAGTAATTCCTGCCCTTTCAACATTGTTTTGTAGTCGACGTATTCTCTATTTGAGTGCATATTGCATACAGTTGCTAATCCTATTAAGTAAGGTGAGAATTTTTCGCCTTGTGCATTCAGTTTGTTTGCATATATATGAGTTTCGGCACCGGCATGGAATGAAGAAATTTCAGGTTCTATTCCTAATTTTTTTGCACAAGCTTCAAAAAGAATAGGTAAATATTCGTCTGCATTTTTTTCAAACATTGGCATTTTTTCAGTAAATGTTATAACAGCTTCAGCAATTCCTTCATACTCATTATTAAAGGCATTAACTGTATCTTGCATTAATTTTATTAGTTCATTTTCTTTATCTTTTCGGGAGCTTCTAATTGAATAAGTTGCATAAGCATCGGTATTTATAACATTTGTTACTTCAGGATTTCCTGCTGTAATACCGCCGATATTGCAAGATGTGACAACTTTACCATTTTCAGAGTAATATGCGCCCTGTGGCATTTCTGAGATTAAGTCTGCAATTAATTTTGCGGCATTTTCTCTTGTAGGATCACCTATGTCATTCCCAGAATGACCGCCTTTGGGCGCTTTGATTCTCAAATCAACCATAACATAGCTTGCACCTGAAACAAGACATTGACCAAGTGCATCGCTATCTAGGACTAAAACGTACTTAGAGTTGATTTTTGAAAAATCTGTATTTTTAATCCCTGTCATTCCGGCTTCTTCATCTCTGGTAAAGTGAATTTCTAATCCGCCGTGTCGTAAATCTGTTCTGGTTGATAGAGCTTTTGCAAAATAAAGTGCATTTGCAGCTCCGGCTTTGTCGTCTGCTCCGAGTGTTCTACCCTCAGCTTTTATTAAATCTCCATCAAGATATGTTTTTACAGGTGAATCATCGCCGATAACATCCAGATGTGAAGATAATAAAATCGGTTCTTTGGTTGTATCTGTAGCAGGAATTGTTATATAAATATTTTTGTAATTATCCAGTTCAAAACTCAGGTTATTTTCTTTACAATAATCACATATCCACTCAATAACTTTTTCTTCCTGTAAGGATGGGGATGGAATTTCTGCTAGTGTACAAAATAAGTCAACAAGCTCATTTTCTTTTCTTAAATATGTTATATCCATAACGTTCTCCAATTATCATTGTATATAATATAATATCACATTTTTTTATAATATCAATTAAAAATTGGTGTTTATCCTGAAAATTTATATATCTTTTGCTATGTATATAGTCGAGTTTAATTTATATCAACAACGCTGACTCCGTCGCCGCCCTCTGCATCTTCTCCGGGTCTGAATTTTGCAACATATGGAGATGATTTTAAGAAATCTCTTACGGACTGTTTTAGGGCTCCTGTGCCGTGTCCGTGGATAATATATACCGGAGATAGGTTTGCTAAGCTTGCTTTATCTAGGTAATTTTCAACTTCATCAAGCGCTTCTTCAACTCTAAATCCTCTTAAATCAAGTGTTGAGGACATGGTATAGCGCTTAAGTTCAAATTTGTTAAATGATGTTCCTGGAATTTTTACTTTTGTTGGTTCTTTGTAGTTTTCATCCAGTACAGCTAATTCATCTTTTTTTACTTTCATTTTCATACTGCCCATATCTACAAACAGCTTTTTGTTTTTATCCGGTAGTGATAAAATTTTTACTTTCTGGTGTAAATCTTTTATCATGACAACGTCTCCTATAACAACTTTATCCCAATCTATTTCAAGATATTTTTGTTTATCGGAAGCTTTATCTAATTCGCCTCTAAAACCTTCTTCGAGTTTTGCAATTCGTGAGTATGCTCTTCTTGCAATTTTTTCTGATTTTTCTTTACGAAGTTCATCAAGAATTTGTTTGATTTCAGCCCTAGCTTCCATTATTTCCATATCAAATTTATTTTTGATATTTTTTATTGTTTTTTTCTTATCTTTTTTAACTTGATTTAAATTTTCTTCGTATTCTTTCTTTATACTTAATGAAGTTTCTTTTAACTCTTGAGCTTGTTCAAGATTTTTTGACAATTCCTGATGTGTTTCCTGTAGTTTTTCAACAACTGCAACTGAAGTATCTTTTTGAGTTAACAGTAAATTTTTTGCTTTAGAAACAATCTCTTTATCTAAACCAAGGTTTGCAGCAATAGATATTGCGTTACTTAACCCCGGAATACCGATTAAAAGTTTGTATGTAGGCTGGAGTGTTTCAGTATTAAATTCAACCGAAGCATTTTTAAAGAAGCTGTTGTTATATTCAAGGACTTTCAGTTCTCCATAGTGAGTTGTGATAACACTCGTTACTTTCTTTTGCGCCAGTTTTTCCAGTATTTCTTGAGCTAGTACTGCACCCTCTACAGGGTCTGTTCCTGCGCAAATTTCGTCAAGAAGTACAAAACAATTTTCATTACTTTTATTCAAAATTTCAATAATATTTGTCATGTGTGATGAAAACGTTGAAAGACTTTGCAAAATATTTTGGGCATCTCCTATATCTGCAAAAACATTTTTGAACGGATAAAGTTTTGCACAAGTGCAAGGTAAAAACATTCCCGCTTTTGCCATAAGGATAAATAAACCGATAGTCTTCAGTGTAACTGTTTTACCACCTGTATTTGAACCTGTTATGATTACAGAATGATAATTTTGTCCTATTTCAAAATTGTTGGATATTACATTTTCGCAGCAAGTCAATAAGAGCGGATGCTTCATATTTTCAAAGTAAATATCACGAGTTTCAGAAAGTTCCGGCTCAACGGCTTGGATTTTTACAGCATATCTGGCTTTTGCAAAGTGAAAATCGATTTCAGCCATTACTTTTTCGCAGATTTCTAAATCCGGCATATACTCTTTTACCAAATTAGTAAGATTTACTAATATTTTTATGCATTCTGCATGAATTTTTGATTTTACTTCTCTAATTTTATTATTTAGTGGTACAAGCTGGGCCGGTTCAATATAAAATGTTTTTGCAGATGAAGAAACATCATGTACAATCCCGGGTACTTTTGATTTGTTGGATGCTATTACCTGAAATACAATTCTGTCATCTCTTTGAGTATATATATTGTCCTGCAAATATTTTGAAAAATTAGGATTGGTTAAAAGTGAGTTTATCTGATCTCGCAGATTTTGTTCAGAATCCCTCAAAGATGAATATAATCCTTTTAGTTCCGGAGTTGCATTTTGTCTGATATTTAGACTTTCATCAAAAGTAGAAAAGATTTTTTCTTCAACATCTTTATCTGAAACCAGTTGTTCTGCTAAATTTTTTAATAGCCATTCTGAATCAGAATTTTCAAGAATAAATCTTTTTAACAGTCTTGACGATTTCATTGTTTTCGCAATGTCATTTAATTCCTCTTCACAAAGGTAAGATACTGCAGAATTATTTTTGATTCTTGCAATATTTGCAATATATTCAGTAGGAGTATCTTTAGCGTAATCAAGTATTCTTTTTGCTTCTCTTGTTAATTCTATTTGTTGTTTTATTGTTTTTGCATCATCAAATGTTTTTAAGCGCAAACACAAATTTCGGCTTTGTTCAAATTTTGCGCATTTTGCCAATTCTTCTTTTACTTTATCAAATTCCAGGGTATTGTTGCTTTTTAATGTGATATCCATATTTTGGATTCTATTACAAAAATAATTGAATAGCAAAGATAAAATGTTTTAAAAGTGGTGTTTTTGATTTTTCTTTGAGGTATATTTCTTTTATGGTAAAAAGTGTTTATATACATATCCCGTTTTGCAGGTCAAAATGTCATTACTGTTCATTTGTTTCTTTTAATCGTCCTGATATGAAAAAAGATTATCTGGATTCACTGGAAAAAGAAATTTTAAATTTTTATGAAAATGAACAGCTGGATACTATTTATTTTGGCGGAGGCACTCCATCAATGCTTGATGCATGTGAATTTGCAAATATTTTGAATCTTTTAAATTTTACAGAGAGTACTGAAGTTACAACAGAATTAAATCCGGAGGGAATTAGTTATGATTATTTGCGGGTTCTATCAGATTTGGGAATAAATAGGCTAAGTTTCGGGTGTCAGACTTTTAATGATAATATTTTAAAGTTGATAAATCGGCGGCATAATTCTGAGCAGGTGGAGAAAGTAATTGGTTTTGCTCAAAAAGCCGGATTTAAAAATATTAGCCTTGATTTTATTTATGGATTGCCCTCTCAAACTTTGCAAATGTTTTATGATGATTTGAAACGGGGAGCAGATTTGGGAATACAGCATATTTCACTATATGGTTTAAAAATAGAAGACGGGTGTTATTTTTCTAAAAATGTACCGGAAAATTTACCTGATGAAGATATGCAGGCTGATATGTATTTAGGGGCAATAGAGCTGCTTGAACATTGCGGATTTGAACATTATGAGGTGAGTAATTTTTCAAAGAAAGGGTTTAATTCAAGGCACAACCTTACATACTGGAGAAATGAAGAGTATTATGGCTTCGGGGTGGCAGCCCACGGGTATAAGAGAGGTGTTCGCTATGGAAATAAAGAAAATCTGGAAGATTATATAAAAAATCCTACAATTCGCAATGAGGAACATTTTTTGACAACTCAAGAAAAATTAGAGGAAGAAATTTTTCTAGGTTTCCGTATAATGTCAGGTGTGGATATAGATTACATAAATAATAAATATAATATTGATTTTGTTCAAAAATACTGCGAAATATTAAATAAGTATGAGGATTTAAAATTATTGAAAAAAACATCAAAAGGGTATGCATTGACAAATCAAGGAATTCTTTTAAGCAATGTGGTTCTTGCTGATTTTGTAGAGACCTCAACTGTTGACTAAATTGAAAATAATGTTATACTTAAAGTGTTTAGTTCTGTAAATTTGGAGGGTGTAAATATGCTAAAATTCAACAATAACAAGAAAATCGGGGGGGGGTAACCTTTTAAAGCCTTACTCTGACAGTATTCTAAGGTCTTTAGAAATATTTATTTTAAATTATTTTCCAAATCCAACCTCGCACAGTCATCCTGAACTTGTTTTAGGAGCTGAAACAAAATGCCAAACAAATAGATTCCGAAATGAATTCGGAATGACGCATAACAAAGCAGCATTTACCCTTGCAGAAGTCCTCATAACCCTCGGGATAATTGGCGTAGTTGCTGCGATCACTATCCCAAATTTGATTGCTGCACATCAGAAAAAAGCTGCGGTTACCGGTATTATTGCTGCTCAATCAATATTGAATCAGGCTGTTAAAATGTACGCTCAAGACACTGATGAAGAAGGATCAAATGAGTTTGACACAACTCTTTCAACTAAGGATTTTGCGGAAAAATATTTTAAACCTTATCTTAAGGTTGCTCAAGTTTGTACAAAAATGTCTGACGGCTGTTGGAAAACTGCGAATTTCTACGGTTACTATGATTTAAGCGGTAAAAAACAGACAGAAACAGTGCCTTACAGTTTAGTTTTAAATAATGGTATGATACTTGGTTTTAACAAAATAGACGGTACTAACTTAATTTCCATCCTTGTGGATATAAATGGAAGAGGTGGGCGTAATGTTTTAGGCAAAGATATTTTTGTGTTCTATACATATAACAATGCTAATCTGTGTGATTATGGGTTTGAAAAATGGAAGAATGTAAAAAATGGAATTTACCCTGGTGGTTTTGATAATTGCGGAGCCCCGCATGTTGCGTATTCCAGAGAAGAATTGATGGCTCCAAGTAAAGTTTTAAGGTCATGTAATAAACTAGGCTCGCATAGCGGGGATGGACAGGGAAAACGTACAGGACCCGGTACTGCTTGTGCTGCCGTAATTTATAAGGATGGCTGGAAAATTAATTCTGATTATCCTTGGAATTAATAAATATGTTCAACATATAAAAATGTCATTCAGAACTTGGTTCAAAATCGCTGGGTCAGTCGTTTTGCATGAGACCCTGAAACTAATTCAGGGTGACGTTCCGTCAGCTTAGAATGACACAGAAATAATCATTATTCTCTTAGATATATTTGTCATTCCGAATTTATTTCGGAATCTCTTTGTTGCACGTTTTGACTGGGATCCTGAAATAAATTCAGGATGACCTTTTACTTATTTTAGGGTGATGCTTTGTCTGTTAGGGGGACGTTTCATCAGCGCGTGCATGTATAAGCGTGTTATAGAGTTAGCGCAAAAAGTTGTTATGCTGGTAATAATTTCCTTTTAGTTTTGAATGCAGCAATTCTCTTGTTGTGCTAAAATTACATGGTGGAGGTATTATGAAAGCAGCAGAAATTGAAAACGGAACTATTGTAATTAAAGATAGAGAAGACGAGAAACTTAACGGCAGAAAAGGTGCGGTTGTAAAAGTTTTAGGATGCGGGCTTTGCGGGTCTGATATTGTGAAACTTACGCAAGGTTTGGCAAAAAACGGTACTGTTCTCGGACATGAAATTGTGGCTGCAATTGTGGAAATTGATACAGATACTAATTTTAAAAAAGGCGATGTTATTGTAACTTCACACCATATTCCATGCGGTAAATGTGAGTATTGCAAGAATGGAAATGTTTCTATGTGCAGACATTTTAAAGAAACTAACATTAGACCCGGAGGTTTTAGTGAGTTGGTATACGTTTCAGAAGAACATCTTAACAATGTGGCCTATTTAAAGCCTGAAAATTTAAAAAATGATGAAGCTGCATTCTATGAACCATTGGGCTGCTGTATAAGAGCTGTGAAAAGGGCTAATTTGAGGGAAAATTCTACAGCTCTGGTTGTCGGGCTGGGGTCTATAGGGATATTGATGGCTCAGGCACTGAAAGCTTTTGGTATGAATGTTATCGGGTGTGATTTAATAACTTCCCGAGTTGAATTATTAAAAAATATGGGAATTGAGGCATTCAAAGTTACAGAAATGTGTGAAAGTATTTCTGTTGATGGTGTATTTATGACTTCAGGTTCTGATAAAGCAATTTCTACAGCATTAAAATACGTGAGAGACGGCGGTAAAATTCTGGTTTTCTCAAGTACTCCTTTAAATAGCGGGTATGCAAATAATGAAATTTACTATAGAGAGCTGACTGTATTGGGTAGTTACTCTCCATCCCCTGCTGATTTAAAAGATTCTTTAGAGCTTTTAAAATCAAAACAGGTAAAAGTTTCAGGGTTGTCTACAGAGTATAGAATAGATAATGTCCAAAAAGCTATTAATGATACCTTGGAAAATAAAATTTTAAAAGCTTATATTACAATGGTATAAATGGATATCATTTGCTGTAAAAGTCTTTTATATTTGAAGTTTTAAGAAATATTTCTATACACTTGCAAATATCTGTTTTTCGTAATATGATAATATCAGCCGAAAATTATAGGCTTTGGTATGCCTGTAATTTTTTAGTTACTACTTTAAAACAAAAGGAGAAGAAAATGCCAAAATTGAAAACACACAAATCAGCTGCAAAACGTTACAAAGTAACAGCAACTGGTAAAATTATGAAAAGACAAGCAGGTATAGGCCACTTGCTCCAACACAAGTCAGCATCTAGAAAACGTAGAATTTTCAAGATGGTTGGCGTTTCTGAGTCACATGTAGCATTGGTATCTAAAGAGTTACCATACAAGAAGTATTCAAGATAGGAGCATAAAAAATGAGAATTAAACGTGGCAATGTCGGATGTAAAAGACATAAAAAAATATTAAAACTTGCTAAAGGCTTTATTGGTGCTAGAAGCAGAATCTTCAAAGTTGCTAATATTGCTGTTATGAAAGCTTTAAAATACGCTTACAGAGATAGACGTACTACAAAACGTAATATGAGAAGATTATGGATTGTAAGAATCAATGCTGCTGTTAGAGAACGTGGTATGAGCTATTCAAGATTTGTTAATGCTTGTAAAAAAGCTAACATTGTTGTTAATAGAAAAATGCTTGCTGACTTAGCAGTTAAAGATCCTGAAGCGTTTAATGTTATCTTTGAAACTATTTCTAAATAGTCTAAAGTAACAAAAAGCAATAAAAAAGACGCCTATCTTAAGGCGTCTTTTTTATTGCGAAATCTTCAAACCAGGTTCTGAATCTCTTGTAATATGTTATGATGCTCTTTCGTTATATGTCATTCTGAGGGAGTGTACGACCGAAGAATCTCTGTTTTAGGGCACTAGTCATTCCGAACTCGGTTCGGAATCTATTGTGATTAGTCTTTGCTTGAGTCCCTGAAACACCGGGTAGAAACAGAAAATTGTGTTTCGTAGATTTAACTAATTTTCTAGTCAATTCTGTACGGCAAATTTAACCAGGGGTAGTGAAATTGTATAAGTTCCAAAATGGATATCTTGAGGGTTAATAAAAAATATGTTATAATTAAAAAGAAGTTAAATGAGGAAAAGATATTACTATGAATAGAAAAAAATCAGGGTTTACACTGGGAGAAATACTGATTGCACTTACTGTTATAGGGGTTGTTGCAGTATTGGTTATGCCGCAGCTTGTATTAGGACAAAAAGCTGCTCAGGCAAAAGCACAATTTGATACGGCTTATTCTCTTGTTGCAAAATCAATAGCAGATATGGATGCTGATAATGTGTCAGTTGATCCAAAAAGTTATTTGCCTGCAGGTTCTTTTTATCGTGTCCTAAAGGAATATAACAAAGTTACTATTGACTGCGGTGTGTATGCAGCAACCAATGATTCAGTTTGTATTTCTACAGAAAATAGGGATAGTACCTCTGATTACCTGAATAAAAGAGGAAATACCAAAATGGATGCTCAATATTTAGATGATGGTGCATTTGTTATAAATAATGGTATGTTATTTGCTGTTGAGAATCCTGAGAATCATCCTAACGGTTTATTGGTACTTGTAGATATTAATGGGAAAAATAAACGTCCAAACAGACTTGGATATGACTTGTTTGCATTTGAAGTTGTTGATGGAGATGTATTGCCTTTAGGTGCACCTGGAACAACTGAAAAGTGGAGCAAAGATCCTTCTGCTTTCTGTAGTGACAACGGTTCAGATAAAGATAATGGTATGACCTGTGCATTTTTTGCATCTACAGATGATGACTACTTTAGAAAGTTATATAACGGTCACTAAAATTAAAGTAACATTAAATTTAGAACTACAGAACTGCCTGGAAAATTATGTTTCGTAAACTCAACTATTTTTCTAGGCAGTTTTAGATGACAGTATATTTATACTTTTAGTATATTTAGTGAACTTTTGGTATATAAGTCTTCACTTGTGAGAAATAAATTTTTAATATTGTAGCAAATTTTATTTTTTACATGTTTTCCATTAGACAAAGAGTAAAATAACAGGAGTTTTGCAGTATGTCAATGAATATTTCCGGAGTTCAGAATCAAAATAAATCAAAGTCAATCGGAGCTGGAGCCTGTCTGGGATTGATTGGTATGAATGCATATTTTCTTCCGGTTACGAAAGACAGATTTGTCAGGACAGCCTTTAATATCGTAAAAGAAGATACTGAAGATAAACTAGAGTTTTTCAAAAATTCTGCAATACAGGTTATGGATAAAAAGGTTAAACCTGAGAATAAATTATTTTTACTGCAACAGGGGGTAGCTGAAGATGTTGAGGCTATCAATGCGAAATGTGTTGAATTAAAAAAATCTATTACTGATAAAGATATAGTTTCAGTATTAAAAAAGGGCTTGGAGGATAATTTTAAAAGTTTTAAAAAATCTGAAGCGCTGATGGATAATGTTGCTTCGGATGCTTTTAAGCGAATCAGATGGTCTAATTTTACCTGGGGTGCTGCAATTGGTTTTATTCTCGGGTGTGTGATTGGCTCCGGTCAAACGCCTAACAGATAGATTCCGAAATAAATTCAGGATGACATTGTAATAATAATTCTTGTACAGACATATTAGTCATTCCGAACTTGTTTCGGAATCTATTGTGATTAGTCTTTGCTTGAGTCCCTGAAACAAGTTCAGGGTGACATTCCGTCAGTTCAGGGGACAGTAAAAGATGGTTTGGCATCTTAACTAATTTTCTAGGCAGGTTTGAATGACGTTAAGAGTACGTTGAGAGCATATTTGCTGGAATTTTGTATATAAGTCCATAAGTTCAAGTAATGTTGTATGTTATTTTTTTGTGGTACCATTGAAAGTGATGTGTGAGAAAAATATTAAATATTATATAAAAGAACTTTTAACTATTGCTGCCCCGATTATAATGGGTAATTTAGGTTTTATCCTGATAGGGGTAGGAGATGTTGTGATTGCGGGCAGGCATTCGACAGATACATTTGCCGCAATTAGTATTGCTACTGCAATTGTTAACTGTATTCTTACTTTCGGTTTTGGATTAATTTCCAGTATTTCTCCTCTGCTATCGAATTATCGCGGAGAGAAAAAGGCTATAAAAAAATATTTTTATCCATCTATCAGATTTTCAATGTTGTTAGCACTAATTACTTCGCTGGCAATAGTTTCATGTATCCCTATTATTCCAAAAATGGGATTTGAGGCTAAGTTAGTTCCAAATATTCAGGATTATATGCTTATCACCGCGTTAAGTACTTTTGGTGCGTATTTGCATGCTTGTTTAAAAGAATTTTTGCAAGCGTTTGAAATAGTTTTATTCCCTAATATTGTAACAATGTTTTGTGTCTTTCTTAATGTTGTGTTAAACCTTGCCCTGGTCTTCGGGTTTGGACCTATACCATCTCTCGGAGTTATAGGTTTGGCAATTGCAAGTCTTTTGGTTCGTTATTTTATGGGCTTTGCTTTATTAATATATTGTTATATTAATATGTCATTTCGAAATTATGAAGAAAAAGGTTATTATAAAAGTATGGTGAAAATAGGTATGCCTATTTCGCTGGCTGTTCTTGTTGAATTTGTTGCATTTAATAGTATTGCTATAATTATGGGCAGAGTGTCTGGTGTTTATGCCGCAGCTCAAAATTTAGTTTGTACATTAACAACCATATCTTTTATGGTTCCGTTTGCGATTTCAAATTCTATTGCGGTTAAGGTTGGTTTTGCTAACGGCGCAAAAAATTCTTATGATTTGAAAAAATACTCTTTGGTAGGAACGGTTATGTCTGTTGGTTTTATGCTATGCAGTGCAATAATTTTCTGGTCTTTTTCACGAAGTATTGTAGGAATATTTACTGTTGATAATAAATTGTTTGAAATTGCAATCCCTGTTATGTGTATATTAGGTGTTTTTCAAATATTTGACGGCTTGCAGATTGCTCTTGCGGGCATTTGTAAAGGTATTAAGCAGACAAATATTGTTTTATTTGCAAATTTTGTAGCATATTGGTGCGTAGCAATTCCATTAGGGTATACGTTAGCTTTCCACTTTGGGCTAAATCTAAGAGGTTTTTGGCTGGGACTTGTTGCGGCTGCAGTTTTATTATGCGCAATAATGCTTTTCAAATTGCAAAATTATTTTAAACTTGAATACGAAAAACAAGAACTATAATAAGTTCTTGTTCATTTTTTTTTCGGGGTATTTGTATAGGTTTTTCAATGTATTAATTAAAATACAAAGAATAAAAGTGTAAACATGCATCCTAATGAAGCCGCACTGAATACAAACCATGTGTGCATTACTGGATGCTGATAAGACCAAATTTCTTTAATTGTGCTGGTTGCATTAGTAAGAGTCTGCATATAAATTTCTCCCATAAACTGTTTTGTATATATCTATTGTCTACATTTATGAAAAAACAACATCACCTATTTGGTTGATTATTAATTTAGTTTAGCTTATTATTGTTTTATGCGAAATGTTGAATTATTGATGCCGGCCGGCAATTTAGAAAAGTTGGAATACGCTGTCAGGTATGGTGCTGATGCAGTTTATCTCGGCGTAGTTGATTTTAGCTTAAGAGCTATGCGCAAGGGTGAAATTATCACTCTTGAAAATCTAAAGTCTGCAGTTGACTTAGCTCATAAATTGGGGGCAAAAGCCTATTTAACTTTAAATATTTTTGCTTTTAATGAGGATATCAAACATCTGGAAGCATGCATGGATATTATAAAAGACGCAAATCCTGATGCTGTGCTTGTTAGTGATTTTGGTATATTAAGATTACTAAAAAAATATATGCCGGATACAGAAATTCATATTAGTACACAGACAAATATTTTAAATTACGAGTGTGTTAAATTCTGGCAGGATATGGGTGCAACACGTGTAGTTTTGGCCAGAGAACTTTCTGTGCCGGAAATATCAGAGATTAAACGTCAGGTTCCTGATATGGAAATTGAATGTTTTGTGCATGGTTCTCAGTGTGTGTCATTTTCAGGCAGATGCTTGTTGAGTGATTATTTTACAAATGGCGAAAGAAAAGCAAATCATGGAAATTGTTCACAGCCTTGCCGCTGGAGCTATAAACTGGTTGAAGAGACTCGCCCTGGACAATATTATGAAATTAATCAGGATGAACGCGGATCACATATTTTGAGTCCTAAAGATTTGTGTCTGGTTGAGCATTTAAAAGAGATGATTGACGCTGGTGTTGATTCTTTCAAAGTTGAAGGAAGAACTAAAAGTTTATATTATGTTTCTGCAGTTGCAAAAACATACAGGGCTGCAATTGATGAAATTACCCAAAATAAAAATGCAGATTTATCAAAATATTTCATTGAATTAAAAAAAGTTGGCAATCGTGGATATACTACAGGTTTTGCTCTTGGTGAAAACAATCCTGACAGTTATAGTTATGATATTTCAAAAGGTTTGGCGGGTGCAGATTTTCTGTTTGAATTTCATGATAAAAAGAAAATTTTTGAAATTGATTGTTCATCGCAAAAGGATGATAATGTTTATTTAGTAAAAGTGAAGAATAAAGTCTACCTTGGAGATGAAGTAGAAATTATTACTCCAAAAGAACAATTTGTTTCCAAAATTGAAGAAATTTTTGATGAAAAGGGTAATAATTTAGAGCTTGCAAATACAAATGCTGATGTTTATTTGAAATTATCAAATGAGCCGGAAGATTATGCGGTGGCTCTGGCTAGAACAATTGGAGTAAAAGAACATGTTTCTTAAACCTGATTATAATTTAAAAAGTATTTATGATATTGATTTAGAAGAATTAAAACAGAATGGAGTCAAGGCCGTCTTGCTTGATTTGGACAGTACAATTATGGCTTCGAAATCAGCAACTTATACAGATGAAACGTATACCTGGTTAAAAAATGTTCAAGAAAACTTTTTTATGGCGGTTGTTTCCAATAATAAGAATAAGGAATATATAGAAAAAGTCAGAGCAATATCACATTTTCCAATGTTGTTTGAAGCTTGTAAGCCTAAGACAGGTCCTGTTAGACAATTTTTGAGTAAACATAATGTAAAACCAGAAGAGTGTGTTTTGGTCGGAGATAGGCCTCTTACAGATATTTTGTGCGGTAAACTTCTGGGCGCTAAAACTATTCTTGTGGATTCTATTACTGCTGATTCTGAGGCTAAAATAGTACGTTTTGTTAGAATGCTGGAAAGATTAAGTATACGTCAGTAATTTGATGTAAATCTATGGATTGAAATTTTTTTTAAGTTAAAATGTTACAAAATATAAACTCTTGAAACTATTGTGCTTATTGGGTTTTAAGGTTTTGTTTCTGTGTAGATATAAATAATTGCGTTTTTTGCCATAATTTGAAGATTATGATATTATTTATGTAGGACAGTCAAATTTAATAAAATACTTTAAATAACTGATACACAATTATAAGAGCTTTAATATAATGTAATTATATAAACTTATTAGATGGGTAGGATAACGTGAATACAAATTATTACAGGAACGAGAGTTGGATAGATAGCACTTTCAGCAAGCGAGGAAAGTGTGTTTTAACTTTGTTAGTTGTTGTCTTTTTTGTCGGTATAGTTGCCGGCGGATGCGGTTTTTTGCAGAATATAGGTGGTGCTAAAGAAGATGTTTCTACACCTGTTGCTACTTCAGATGAAGGGCAGGCAATGCCGGCTGTTCAAGAGGAAGCAAATGTTCCTGCAAAAGATAAGAAAGTTGATATGGATGTTGCTTCCGATCAGGCTAGCAGCATGGTTTCTTATGATGTAACAACCATTGGTCGTGCAGATCCATTTATGCCATCAGATGAAATCGCAGCTTTTGAATATGCAAGAAATTCTGCTATAGCTGAAGCTAATGCGCATAATGCCGAAATTGCAAAAATTAAAAATCTTCAAGGTAAATCTATTCGTGAACTTGATGATATTAGTCCATACAGTTTCAATTTGCCAGTTCCTCCGACATCACTGGCTTCAAGTTCCTCTGCTGCTGCAAAGATTACAAGAACAAAAGTTGTCGGAATTATGTATAATAGTTCAAATCCTTCAGCAATTATAAATGTTGATGATAAAGATTATCTTGTACGTCAAGGTGATAAGATTATCGGACAAGAATATAAAGTTGTTCAAATTAATCCGAACTGGATTACAGTAGGCATGGGATCAAATATTTATTCAGCCAGCATTGGTGAATTGTTCTCCAGAGAAGATTTCAATAGAACTCAGAATGATTTGTATAATTTGAAGAACAGATTTGGTGGAAGAAAAGGTTAATAAAATAAATAAAGCAGGAGCAAATATGAAAAATAAGATTAGAGAAAAAATTATTGCAAGTGTCATGTTATCAGCTTTTGTTGTTACAAATTCGGTAACTTCAGCATTTGCAGTTAGCGATTTTTATGGCAGTAATAATTCAGATATGCCAAGAATTAGATCCGGTGAAGTTTCAGCTTTGGATATTCGTTCTGGAGTACAGATTTCCAATGCAGATTCTGTGGTTAATTTAAGTTTAAGAGATGCAGATGTTAAGCAAGTTTTAAGAATGTTTGCAGATCAGGCGGGGATGAATATTATTTTTGCATCTGCTATTGAAGGTACTGTAACCATGGATTTGGTTGATATTCCGCTGGAGGAAGCTTTAAAGCTGGTTGTAACAACCAACAATTTGTTCTACGATATTCAAGCAAATACCCTTGTTATCTCAACAAAAGATCAGGCTCTATCAGTTGCTTCAAAAGGCATGACTATGATTCCTGTAAAATATGTTAATGCTGCTGCTCTTGCATCATTTTTGAATTCAAATATATTTACTAAAAATAATTTAAATCCGGGTATGTCTAATAAACCCGCAGTTACGATAAATCCTGCTACTAATGAATTGATTGTAGTTGGAACATCTGCTGATGTGGCAATGGCCAGAAGAGTTGTTGAGCAATTTGATAAGAAACCAACGGTTACAACATTCAAGGTAAACCATACAACACCTGCAGAAATGGCAGATTTGATTTGTTCTACATTGTTGCCATCAACTGTTTTTAGTGGTTCAGAAGGATCTTCAAGCAGTTCTTCTTCAGGTGGAAGTTCTTCATCAGGGGCTTCATCTGCAAGCGGTGGCGGAAGTGCTGCAGGTTTTGCAGCTGGTGTGCCTACAGGCTTTGCAGCTGATGAAGGTGGAGATTCCGGTGATTCAGGAGGCTCTGGAGATGCTTCTATATCTGTAGGAGGCGGTAAGCTTGTTTGTTCAGGTGAATCTTCTGTTACTGCGGATGAAATGTCCAGTTTGTCATTCAAAAATTTATCAGTTTCATATTTCCCAACACTTGGAACTATTCAAATTATAGGTGGATCACCTACTCAAATTGATATGATAAGGGAATATATTGCTGCAAATGACAAAAAGACTCCGCAAGCTTATTTGGAAGTTCAAATAATTTCTTTAAGTGAATCTGGCAGTAAGACTTTTGATAATACTTGGCAGTTTTTGAGTAAAAATTTCTCATTCAATGCTGGCGGAGGTCAAGGTTTTGCTACTGATCCGATGTATCCAATATTCTTTGCAGGTCATGGTTTCCAGATTTTAGATCCGGAAAGTTGGGATTCTGAAAAAGGTAAATATGATACCTCCGGTGAAGTCACTAAATGGAAGGGTTCTCCACAATTAATGTATTCAATTAATTATTTGATTGAGAATAAAAAAGGTAGAGTATTAGCTAATCCAAGAATTTTGTTAACAAGTGGTCAACAGTCAACTATTGATTTGACATCAGACTATGTTAAAAAAGTAACATCAGAATATTTGGATAATGCTTCCGGATCTGGTTCTGCTCAGGTACAAAAAGAGTATGAAGTAGGTGACGATAATGGTATTAAGGTTGTTATCACACCGTTTATTAGTCCGGATGGATATGTAACTTTAGATATTGCTCCTGAATATGCGACAATTAAAGAACAATTATATGCTACAGGAGAGACAGGTCAGCAGGATTTACAGGCAACGTTATTACAACGTCGTAACTTGAATCTAAAAGGCTTGCGTATAAAAGATGGTGAAACTCTTGTAATTGGCGGTATGATTCAAGAAACAGAAAATAAAACAGTTTCGAAAATTCCATTCCTTGGAGATTTACCGGTTGTAGGTATGTTCTTTAGATCTACTAATACAGCTAAAGCTAAGGAAGAAATGGTTATCATGTTGACACCTCAAATTCTGGTTGATACTGAAGATGCTGTCGGTGATGATACTACATTATAATAAAACGCAAGATAATTTTAAAATAAGAAGAGAAAAGTAATAATTATAAATGAATGCACTAATTTTACGATTAAAAAACAGCATAGACAAAAAAATACTGGAAAGTATTGATAAAAATCTAATGGGTCAGCATAATTTTGTCCCGATTAGTGTAAAAGATAATTTCCTCTTCGTTGCGGTTTCAAAAAATTCAAATAAAGATGAAATAAATTCAATATTAAAGAAATCTTTCCAACAAGCAATTAAATTCATGCTTGTTGGAGAGGATGATTTAAGAGAACTATTAGCCTCTTTTATCCCTGCAGAAAATTTACCTGCAGCTCCGGCGGCTTCTCTGTCTCAGTCACAAGGTCTTCCAGCACAGACAGCTGCAGCTCCTCAAACTGCTGATGCTTCTGCAAAAAATGCAGGCGGTACTCATGGCAAGCTAGGTGAAATCCTTGTTGCGAAAGGTATTCTGACGGAAGTTCAATTGATGAAGGCTCTTGCTGAATCTAAAAGGAAAGGTAATCCGATTGGTTCAACATTATTTGAAATGGGGCTTATTACTCTTGACCAGTTAAAAGATGTTCTTCATAATCAGACAGGTTATGAATTAGTTTCTGCCGAGCAGTTATCAGGACAAAAGAAGTTTGTAAACATATTGCCGGAAGATTTTATTAAGGCTAATTCTGTTATTCCTATATCTTCAGATGGTAAAACTCTTATTTTAGGGGTTGTAAAACCTATTAAAATGGATGTTTTGAAAGAAATTATCTATTTAACAGGTCAAAATCCAAAGCAATTATTAATGACTCATTATGAGTTTCAAAACTCAATTAATACATTTTTCTCTGAACAGAAAAAACAAACAGAAGCAATTATTGAACAAATTAAAACTGAAACTCTGGAAACAGAAGAAGAAGCCACTCTATGGGAGCAGGTTGATTCTGAATTACAGGATTCTACAGGCTCGGTTGCAAAATTTGTTAACCAGATTATTACAAATGCTATTGATAATAAAGTATCAGATATTCATATTGAGCCGAGACTTAACGGATATATTGTCCGTTACAGAAAAGACGGTATGCTGCAAAAAGTACTGGATGTTCCTGCTAAAGTTGAAACATCTGTTATTGCTCGTTTCAAGGTTATGTCAAGAATGAATATTGCAGAACAAAGAAGACCTCAAGATGGTACTTTCTCAATTTCTTACAATAATTGTTCGTATGACTTCCGTATCAACACATTGCCGGTTTCAGGCAAGGAAAAGGTCTGTATCCGTGTACTTGCTCCTGCTGTAAGTTTAAAAGCCGGTGATAAAGAAATCAGTTTGGTTGGTGCAAATGAACATGATATTCAAAAAGTTAAACAGATGGTATCATGTCCAAATGGTATTATTTTAACATCAGGTCCTACAGGTTCAGGTAAAACAACCACATTATATTCTGTATTGAAGAGTTTGAATGATGAGTCTGTAAATATTACAACAATTGAGGATCCGATAGAAATTAAGCTTGAGGGTATTAACCAATCGCAAATTAATGCGAAAGCAGGTATTACATTTGCATCTTGTATGAGAGCTATTTTGCGTCAGGACCCTGATATTATTCTGGTCGGTGAAATTCGTGACTACGAAACTCTGGAAATTGCAATTTCAGCGGCATTGACAGGTCACCTTGTATTAAGTACCGTCCACACAAACTCAGCTGCAGCTACTGTTACCCGTTTGATTGAAATGGGTGCAAAAGATTATCTTGTTTCTTCAACATTATCAGGCGTAATTGCTCAACGTCTTGTAAGAAGACTTTGTGACGATTGTAAGGAAGAATACCACTGCACCAGAGAAGAAGCTATGATGGTTACCCAGAATGAAGAAGAAATTAAAAAAATTATGGAAACTCCTATTTATAGAGCTGTCGGCTGTAATAAATGCGGGTTCCAGGGATATAAAGGCCGTTTAGGTGTATATGAAATTATGCAAATCACTAAAGAAATTAAAAAACTTATTGCTCAGGGTGCTCATGATTTGGAAATTGAAGAGAGCGCTGTGGGTAATGGTATGACTACATTGCATAAATCTTGTTACCAGCATATTTTAAAAGGTTGGACAACTATTGAAGAATTTGTCAGAGTATTAGGTATGGCAGGCGAATAGGGGAATTATGACAGTATATAATTATACAGCAATAAAAGATGGAACTAATGAACTTGTAAAAGGAAAAGTTGAGGCAGATGACCTTCGTGAAGCCCGTGCTGCAGTTCGCAGATTGGGATTTACGCCTACTAATATAACTGAAGAACAGGCTGTAAAAAAAGATGAAAAAAAGAAACCTACGGGTAAAATGCCTAAACTAGGTTTGGCTGAACAAATTGACTTTACATCTACATTACAGATTTTGGCGGCAGCAGGTATTCCTATTATTGAATCTTTGCTGTTCATTGAAAATGACGCTGCAAAATTAAAAATTAGACAGTGTGCGACAGAATTAAGACGTCAGATTATGAATGGCGGTACTTTTGCCGGAACAATTGCAAAGTATCCTGAGCAATTTGGACAAGTTTATATCGGGTTGGTTAGAGCCGGTGAAGATTCCGGTGAATTGGAAAAGACTCTTGACCGTTTATTGGAATTGTTAAATAAACAGGCTGCAATTAAATCAAAAGTAATCGGTACATTGATGTATCCGGTATTCGTAATTTTATTGGCTGCATTTATCGTAATTGTCATGCTGGTATTCGTATTTCCGGTATTTAAAGAAATGTTTGATTCAATGGGGATGCAATTGCCTTGGATTACAAGAGTTTTGATGGAAATGGGCTTATTCTTGAAAAAGAATTGGTATGGTATTCCGATAGGATTTGCTGCAATTGGAGCATTTATTAACTTCTTATTTAGATGGAAACCTAGTAAATGGAAAATTGATGACATTTCATTAAAAATACCTGTATTAACAGATTTGATTCAATATTCAAACTTTGCAAACTTTATTGCAGTTATGCAGGTTGCATATGATGCAGGTGTTCCGATTTTGGAATGTTTATACTTATCTAACATGACGTTAACGAATCATACCTTAGAAACCAGGGTTGAAGAGGCAACCGTTAGAGTTCAGCAAGGTCAGCACCTTTCTGCAGCATTGCGTTCTACAAGAACTATGCCTAAAATGATTCTGTTTATGATTGCAACAGGTGAGCAATCTGGTCGTTTAGGTGATATGTTAGGACAGGCTACTAATTACATTGACAAACAATTGGATACAATTATTGACATTATGACAAAAATGATTGAGCCTATTATGTTGATTGTAATTGGTGCTATTGTACTTGTTCTTGCTGCAGCTCTTTATTTACCGTTGTTTGCTTCTTATATGGGTATGTAATCAAAAGTATTTTTGATAAAATAAAATAAAGACTTTGTAATTATGCAAAGTCTTTATTTTTAAGGAGATTTATTTTGAGTAAGAAATGTATTGTTATAACAGGTTCAACTTCCGGAATAGGAAAGGCTTTGACAAATTTATTTTCAAAAGATTATAAAGTTTTTGCGGGCTATAGAAATGCTGATTTAATTGAACATGATGATAATGTTGATTATTTTTATATTGATTTGACGGATAAAGAATCAATTGCAGGGGCGGCAGAATATATAAAATCTAAAGTAGATAAAATTGATATTTTAATAAATGTTGCGGGCGGTGTTGTTGCGGGGCCGGTTGAACTGCTTGATATAGATAAATTAAGGCAGCAATTTGAAATTAATACATTTTCTCATCTTGAATTTTCGCAAAAATTAATCCCAATTCTTGATAATGGCAGAATAATAAATATTAGTTCGATGTCTAGTTTTGGCCATTTCCCTTTTATAAGTCCTTATTGTGCTTCAAAAAGGGCTATGGATATATTGTTTAATGCTCTGGCTCTGGAAAATCATAGAAATATCAAAGTTATTTCGATAAAGCCCGGAGTTATAGCCACTCCAATCTGGGAAAAATCTGTAAAAAATAACTTGGCAAGTTTAGAAATGTCTAACGGGTATGAAACAGAACTGGAATTTTTGAAAAACAATGCACTTAAAAATTCTACAAAAGGTCTGGATGTAAATACTGTGGCTGAAAAAATTAAAAATATTGCATTTAAGGCGCATCCTAAATCTTCTTATGTCCTCGGGAAAGATGCATATTTTGCACAAGTTTTATCTTTATTTCCTCAAGATTTTATAAATAAGCTGGTGAAAATTGGAATGTTAATAAAAATTAATAATAACTCTAAATAGTATTAATATTTTTTTTTTACGGGTTTTCTATAAATAAGTTGCGAAAATTTAGGAGTATAAAATGTTAGTATCGCGTGTTTTGATGAGTGAAAATCAAGGTGTAAAGAATTGTTCTATGCATAAAAATGATAAAATATCTTCAAAAAATGTTTCATTCAGCGGATTTACAAAACAATTAGGTAAGAAAATTTTTGTGGATGGTCAGAAAGATATTTCAAAACTTCTGGCTGAACATCCTGATACATATCCGGTTTGCGGTCAGCTACCTGAATTTATTACTCATAAATTACCAAAAGATTCTAGAAAAGCGGCTATCCATGAAATATTTGAAGCTTTTGATAAAGTTACTCTGCTTTTGCGTGGTTTTACTCCTGATTCAACTTCATCAATGAATGAAATTATGAAATCACGTCCTGATTCTGCTGTAGAGATTTTAAATGAAGTTTTCAAAAAATATAAAATTATACGCCCGTTTGTTGATGATGATATTGATATAACTTATCTTGATAAAGGCGGCAAAGGGGCTGTATATAAAATTAATGGCTTAAGGGGCTGGACATCGTCCAAAGTTGATAAAATGTTTGATGAACCGGATGAATTTGTTATAAAAGTTTATCATCAAATAACGGGTGAAGCGTGGCATCCGTTTAAAAGCCATGGGGCGTATGCAGAAACAAATAGTGCAAATTATTGGACAAAACATGAGGGCAGGTATACTCAGCGCGGCAAATTTTATTTTGCAGGATTAAAAAGCGGGTATATGGTAAATAAATTTTTGGATGAAGATACTCGGTTGCCAAAACGTGTTATTGATGAATACAGCCGAGGGATTAAATGTACGGATGAGGATAAATATGCAACGAATAGGGGAGTTATCGACGGTTATAATCGAATAAAAGGTTATAATTATGATTGGGGTGGCTGTCGAGTTGTTAATAGAGTCAAAAATGAAAATAAAATAGCATTATCTGTTTTAAATAGGATTAAGCACCTGTCTGAAGAAGATGTTTTATGTGCATGGCATAGGATGTTTGCAGTAAAACAAAATAAAGATGATGTAAGAGCAGGTTTAGCTTTGGCGATTAAGTATGTTCCAGAACCTTATCAAAAGAAATGTATCGAACAGTGTCTTAATGAAAACAATCCTAAAATAAATCAAGCATTGGCTTATGTTTTAAAATATCTTCAATATGAAGATTCTATTCCGTATTACAAACAATTATTACAGACAAATGATGTGAAAACTCAGGTAATTTTGTTAAATGAGATTCCCTTGATGGCTAAAAAATTGAAGCCTGATGCTAAAAATATTAAAGATGATATTTCTGCGCAGTTAGCAGAAATTGTTCCGGAACGAATTGAACGATGCTATAATCTGGCTGAACGTTATGTTTGTCCTGAAGCTGTAGAACACCTTGCAAGTTTTGTACATTTATTACCCAGTCAGCATATTCCCAGGCAGTACGAAACATTGGTAAAAATGAATAATGAATCTCTTCATGAACGATTACTTTATACTCTGGTAAGAGTCCCTGACTTTTTTACAGATGAAGCCAAAGTACTATTGAAAAAGTATGTAACAGAACCGAATCTTAGAGAACAATATAAAGAGGTTTTTAAATAATAAAAAAAATCCTAATAAATAGTAATATTTGTGATTTTGCGGTATACTTTTATTATGGAAGATAAAGAATTAGATAAAATTTATGAATTAATTGATACCTCAAAATATATTGAGGCAAAAGAAGAAATTACAAAAGTTCTTGAAAAAGAATCAAATGATATTGATGCGCAGAGACTTTTGGCATTATGTGAAGTGAATCTTGAAAATTTTGATAATGCCAGAAAAATTTTGGAAGATGTCATTAAATATCGTCAGGACGATGCTTTATGCTGGTATTATCTTGGCTGCTGTTATGATAATCTGGGTGATTTTATTGCGGCAAAACATGCATATAATAAGGTTCTGGAGCTGCGTCCGGAATATGTTGATGCATATAAAAGCCTTGCGATTGTCTATATAAAAACGGAAGATTTTGATAAAGCAATTGAATTAGGTAAAAAGGGTTTAGAATACAGTAATGAAGATTATTCTCTGTATTATATTGTCGGCACAGCCTGTATGGCAGCCAAAAACTTTGATGAAAGCGTATTTTATATAGAAAAAGCTATAGAACTAAATCCGGAAAATGTTCAATTGTACAATAATTTAGGTACATCCTACCTAACAACCGGTCAATTGGACAAAGCTTTTGAAACTTATAACAGGGCTATACAAATAGAACCGGAAGATTCTTTAACTTATTTTAATATGGCTTCAATTCTGCAATTGCAAAATAAGCATAAAGAAGCATGTGAATATTTTGCGAAAGCTCATGAACTTGAACCGTCAGAAGATAGTTATTTAGTTGCGTGGGCATTATCAGAAGTAAAAGCCGGTCAATTTAAAGATGCTATCGAGCATTACAAATATCTTGCTTCAACATATCCTCAAAAGTCAAATTATAAGTATAATCTGGCTTGTTGTTATGAGGTTGTGGGAGAATTTGAGATTGCAATTTCTTTATTGAAGCAGCTTGTACTTTTAAATCCGAAAGCTTCTAATATCTTAAAAAAGCTGGCAGGTATCTATATGACTTTAGGTCAGTATTCAAAAGCAAAAGAAATTTATGAACGTATAATTACTCAGGGTACAACGTCTTATCAACTATATTACGAATTAGCTTTATTATGTGTAAAGACCGATGATATTGAACGGGCTGAGCAGATATTGAAAAAAGTTTGTAAATTAAAGCCTGATTATGCATTAGCTCATAAAGATTTGGGTGTAATTTATCTGAATAAACGTTTATTTGATTATGCTAAAGATGAGTTTGAGCAGGCTTACAATTATGAACCAGAAAATTTTTCAATAATCCTTGAATGTGCAAATTATTTTCATTCTGTTTCTAATTTCAAAAGTGCAGACGAATATTATCAAAAAGCTCTTGAAGTTGAGCCTGAGAATCCGAATGCGCTTGCATTTTCAGCATTAAATAAAACGCATTTACAGCAAATTGATACAGCAAAAGAACAAATAGAAAAAGCAATGAAGAAATGCTCTGATTCTGCATTTTTACTCTTTATTGCCGGTAGAATTCATTATCTTGCACAAGATTATGAGACTGCAAAGATGTATCTTGTAAAATGTTTTGAATTGGAAAGAATGCCTGATGCTCAGAGTTTATTGGGGCTGTGTTATTTCCAGCTTGGGAATTTTGAACAGGCAAAATCTATTTTTAAAAGCATGCTGGAAAAAGTTCCAATGAATGTTAATGTAATGCTCAATCTTGCTAAATGTTATAAGGCATTGAATGATAACGATGAGGCATTAAAGTGTGCTGAAAAAATTGCAGAAATTTTCCCGGAATGTGAGGATGCGCAGATAATAATTCGTGAATTATCTTAATTTGCTCTTGCAAAATTATATTTTCTGAGATGTTAAAAATCTTCATAAATACAAAAATCTTGAAAATGCGCTTGTACAGACTTCTTTAGAATTATGCAAGTGCTTTTTAATTATATTTAACAAAATAATTGTAAATTTTTTTTTGAGAATAAAAATAGTGGAAACTGGGGCTGGTTCTACATTTATAAAATAGAACAAAAATAATTGTAAAAACTTTGGCATGCTGACAGGAAAACATTAGTCAAAAGTGTAAATTTATTCTATTATAATAATACAAATCGGGAATGAGATTTAAGAAAAAAATAAGAAGAACAAACGTGTTTTCTCTTTACTTTAATTTTATCCATCCAATGAACGATTATATTTTGAATTCAAATAGGATAAGATTATTGTAGGAAGAGGAAGTGTATTTTGGAGGTAGTTAAGTGTTAGAACATGGATATATTCAAATTTATACAGGAGACGGCAAAGGAAAGACAACAGCGTCTTTAGGTCTGGCACTTAGAGCACTTGGACATGGGTGGAAAGTTCTTGTTATTCAGTTTACAAAAGGTGACGGCGCTACTACTTATGGTGAAATTACTTCATCTTCAAAATTTTTACCAAATTTAGATGTTGTTCAATTTGGTATGGATAGGGTTTGTTATTCGCATAATGTTTGCCTGGATGATTATAAAGAAGCAAAAAAAGGTTGGGAATTTGCTAAAAAAGCCATAAATTCTGGCGAATATCAGTTGATTATTCTTGATGAAATTAATATTTGTACATCAATGAATATGATAAAGGTTAGTGATATAAAAGATACATTACTTCATAAGCCTGAGAATCTGGAGATTGTATTAACAGGACGTTATGCACATCCGGAGTTGGTTGCACTGGCTCATCTTGTAACAGAAATGAAGCCTATTAAGCATTATTTTGACACTGGAGTAATGGCAAGACAGGGTATAGAATACTAATTAAATTATACATTTTAGGTTAATGTGAATCCTTTTTTGTTTCAGAAATGAAATAAGCGGGCATGTTTTTGCATGCTCGTTTTTTTTACGAGCCGAGCAGAGGCTGGATGTCAGGACGATGAAGTCCGGACAGGAATGCCGTTTAAAGCGAGGTGAGTAAAGAGCCGAGCAGAGGCTGGATGTCAGGACGATGAAGTCCGGACAGAAATGCCGTTTAACGCGAGGCGAATAAAGAGCCGTAGCAGAGCCGATGAGCGGGCGTTGAGCCCGATCAGAAATGCTGTTTAAAGCGAGGTGCTACGCACATAAATATGCTACCAGCTGTAACCTAAAGAAAGCGATATTGTCATTCTGAGGAAGCGTTCTACAGAAGAATCTCTGTTGCTACGTACTTGTCATTCCGAACTCGTTTCGGAATCTATTATCCTGAGATGCTGAAACAAGTTCAGCATGACATGTCAGTTTCGTTTGACATGTCGGTTCAGGGTGACCTTCCGTCAGTTCATGGTGATAGTGTTAGTTATTTGTGGATTGCAGCGTCGGCAGAAGCCTCCCCGCAAAGAAGAATATTTTGAAAGACTGTAAAGGATGAGCGGAATTATATTCTGACGATATTGCATCAGGTGGAAATTTGTATATATGTCCCATAAATAATTTGTAGCGATTTATATAGAGTTATGCTATAATTCCGTTATGGTTACTTTGAATAAATATTTGAGGCAGTCTGCCACTTATAAAGTTTTTTCACAATTGGGCGCTGTATTGGCGGACTTTTTGGATACATTGGGTAAGATTGCTCAAATAGGTTTTCACGTATTGAAATGTATTTTTCGTGGTGAAATTTCAAAAAAAGAATTACTAATGCAGTGTGATAGGTTTGGAGTAAGTTCATTACCAATAACACTTTCAATTGTTGGTATGACATCAATAATTGTAGCCTCTCAAGTCGCGCATGAAATGGTAAAACAAGGTGGAGGCAATTTTGTCGGCTTATTGATGACTATATTAATTGTTCGTGAAGTAGGGGCAATAATGTCAGGGTTTGCGATAACATCAATGATAGGTTCATCTTTAGCTTCAGAACTGGCAACAATGAGAGTAACAGAACAGGTTGATGCAATAGATGTACTCGGAGTTGATTCTATAAGATATTTGTTTGTGCCAAGGGTTTTATCAGGAATTATAATGATGCCGCTGGTTGTAATACTGGCTTCAGTTGTGGGTGTATTGCTCGGAGCTGTAACTTCTGATATGTTTGCCGGATTAACATATAGAGCATATTTTGATTCAGCATGGCTTGGCTTGTATATGAAAGATTTATGGGTAAGTTTGTTAAAATCGGCAGTATTTGGCGGTACTATTTCTCTTATCAGCTGTACTTGCGGATTTTTTGCCTCTGGAGGAGCAAAGGGGGTTGGACTGGCTACAACAAAAGCTGTAGTATGGTCATTTATTGCAATTGTTGTTTGGGATATGATATTTGCAGTTTTATTTTTCTTTTAATTTGTGTAAGGATATTGTTATGAGTATAGAAGTTCGTAATTTAGTAAAAAAGTTTGATGACAGAGTAGTAATTAATGATATATCTTTTAAGGTTGCAGATGGCGAAATCCTTGCAATTGTAGGTTTTTCCGGCTCAGGAAAGAGTACTGTTTTAAAATTAATATGCGGACTTATACCTTTTGACAGCGGTGAAGTTATAACATCAGAAGGGGATATTGCGATGGTTTTTCAGTATTCAGCGTTATTTGATTCGTTGAATGTGTTTGATAATATTTCTTTTGCGCTTAGAGAACGCAAAGATTTGCGTAAAAAATATTCCGAAAAAGATTTAAAAGAAATTGTATCTCAAAAACTTGAACTTGTCGGGCTTCAAGGAATTGAGAACAAATTTCCGTCAGAATTGTCTGGTGGTATGCAAAAACGTGTTAGCTTTGCAAGGGCTATAGTAACAAAACCAAATACGATTTTGTATGATGAGCCTACAGCAGGTTTGGATCCGATGTCATCAACGTTGATTGAGGACTATATTGTGCGTTTAAAACATGAAATAAACGCAGCATCTATTGTTGTAACTCACCAGATGTCAACAATCACCAGAACTGCAGATAGGGTTATAATGTTGTACGATGGAAAAATTGTTTTTGAGGGAACCCCTACACAGCTTTTACAGCAGGATAATCCTTATACCAAACAGTTTGTTACGGCCTCGTTGGAAGGTCCTATGAAAATGAAAGCATAAATATATAAATACATTAAATTGAGGAAAAGTTATGAATATGAAAAATTTATTTAATGAAGATGTTATGTCTATAGATACTTATATAATGGTTAAATTGAAAGAAAAAACAGCTCAATTAAGTGATAAGCTCTGTCAAAAAAACAGATGTCCTATATCGTTATCTATGGGTGCTCCAACAGCTAATCCTCCTGAAGTGCTTATTGATAAATTAAAAGAATTTTTAACAGAAGCTAATATTCATACGTATTCAGTGACAAGAGGGGAACCGTATTTTAGACAGGCTGTTGTTGAGAGAATGCAAAATCGTTTTGGCGTGACTCTTGATGCGGATAGCGAAGTTTGTTCGTTGATGGGTTCAAAAGACGGACTTGCTAATTTAATTCGATTTATTATAACTCCAAATCAGGTAGAGCAAGAAAAAGATATTATATTAATTCCGGATCCCGGTTATGCGTCTTATTCTCAAATGATTCAATGTGCAGGAGGAAAAGCTTATCCTATGCCGTTGACAGCTGAAAATAATTATGAACCTAAAATTGAAGATGTTTATGAAAGTTTGATAGAAGAGGGTTATAATCCTTGTAAAGTAAAAGCAATAATTCTGAATTATCCAAATAATCCTCTCGGTGTCTCTACAACAAAGGAATATGTTCAAACAGTTGTAGATTTTTGTAAAAGACAAAATATCCTTTTAATTTCTGATGCTGCATATTGTGATTTGTATTTTGATGAAAATGAAAAACCTTTTAGCGTTTTAGAATTGAAAGGCGCAAAAGATGTAGCAGTTGAATTTTTCAGTTTATCAAAACCTTATGCAATAACAGGCTGGCGTTTAGGCTGGCTGTGCGGTAACAGCGAAGTCGTTTCAAGATTTGCAAAAGGTAAATCGACTATAGATAACGGAATCTTTAAAGCGTTGCAAAAAGCTTGTGCTTATATAATGACCTCTCCTGAGGGAGATGAATATATTCGTCAGGGAAATATTGATTATAAAAGAAAACAGTCAATTCTGGTTAAAGGTTTGAAAGAACTGGGCTGGCCTATTGATGAATCAAATGTTCCGCATACAACATTTTATCTGTGGCTTCCTATTCCAAGAAAATATAAATCAGCATTTAAATTCTGTGAAGATATGCTGGAAAAATCCGGTATTGTGGTAGTCCCTGGGAATGCTTTCGGCGAATACGGGGAAGGATTTTTTAGAGTTTCGTATGTTTGCAGTGATGCTAAACTTCATGAAGTTATTGACAGAATGAAAGCCGATGGATTTAAATATTAATCTTATTTTATAAATAACAAATACAAACAAAAAAAGACCTATCAAATAGGTCTTTTTTTGTTTGTTAAAATTTGAATGGATAATCGTCTTTGAATTCCCATTGATCATTTTGTAATAATCTTGTACACCATGCGTATTCATTTTTGCATTTATTTATCATAGTATTTCTGGATAATCCCGCAGTACTTAGTCCGCTGCCATAAGTTCCCCAGAAAATATTAGCGTTTCCAAACCAGCTTTGCCTATTTGCATCTGTAAAGCAGAATAGAAATACAAATCGGTCGTACCCTGCTCTGTTTGGACCTTTAGTAGCATTAACATCATAATATACATCCAAACACCCTCCAGTAAAGAAAGTGTCTAAGCTGGAACCGTCTTTATAATATACGGTATTACGATTTTTGTTAACATACTGATGTCCGATATATGGATCTAAATGTGTCATATACCAATCAAACCCCTGTCCTTTAGGTGGAAGTTTCATATCTCTAAACGAGCCATGGTCAAGTTCCATGTCTAAAATTGCGTTATCAATTTTACTGTAAAAGTTTTTTAGTTTTGTAGTATATTCTTTTTTTACTCTCTGATAATGCAGTGTCGGGATTGTCATTGCTGCGACAACACCGATAATTGTCATTGTTAACAGCACTTCTGCCAACGTAAATGCTAAAGCTTTTTTTATCATTTTTATCTTTCCAATTTATATCCACATGTATTATAACATATTTTCGCACGGCACTCAATACGGTTATTGCGGAATTTATATAGCAGTTTTTTGTTTTGTCCGGCGGGGGCGTCATTGCGAGGAGGTTTTTGCCGACGCGGCAATCCACAAATAACTAATCATGTCTCTTTGAACTGACGACGCGTCATCTTGAACAGGCAAATTGTCACCCTGAACTCGTTTCAGGGTCTCAGTATAATAGATTCCGAAAAAATTTCGGAATGACGAATGCGTCGCAATAGAGATTCTGCAAACGTATGTTTTGTAGTATAATTGTGACCGAAGAAAGGATTTTTGTATATGAAAATTGCAGGTGATTTAACAGAACTTATTGGTAATACTCCGTTGGTGCGTTTAAATAAGCTTAATGACGGGTATGCTGATGTCGTTGTAAAGTTGGAATATTTTAATCCGGCAAATTCGGTAAAAGACAGAGCTGCATATCAAATGATTCTGGATGCTGAAAATTCCGGCATAATAAATAAGAATACTTTGATTATCGAACCGACAAGCGGAAATACAGGTATCGGGCTTGCTATGATTTGTGCAATAAGAGGATACAAAATAGTCTTAACTATGCCTGAAACAATGAGTTTAGAGCGCCGTCTGCTATTGAAATCATACGGAGCAGAACTTGTGTTGACGGATGGTAAACTTGGCATGCAGGGTGCTGTTGATAAGGCTGTTGAGTTGAGTAATGAATATCCAAACTCATTTATTCCGTCTCAATTTGATAATCCGTCAAATCCGAAATCTCACTACCTGACAACTTCACAAGAAATTTGGAATGATACAGACGGCAAAGCGGATATTGTTGTTGCCGGTGTCGGTACCGGTGGTACAATATCTGGAATTGCAAAAGGTTTAAAAGAAAAAAATCCTAAAATAAAAGCTATTGCAGTTGAACCATTTTCTTCACAGGTACTTGCAGGCAATAATGCGGATGCTCATAAAATTCAAGGAATAGGAGCCAATTTTGTTCCTGAAAATTTTGACAGAAACTTGATAGATGAAATTATTCCTGTTACTAATGAAGATTCTATTAGTACTGCACGTAATCTGTCTACAAAAGAAGGTATTTTAGCAGGCTTTTCAGGTGGTGCAAATGTTTGGGCTGCAATTGAGTTATCAAAACGCGAAGAAAATAAAGGGAAATTGATTGTGGCTATTCTTCCTGATTGTGGAGAACGATATTTGAGCAGTGAGCTGTATTCTTGTTAGTATAAATACATTATTTACCGTAAAAATCCGTTGTGGTAAAATTTTTTTATGAAATTATGTGTCTTTCAAGGAACATTCAATCCTATTCATAATGCGCATTTGCGGGTTGCAGAATATGTTGTGGATAAGTATGATTTTGACCGATTTTTATTTATTCCTGCATATAAACCTCCGCACAAAAATTGTGATATCTCTATGGCTACTCACCGGTTGAATATGGTAAAACTTGCGGCTGCATATAATTCTAAATTTATGGTTTCTGATATAGAATTTAAAAGAGAGGGTAAGTCTTACACGTATTTAACTATCTGTGAGCTGTATAAGCAATATAACATTGATGGTAAAATTCATTTTATTATAGGGACAGATGCATTTGATTTTATTGAATCGTGGTATGAGGCTGATAAATTAAAAGAGATTGTTAAATTTATCGTCTTTGTTAGGGAGGACAATTTTGAAATTTCAAAGTATGATTATTTGAGAGAAAAAGGTTATGATTTTGAATTTCAATCATTACCTTTTGAAAATGTTTCATCTACGGAAATAAGAGATAAAATAAAAAATAATCAAAGTATAGATGATTATGTTAGTAAGGAAGTAAAGGATTATATACAAAAAAATGAGTTATACAAAGATTGATATGGAAAGTTTGCTCGGCTGGTTAAGAGAAAATTTGAGTGAAAAGCGTTATGTTCATTCAATTGGCACTGCCGAATGTGCAAGAGATTTGGCTATAAAATTTGGTTTGGATTCAGAAAAAGCATATATGGCAGGGCTTTTGCATGATTGTGCAAAATGTTTTTCAAATGAAAAATTAATGGAAATTATCAATAATAACCTCAATGTTCAAAAAGTAGAATTGATGAATTATAAAACACTTCATGCGCCTGTGAGTGCATTTATTGCCAGAAATGATTTCGGGGTTGAAGATAATGAAATCTTATCTGCTATAAGGTGGCATACTTTAGGTAAGATTGATATGACTGATTTTGAAAAAATAATTTTTTTAGCGGATAAAATAGAGCCAAAAACCCGTGATAAAGATTATTTGGATGACGTAAGAGGTTATTTGGATGAAGAAAATGGATTAAACAAAGCTATGCTAAAATGCTATAAGGAAACTATTAAAAGTTTAGTCAAGCGAGATTTGAAAATTTGTCCTGTAACTATTGATATATATAATAATCTGGAAGATATTGTAAATGTTAAGTAACTTAATATTTTAACATATTTCTTTACTATTCATGGTACAATTTTTCTAAAGAGTGAGGGCATAGATGAAATTATTAGAGATTAAGAATAACTTGATAAAGTTATCGTATGGAGAGGGAGAAAATCCGATTCTTGGAAGATTTATAGTTCTGGCAACAAGTACTAAATCATATGTTGCTCAGTTTGTTAACTTGAAATCTGACAGTGTTAATAATTTTGCTATTGCTAAATTGCTATTTACCTTTACTCCGGATGGGGTTGTTGATAATTATGACGGTTCTGTTCCTAGTTTAAATTCAGAATTATCATTTTTGCCGCCGGAAGAATTGCTTGAACTCTTGCCTGTTGAAACTCCAATAAAAATTGGTAATCTGGCTCAGCTTGATGAAATGCTTTGTTTGGATATTTCAGTTTTTGAAAGAAATTTCACTGTTTTTGTTGAAAAAGATATGGATAAAACTGCGTTTATTTCAAATTGCGCCAGGCAGTTATTTCAGATGAAAGAAAAAAGTGTTATTATTGATACTGGAAATCTGTTTGAAGATTTTCCAAAAATCGAGTTTGCAAAAGATTTTAAATTGCCATTAAACTCTGAAATGATTGATTATTTATTTGAATATGAATTAGCAGAAGTTGATGCTTCAACTAAGGCTGTTATTCAGGATATTTTTTATGCGGTTCAGCAATATATTAAATCTTTGGATTTTGAATTTTTGCCGATTGATAATTTTGTCGATGTTGTGGCTAATCAGTACAAAGAAACTCAGATGCCTGAACTTGCTTTATTGAAAAATAAATTATTGAAATACAGAGATGCAAATATTTTTGCAACTAACAAAGAAGAAGTTCTTGCTTTTGGGGACAAACTTGCCGAGAAAAATTGTTCGATAATTGATTTGAAAAATATTCATGAATCTTTGCAAAAAGAAGTTATCATGTTTGTCCACAAGGCATTAGAGTCTGTACAAAAATATATATATTTCTTTGTCCCGTTGACTGATGGAAATTCTGATAAAAAACTTATAAAACAGCTTATTAATAATAATCATGTTTTTACAACATTACTTGTGAGCAATTCTTATAAATATGTGCATGAACTTAAAGCTCATGCTGAAAATATAATGTTGTTTGCTCCTCTTACTATGCAGCATGATTTTGCCGCTTACAACACTTTTTTAAATAAATTGAATCCGGGGGAATGTATTGTTTATGGTAAATTAACTCAAGGTATTCCTTTTATTGTTGATATGTCTGATTTAGAATTAGATTTAACAAAGGATGATGTATTTGGAGATAAGTTCCAATTCGTTCCTGTTGCTGAAAATGTTGAGCTTGTCAATAAAGATGGTGTAAAATTAGATGATATAGTTTCTAACAACAATAATTTTGCATCTCAAAGGGTGTCTGAATCAGCAGAGGATGCTGCGGTAGAAGATGATTTTATCGCTGAAACTCAGGCTTCAAATGCATTACCAATTCCAGAAATCCCTCAGGCTCCGATAGAAGTCGTTGAAGAAACTATACCTGCAGCTAATGAACTAACACAGCTTGAAAATCAATTATCTGATTCAATGCAGGCTGGTGAGGTTTCTCCTCAGGATGTGGTTATTGAGTACCCTCAAATCCCTGTAGAAGATGAAGTTGTATCTTCTATTGCAGCCCAAGAAGATTCTGTATCAACTCAAATTGTAGAACCTGTTGTTAATATTTTGGAAGAAGATGCTTTATCTTTTGACGAAATGGCAACTGAAAGTTCGGTAGAGTCGGATTTGTCAATTTCGGATTTTCAGGATGAGGCTGTAATACAAGATGATTTGCAGTTAGAAGAAGATTTAGCTTCCGGAGCAAGTTTGACAGAGGATGATCTTGATTTTATTGAAGATAATCAACTTGCATCAAGCGAGGATTTCTTTGGTGAAGAGTTAGTTCAAAATGAGGAAGCTGAGATTGTTGAAGAAAATTCATATCAAGAATCTCCATATGTAGATGAGCAGCCGCCAGTAGTTCCTGTTTATCCATCAGAGACTGAACCTAGACAGGCGCAAGGTAGTGATGGTTCTAATTTTGCACAGGGAGATAGTGTTAGCCATCCAAGGTATGGACGCGGTGTTGTTGAAAAAATAATAAAATATGGAAATAAAACCTTATGTTCTATAGCTTTTGAAAATGTTGGACGCCGATTATTAGACCCGTCAGTTTCAGAGTTTACCAAAATATAAGTAATCAAAAGTCCTCTTATTAATATTCTATCCTCAATATCAAGCCCTCTGTCATACTGAGGCTTTAGTCGAAGTATCAAATAAACAGAACAGTAATAAGAGATTCTTCGGTCGCGCGCTCCCTCAGAATGACAAACAAATATGTCACCCTGAACCGACATGTCATGCTGAACTTGTTTCAGCATCTTTGGATAATAGATTCCGAAAAAATTTCGGAATGACTAATATGCTGGAACAGAGATTCTTCAGTCGCCTGCTCCCTCAGAATGACAATATCGCATTCTTTAGGTTTCAGCTGGTGGCATATTTATGTGCGTAGCACCTCGCATTAAACGGGACTCCACTATATTCACGCCCATCTGCTTGTGCAGGCTCAGAGACCGCATTTGCGACCTCGCATGTTTATTTATTTTCTTAAATTTTTTGCATCTTTTAAATATACAAATTCCGGTATAAAATCTTTTTCACAGTTAATTACAATTAACACTCTAATACACATTTTTAAAGCGCTTGGAACATCAAGTTCATGAAAGCACATCATTGCTACATCGTTCCAGCCAAATTCTTCTCTTGCAAATTTTGCAGGAAAAGCTGCGTTTAAATCTTTTGTGGTTGTAAAAATAACATGAGAAATGACCGCGGTGGCATTAATATGATTTTTTTTACATATTGCCTCTAGCAATTCAAGAGTGGCCTCTTTTATTGCAGATTCAGTATTTTCGGTAACTGTTATTGCTCCTCGAATACCTTTTGTTATCATTATTTTTTTACTCCGTTATACCAGTCTCTGGCAAGCATTTCACCTTTTCCTTCAGGTTTAACTTTGAGGATTCTTAAAATCCCGTTTCCGCATCCGATATCGACGCCATCTTTTGAAGATGATATAACTTCTCCAGGTTTTCCTGTCCCATTAACAGGTTTTGATTCAATGACTTTTATAATTTTATCGTTGAACATGAAATAAGCGCTCGGGCATCTGCAAATTCCTCTAACAAGGTTATGGATTTCTTCATTAGATTTATTCCAATCAATTTTGCATTCTTCTTTGGTTAATTTGTTAGCCATGCAAAGTCCGTCTTCACACTGCTTTATTGGATTTAGAGTCCCGTCTTTTAAGCCTATTAATGTTTGTTCAATCATTTGTGGTGATTTTTTTGCAATTTCTTCCCATAGTTCTTCACAGTTCATTGTATCAGGAATCGGAATAACAAGTTGTTGACAAACATCGCCGCAATCTAAGCCAAGTTCTGTAATCATTGTACAAATACCGGTTTCTTTGTCGCCGTTTATTATTGCTCTTTGAATAGGGTTTGCTCCTCTGTATTTAGGCAATAATGACGCATGAAGATTGATAGTTTCGTATTTTGGAATATCTAAAACTTCTTGAGATAAAATTTGTCCGAATGCAAATGTTACAAAAAAGTCAGGTTCTAATTTTTTTAATTCATCTTGAATCTCAGGTTCTTTTCTTATTGATTTTGGCTGGAATACCGGAATGTTTTTTTCTAGAGCGAATTTTTTGATAGGGGACATTTGTAATTTATGTCCTCTGCCTGCCGGTTTGTCAGGTTGAGTAACAACGGCAGCCACTTCTATTTTGTCAGAATTGTATAAATATTCCAGAGATTTCAAACCAATATCAGGAGTTCCAAAAAATACTATTTTTATCATGTTAATTTAATTCTTCCTCAAGTTCTTTTTCATCTATTAACAAATCCGGATCAAGGTCTGGAAGATTATATTTTTTCAATATTGCCTCGGTTTCAAATCTATTCATACAATGATCAATAAATAAAATTCCGTCAAGGTGGTCATATTCATGCTGTATTGCTCTTGCAAGCAATGTACCGTCTTTAGCTTCCAGTACAAAAGGTTTTCCATGTTCATTAGTAGCTTTAATCATAACATTTTTGTATCTTTTTACATCCGTGTAGGCTTCAGGAAAGCTGAGACATCCTTCATTGCTTTTTACAGCGCCGCTTTTTTTAATAATTTTGGGGTTAATAAATACAATAGGATTAAGAGGTTCGTTGCCTGTAGAAACATCAATCACAAATACTCTCAAATTTTCTCCAATTTGCGGTGCTGCAAGACCTACGCCATTTTGGGCATACATTGTATCAAGCAAATCTCTTATTAAATCATTAATTTTTTTAGAGACTTTGTGAACTTCTTTTGATGGTTCTCTTAATGATTTTTCACCATAGTGTAGTACTTTTCTTATTGCCATAATATAAAACCTTCCTAATTGCTATATATTCAATATGTTACTATAAATCTTACAGCTTTGCAATTAACATATGTTTATACAGTATGGTATCAATATATCATATATGTTATAATTAATGGTGTTTATTTTGGTTAAGGAATTTATAATATGAAAAAATTTCTAATAATGTTTGGTTTAGTCGTAAGTTTGTTGGGGTGTAGTTTTACTCCATCGTATGCATCCGAGTTGGAAAAACATAAAACTATTTCAGAAATTGGAATTTTGGCTAATTCAGAAAGATACACAGAGGCTCTGGAAAAATGTGAGGCTGCTCTGGTTAAATATCCTGAAGATCCGGAATTATATTATTGGAGTGCTACAATAAAAAGCTCCACTGGAGACAAGAAATCCGCATTAGCAGATTATGATAAAGTAATAGAATTAAATCCAAAAGACAGTAATGCTTATGTGATGAGAGGTATTTGTAAATCTGATTTGAATAATCCGATTGGTGCGATTGAAGATTATAATAAAGCTCTTGAAATAAATCCTAAAGATAGTTCTGCGTATTCAATGAGGGCATGTGCCAAATTAGATTTGGGCGATTTCAATGGTGCAAATGCGGATTTGGAAGTCGCAAATCAGTTGTATGAAAATATTCAACATAAGAAATAACATACATAATAAACAGTCATGCTGAACTGACTAGAAACTTAGTTGAGTTTACGAAACGTAATTTTCTGTTCCTACTCGGTGTTTCAGCATCACTCAAGAATAAATTTTGAACCAAATTGAGAATAATATTTTACTAAAAACTAAAGAATAGAAAGGAGAAACATGAAAAATTTATTAAGAGTATTAGCCGGAATATTGATTATTTTATGCTTAAATACTAATGTTTATGCTGATGAGTTAAGTGATATAAAATATCGAGTATCGGAGTTACAATATCAAAATAAAAATCAGGAAGCTATAAATGTTATTAATTCTGCATTGAAAAAATATCCTAATGATGCTGAATTGTACATTAATCGAGCGATATCCAAAGATGATTTGAACCAAAAACAATCTGCTATTGCTGATTTAAATAAAGCAATTCAATTAAATCCAAGATCTGATGAGGCATACTATTGGCGTGCGGAAATAAAAGATGATTTAAATAATATAGCAGGTGCGAAACAGGATATATCGGCCTGTTTGAGTATTAATCCAAATAATGGTGATTGTATATGGTTGCGAGGCCTGTTAAAATTTAATACTACTTCAGACATTTCCGGTGCAAAGGCGGATTTTGAAAAAGGTAGAATGTTAATGAAAAAAGATATTGATAATATACTGAATGAACGATAGGTGTTTAAATTCTTGTCTTTTACCTTACGTTAATGAATTTATGCACTTGAGGAATAAGTCTTGTTTTTGGGTAGATTGAAGTAAATCTATCTAAAATTTTGTTGCAAAAATCTGAATCTACACTCATTTTGTCATCTTGCATTTTTGGCTGAAGAATAAGTTCAATTTCGGCTTCTTTTCCTATTTTGCAGCATTCAGTTATCTCTTGTTCTGTTATATTTTTGTCAAATACTATTTTGGCAAAAGTCTCTATACCTCTGCATTGTTGGAAAAATTTTTTATGTAAATTCAGTGTGTCTAATCCAGTTGATGATTCTAGTTTTATATCTGCAGAAATTATATCAATGTAATTTTTTATTTCAGATAAATTTTTATCTAATGTCGCATTAGTTTCCAGATAAATTTTTGTCTGATTTTTTATAAGTGGTAAAAATTCTTTTAAAAATTCTGTAGCAAGTAACGGTTCACCGCCGGTTAAAGAAATTGAATGAAAAGTATTTAATTCATATTCTTTATTTATTTTTTCGTATAATTCTGCCGGTGAACATTCTTCAGCCTGATTTGTGTCAAAGTCTGTATCGCAGTAATTGCACTTCAAATTGCAGCCGCAAAATCTTATAAATAATTGTTTGTATCCGACAACAGGCCCTTCTCCCTGAATTGACGCAAAGATTTCTTTAATTTTTGTTTTAGTATTCATTTTGTAAATTCTTTCTCACATCATCTTTTGATAAACTTTTTAGCTTCTGATACAGCTTAATTTCATCTTCTGACAAATCATGAGAAAATTCAATACTTACAGTAATAATTAAATCACCGATTTTTCCGTTTTTCTTTATTCCTTGTTTTGAAATTCTGAATTTTTGTCCTGAGCAGGTGTTTTTAGGAAGTTTAAGTTTTATTGTGCCGTCAAAAGTCGGAACTTTTATTTCTTCACCCAGAGCCGCTTCAAAAGGTGTAATCGGAACGTTATAATAAATGTTTAGTTTGTCAAAATGAATTTTATGCGGAGTTTCTAATTTTACAATAATATATAAATCACCGCTGGCTCCGCCGTTTTTACCGGAAGCGCCTTCGCCTTTCAATCTTAATTTTGCACCGTCTTTTACACCTTTTGGTATTGTTACGGTAATTTTTTTCTTTTTTGTTGTTTCTCCTTTTCCGTCACAATAACTGCACTTACCTCCATTAATAAATTTATGTCCGTAGCAGTGCTGGCATGTTTGAGTAGTAAGCACATTGATTATTCTTTTGCTGCCGGTGATAGCTTCTTCTGTGGATATTGAAATCTCAGTTGTTATATTGTCGCCTTTTTTAGGTTTGTAATTCTCTTTTGTTCTTTTACTTTTTTTGATTTTTAGCAGCCATAATTTTAGACCTTTAAAAAATGAATTTGAATTGTCTTTTTTTGATTTTTGAGCAGTTTTGTTCGTATTATGTTCATCTTTTTGAGTCTTTGAACCTGTACCGGTGGATTTATTTTTGTTCTGGCGATATTCTTCTTCGGCTTTTTGAGAAGAAGTAGTTTGCTTTTCTGATTTAAAAAATCCTTGCAGAATGTTGTATTGTTCTCTTTTTTGCGGGTTAGAAAGTGTTTCATACGCAAGAGTGATATCTTTAAATTTTTCAATAGCGTCAGGCTCTTTATTTATATCAGGGTGGTACTTTCTTGCAAGTTTTCTGTATGCAGATTTTATTTCAGCGGTTGAGGAATCTACATTTACACCCAGTATTTCATAATAATTTTTTACACTATTAAACGCCATATAATTTATCTAATGATAAATTATAAAATTTCAACATCTCTAAATTACTAAATATACATGATTATTAGCAGGTTATTGAATAGTAATTGTTTTTCCAATGTCTTTGCGGAATTTAATTCCATCAAAATTAATTTCGCTAAGGTCATCATATAGATTTGCAAGAGCGCGTGATAAGGTTCCTGCCATTCTGGTCAATGTAAATACTTCACCTTTTGAAGTTAAGTATTTGCCGTCATTTGTGGTTTTTATATTTGAAAAATCAATATTCTCAATCTCTTGAATATTATCTAAACCTTTTATGACCTTGTTATGCTGTCTGGCTGAAACAGTGATTGCGGCAGATGAAAAATTATTTGTTTTGATTTGCAGGTATTCATCAGAGAAAAATCCGTTAATACAGGACATAAATATTTCAATCAAATCATCATCAATCAAATTTAATACGGCAGTTGCGTCATGATTTTGCAAAAATGGTTTTAGCTCGTTCACAAAGAACTTATCTTCTCCTGTCAGTGTGCACTCTATCCCTAGAATCCCAAGATACGGAGAGCCTTTTCTGTCAAGTGAGGTTAAAATATTTTTTATAATATTTTCAACTCTTGAAAATATTGTTTGGGATATTCTAAAATCCGGAGCATAACAGGCAACTCCTTTTGTCAAAATTCCGCAGTCTCCGTCTTGTGAAAATTTGTAATCAGCAGCTGCTGTTACTGGCAAGGCTGTGTAGCCGTCTGTGATATAGTAAATTGTAAAAGTTTTTCCAGATACAAATTCTTCTATCAGAATATTTTGTTCGTTTTTTGAGGTCAGATTTAGTAGAAATTCTTTTGCTAAACTCATTGTTGTACAAACCAGCCTGTCATCAAGCTCTTCTTGCTCAGCGCATTTTATAGTAACAGGGAAGTTTGCACTTTCAAGGTAGTCTTCTGCAGCTTGCTGTCTGTCAAATATTCCGAATTTTGAGGTTTGCGCATGAATTTTATACAGAAGCTTTTTCCCTGCAGCTTTATTTAGTGCTATATTTGCAGCTTCAAGTGCAGGGCCAAAGATATTTTGACCGTTAGTTAAAAAGAATGTAACAATATCCGCAGCTATAGCTTTTTCTGCAACCGGAATTGTCAGGTCTATATTATTTTCCAGTGCAAATTTTAAAAGTCCTGTTATATCATCTTCTCTGATGTCGATATTCTTGCAATATTCTGTTTCTATACATAATCCCGGTGCGGCGTAAATATTATCCACCGAATTATTATTTCTTAATTTTTTTGCGAGGGCTGAAACTTTTGCTCCCTGCCCGACTATTAGTATATTCTTTTTTGTTTGATTCATAAAATGATTATACTACATATTTTGTATGATTTTTGTTAAGTTATTTTAAAAATTTTAAAAAATATATGATATAATGATGACAAAATGAAATTTATAGTTAATAAAAAGCTATAGTAGAAAGGTTTTTTAGTAGATGGCAGGACTAGTAAATTTTTTATCGAATGTATTTCAGCCGCAAAATGTAAAAGTGGCAGCACCTGTAGTAAGACAGGCGTCAAGTAATCCGTACAGCAATAATCCGTTTGTTAATTATAATGGCAATAGATTTTCGTCTCAAACTTATGCACAAAACAGACCGGTGAAGGGCGGATATTTTGCTGGCTATTATAACGGTAAACAAAATATTGTAGGACGCCGTTTATTTGTTGAAGTATAATTTATTTGAAATTTTTTTACAAAAATTTTTTAATACGAAAACGCACCAGATAATTCTGGTGCGTTTTCGTTGAACCAGTTTGTCTCTTTAGTACGGCATTGTCCAGCCGGAGTCTACAATTGCTCCATAGCATTGGTTTGACCCACCTATGCCAGCTTTGCAATTTGCAATTTTTGTTTCGGTGTTTATGTTTGTATCAGGTAAATCAATCAACTTACCTTTCTTTGTCACATATACGCAAAAATAATCTCTTCCTGCGATATTTGGATAATCGTTTCCATTTATGTCAAAGCAAAATTCTCCGATAATTTTGTCGTCCGGCATCCCTTTGATTTCAGAATCTGTTTTTGAGTATCCTATGATGGTTCCGTTTTTAAGAATAACAGATGGATATGTTGCACCTGCAATCCCGCTAACAACTTTCATCTGATTTTTGTATTCTATTTTATTTGTTGCCGCAGTTGTTTTCCAGCAGTCAGCTGCCGGATCTGGGCATTTCTTTTGGATTGCAAAATTGCCCTCTGTAAGTAATTTTGCAGGGTCCCCGAAATCAGTATCTTCCAGAGATCTTGATGAGCTTGTTACTAAACTGTCAGAAGCCAGCTGTTGTATTGCGGTTATGTTACTTTTTAGCTGTGTTACCATCATTCTGTTGTTGATTGCATTCATCAAACTCGGGATTGATAGGGCTGCAATAGCACCTATAATGCCAAGAGCAATCAATAACTCTGTTAATGTAAAAGCTTTTAGTTTATATCTCATATTATCTCCTTTAATTTACTATTCAAATAAATAATTTGGATTGAACCCTGATAATACTGCTGCGGAATAACAGGCATAAGGGGCTCCGGATTGTTTGCAGTCGGAAAGATTTACACTTTGATCCTGACTGTGTTCCAGATTGTCTCCTAAATGAATTCCGTTATCTAAATCTGATTCATTTGAAAGTTCAAGTTCAAAAAGATCAACTCCTGAAATGTTCGGATCTTTAGGACCGTTTAAATCTATTGTAATCAATACGCAGTCTCTGCCCGCATATTGTTTTGCTGCGGCTGAGCGGGGAGAAAGTATAGCTATGCCAACTCCGTTTTTTAATAATGCAGAGGCATTATATGTACCGGCACCCATACCGGAAACATCTGCACCATTGATGTTTCTATAGACTTTTTCAGGGTAAAAGATTGGCTTACCTGTCCCTTGACTCTTGCTGTAATCAAGTCTTTCTAAAAATTTTCTAGGGTTATTGTATATATCTGTATCTGAGAGTTTTCTTGCTCTTGTGTTTACCAGCTCAGTTTGGACAATATCATTTATGTTTGTTACTGTTCCTTGCAGCAATGACATCATTGCTTTGTTATTAACGTCTTTTATTAATCCCGGAACAATTAATAGAGCCAGAACTCCGACTATTGTTAAAGTAATAAGGACTTCACTGAGCGTAAAACCATCCTTGTTTATCTTAATCATAACCAATCCTCTTAATAGTATATATCTATTTTAACATTATTTTGTAAAAAGTTCAATTGTCTTGACTGTGGACTTATCTATGAATTTTTAATATAGTTAAAATTTTGACAGGAGGAAGCAATATATCAGTCATTCCGAACTCGTTTCGGAATCTTTATGTTGTGTGTTTTAGTTTAAACCTAGAATCCAGTTCAGGGTGATATTCCAGTATATTTAATTGTTTAGTGTGACAATTTTAGCTCTTTACAGTGTAAATGGCTATATAAATCCACTTGACTGGATATTTTGAGCAAGTTAAAATTTAAGTGTATATAAGGTGAAGGGAGTAGAAAATGACTAATATACAAGTTTCACAAGAAATTCAAGAAAAATGCTGCGTTGCGCGTGGCGTAAAAGGAGTACCTGCTCCAATTCCTCAAGAAGGAGAATGGACAAAGTGTAAAGAAATTAAAGATATTTCTGGTTTAACACACGGTTGTGGCTGCTGTGCTCCTCAACAAGGTACTTGTAAATTAACTTTAAACGTTAAAAACGGTATTATTCAGGAAGCTTTGGTTGAAACCATCGGATGTTCTGGTATGACTCACTCTGCTGCGATGGCTGGTGAAATCCTTCCAGGTAAAACTCTTTTAGAAGCTTTAAATACTGACCTTGTTTGTGACGCTATTAACGTTGCTATGAGAGAATTATTCTTACAAATCGTTTACGGTAGAACTCAATCAGCTTTCTCTGAAAATGGTTTACCTGTAGGTGCAGGACTTGAAGATTTAGGTAAAGGTCTTTGCTCTATGTGTGGTACTATCCACTCTACAGCTCAAAAAGGCGTTAGATACCTTTCTTTAACTGAAGGTTACATCTTGAAAATGGGTCTTGATAAAAATGATGAAGTTATCGGATACCAATTCGTTAACCTTGGTAAAGTTATGGATGCTATCAAAAAAGGTGTTGATCCTAAAGAAGCTTACGAAAAAAATATCGGTACTTACGGCAGATTTGCTGATGCTGTTAAATATATCGACCCTCGTGAAGAATAGGGGTAAATTATAATAATTAGTCATGCTGTGGGCTATATAGCCCGAAGTATCTCATAAATGATTAAGAGATTCTTCGCTTTGCTCAGAATGACATAATATTAAATTATGTATAACAAATATAAAGGAAAAATAATTATGACAGTAAAATTTGAAGGACAAGATAGACGTGAAGCTACTCTAGCTAAAGTTTTACCTGAATATGGTCTAAAAAACTTGGAAGAAGCTCGCGATTTATGCTTATCAAAAGGAATTGATGTTGATGCGATTGTTAAAGGTATTCAGCCTATCGCATTTGATAACGCATCTTGGGCATACACTTTAGGTTGTGCTATTGCAATTAAAAAAGGTTTAACAGAAGCTGCTGATGTTGCCGAAGCTATTGGTTTAGGTTTACAAGCATTTGCTGTTCCTGGTTCTGTTGGTGACAGAAGACAAGTTGGTATCGGTCACGGTAACTTAGGTGCAATGTTATTGAGAGAAGAAACTAAATGTTTCTGTTTCTTAGCAGGTCATGAATCTTTCGCTGCTGCTGAAGGTGCTATCGGTATTGCTAGAAACGCTAACAAAGTTAGAAAAGAACCTTTAAGAGTTATCTTGAACGGTTTAGGTAAAGACGCAGCTTACGTTATTGCCAGAATCAACGGTTTTACTGCAGTTGAAACTGAATATGATTATAAAACTGGCGAATTAAAAGTTGTTAAAGAAACTCCATTCTCAGAAGGCGAAAGAGCAAAAGTTCGCTGCTATGGTGCTGATGACGTTTCTGAAGGTGTTGCTATTATGATTAAAGAAGGTGTTGATGTTTCTATTACAGGTAACTCAACTAACCCAACTCGTTTCCAACACCCGGTTGCTGGTACTTACAAAAAATGGTGTTTTGAAAACGGCAGAAAATACTTCTCAGTAGCTTCTGGCGGCGGTACAGGCAGAACTCTTCACCCTGATAACGTTGCAGCTGGTCCTGCTTCTTACGGTATGACAGATACTATGGGAAGAATGCACGGTGATGCTCAATTTGCAGGTTCATCTTCTGTTCCAGCTCACGTTGAAATGATGGGTGTTATCGGTATGGGTAACAATCCTATGGTAGGTGCTACTGTAGCTTGTGCAGTTGCTGTTTCTCAAGCTATGAGCAAATAGTTATAGAATAAAAAAGACCTGATTTTTATTATTCAGAGACTTGATTCGGAATTTTAGAATCAGGTCTTTTTTTTTGTTGATATCCTCGTATTGTTAAGTAAAAATTTAATTTTTAAATATTAATTATATCAATAGTATATATCTGGAATATAAGCTATACGCAGGTTTAAGAATTATTAACAACATTACAATCAAAAAGGCAATTCTTCAAAACAAAAAACGTTTATATATATGTAAGGGGAATGCAAAAGACATTCTAAGGAAAAAGAAAAATATATCAATTAAGTTTAAAATTAGAATTTAAAAAGGATATATAAAACAAGTTTTTATACTCTCTCTCTTAATATCCTCGTGTTTATTTAATGTTGCCAATAATTCTTTGGCAACTTTTTCTTTTATATAGCAGTATTAAGGATGATAACTTTAGTGTTTAAATGTTTTGAATTTTAGATTTTGTGCCAGATTTGTGCCACTCAATAGAAAAATAGTTTTATATAATATCAAAACTTTTACATACTTTTATCCTTATTTATTTTCTTTTAATTAAAATTTACACAAAGAAAAAGGCTATCGAATTTCGATAGCCTTGAAATGAATAGCTGAAAATTAAGAAGAAGGTTTTAAATTTTATCTAAATACCATCTTGCTTTATCTCTGATAAAATTCCCAACCTTTTGGGTATCAACAAGATAAGGCGGTAAACAGCTAATGTCGATTTTTCCATAACTGGATGTGT
>CATXCB010000011.1 GCA_958366705.1 uncultured bacterium
GTTCAGGGTGACAAATTGTGTGTTTAGAATGATGTTCTGTTAACTCAGAATGACAATAATCTCGCTTATATATTTAGAAATATTGATACCCTGCTCATTATATTCGCTTGCAATGGCGTACGGTTACACAATTTTGCCATTGATTAATTAAAAAATCAATGGCATTTTATAAAAATAATATTTAGATCTTTTGTCTTATCAAACTATGGATTATATTTGATTTAGCGAGATTGCTTTTACTCCTGCATATCTTGCTTTATCCATAAGTTTTACTACTGCTCCGTGTGTAGCATCTCCATCTGTTTCAATTAATAATCCATCTGGATAATTCTTTATTTCCTGACTTAAAACTGTTCCAAGCCTGTCAGGAGCTATTTCCTCATTATGAATGTAATATTTGTTATTTCTGGTTACCATTACTGTCAATATTTTTGATTCCTTTTCAATCTTTGACTGTTCAACATTTTCAGGTACACTTAGGCTTATACCCTGTTGATCAAGTAATGGTGCAATTACCATCATAATGATTAGCAGAACTAAGAAAATATCTGTAAGTGGTGTAATATTTATTTCGTTAAATGTATCTCTCATTGTTATTCTCCGTCCTGAGGCGCATTAATCTTAGCCTGCTCTTTTAGTTCTTTTTGTTCTTTTTTATTTAAAGGTTCTCCAGCAACGACAAGTTTTTGATATTCCGCATTTTGTGCTGAATTCATTATGTCCATGATTTTAGAACTTTTTATATTCTTATCTGCTTTTACTACAACCTCTGGTTTTTCGCTATTTCCTTTTAATGCAATCAATTTATCTGTTAATGATGAAGAAGTTGTAGGTTCTCCATTTACAAACAGAGCACCGTCTGCAGTTACAGATACTGTCACTTTTGGGTTTTCTATGTTAACGCCGTTATTAACTTCAGGAACATCTACGGCATTATCCATGGATTGAAATGACGGAGCGACAACCATCATAATGATTAACAGAACTAAGAAAATATCTGTAAGTGGTGTAATGTTTATTTCTGTAAATAATTGTTGTTTTTTCTTACTGCTAAATGCCATTTTTTTCCCTTTATATTAAATAGGCTAACTAACTTTTGATGATGAATATTTTGATTGAGTTTCATTTTCAGCATCAACAAAGCTTAAGAATAAAAGTTTAATAAGTTGAAAATCATCTTCATAGTGTTTTACAATTGACTGGAATGAGTTATAGAATATAACAGCAACAATAGCAACACCCAAACCAAAAGCTGTAGCAATCAATGCAGAACCGATACCGGAAGCAACAGTGGCAGCTTGATTACCTGAATCTGCTAAAATGTTGAAAGTTAACAGGATTCTGACTACAGTTCCGAACAAACCTAAAAACGGAGCAACACCGCCGATTGTACCAAGAATTGTCAAATGACTTTCCAGTTTTCTTGTAGCTAGAGCTGCTGAAATATCAAAAGAACGTGAAAATCCGTTTCTTTGTTCTGAAAAGATTCTTACAGCTTCTTCAATAACTTCTCCAATAACTCCACCGCATCTAATTGCTATATTTTGAGCAGCTGATAAATCGTTTTTTGAAAGTTCTCTATTTAACTCTCTCATATAAACTGTAATATCTCTTTGGTTTTTTTGGTAGAATGACCATTTGCTGATTACAACCCCAACAACTAAAATTGAACAAAGAAATATTGGTAAAAGTACCGGCCAGTCCATTTTAATTGATTCTAATAATAATTCCATAGTTTTTATCCTCTTTTTATGTAATAACTTTTCTGATTATTTGATTAGTATTTTGCAGGTCCAAATACGTTGTAGTCAAATGTAAATTGAATATCTATACTTGAACCTTTATACTCGGGTGGCAGTGTTCTAAACGGTGCTGCCAGATGAACTGCATTTAAAGCGGCTTTATCTGCAGCTTGAAGCCCTGATGATTTAAATACGCTGCAGGATAGTAATCTTCCGTCTTTAGCTATTTTGAACAGAAGAACTACACGTTTGCTTTCGTTTCCTTTTGGTGGATCCCAGTTCATTTTAATTCTTCTCTGGAGTTCTTTCATGTATGGTCCAAAATCAGGTTCTCTGATAGCATCTATGCCGGGACGGCCTCCTCCTCCGCCAGGATTTCCTCCTCCTGATCCAGAACCGCTGCCGTAACCTGAACCTGTTCCAGAACTAGAACCTCTGCCTGAACCATACCCTGATGCTATTTTAGATCCTGAGCCGCTGCCAACAGGAGCTAATGATGGGTTTGGTGCAAATGAGCCTCCGCCTTTTGAACCTCCGTTGCTTGAAGACCCTGAACCGCTAATCGGGCCGGTTGCATACTGCCCTGCTCTTGTGCCGCCTGGTGGTACCGGTACTTTGAACGGAGTTGAACTCGGTCTTGAGACTGTCTTAGGCGTCATAGGAGGACGTACAGACGGTCTTGCTGTTGGTGGTTGAGGTTTTGCAAGCTGAGGTTTTGGTACAGCTTTTTCAACATTTTGAGCCTGTGGTACATATTTTTGCGGTGTAGTTGCCTTAGGTGGTGTATTTGTTGGTTTTTTAGGAGCTACACTCTGTGTAATTTTATTCATTATAGATGATTTTTTAGGGGCAGGAGATGGTGCCGGTGATGATGGTTTTGGCTTAGCCGATGGGGTAGACGACGGCATTGAAACCGGAAGTTTTGGATTATTAATTCCACCGGTTCTTGAATTTCTATCTGCTCTAAATCTTGTATTTTTGTTTAATGGTGTTTCTTCTTTATCTACTAATACAAATTCAATATCATTAATTTTTGGCTTAGGTTTTTCAAATAATGTTAAATGAATACCTAGCAGGGCTAAAATTGTTAATATCAGCCATAATGAGATAAGCGTTGCAGGGTGAAGTATTGACGAAATTATAATCCCTTTCTTAAGGGATATAGATTCTTCATCTGCTCTTGTTACTGCAGGCATTTCATATTCAGATTTATCTTTGAAATAACCTTTTGTATTATTTTCTCTGTTATTTATATTTTCAGTGTATTTCCCTAATATAGACATTTCATTCCCTAACAACAAAAGTTTGTTTACGTGATATCGTTAATAATTTTATTTTAAATTAAAAATAAAATTATTGGTCAACTTACTAGTTTTCAATACTAGAAGGATTAACTGTAATCGGCTGAGTTAATATAAGTTCAACAGATGCATTTGCAGGTATTTCAACATCTGAACCTTTGTCCCAGATAGATTTTACAAGTCCGCCGCCTGCTCCGACTGCAGTCATAAGAGCTGCGCCTCTACCTACACTGCCTCCAGACAGCGGAGCTGCAATTGTACCGATAATTGCTCCAGAACCTGCACCGATAGCGATATCTTTAGCATATTCTCCTGCAACTTCCATATTCGTACCTCCAACTAGGGAGCCGGTATTGTCATCAGTTTTCATAACTGCTGATATTGGAATATTAAGACCTGATGGAGTTATAATATGCGTAAATCTTAATGTAAGTTTTCCATTTATTGTACCATGTTTGGCTTTAGAAACCTCAATTACTGTTCCTGTTACCGAGCTGCCTGCAGGTGCAATCAGGTTTCCGTTATAGTAAAAATCACTTCCAAGTGCAAGTGAAATATTTTGACCGTTGTAAGCAGTTTCAGAACTTACCGGAGCCATGAATACAGCTCTAAAAGCTTGACCAGCAGGGACTGTTACTACGCGTCCTTTTAGTGTGTTATTTTTTAGTACAAAATTTTCTTGACTGTAATAGTTCGGCTGGTATGCAGGAGTTGGGTTATGCTGTTGATAACTAAAGTTACCTGCAGCCATAACAGTATTTGCAGTGAACAAAACTGCTGTTAATATTATAAATTTTTTCATAAATACTCTCCCTAAATCATAATTATCTATTTTATTATTTTATACCATTTAAGTATTTTGTCAATTTATTAATGGTTAATCTGTTAAGGTATGTGTAATTGACGCCGGAGCAGTTAAAATAATCATTTGCTGCTCTCCTGCAGAAATTTTTGTGTGCTGTCCCATTGACCTTTTTCCACCCGGTCTGAGTTGAAGTGTAGCACCTCTATAATTCCATGCTGTACCTTGAAACTTGCTCTGATAATGCGGAACTTTAACCCATTCTGCCGGTGGTGTTAAACCTCCGCCTATCAAATTGTTATTAGATGTGTACAGGTAACCTCTAATTGGAATTTCAAAGCCATCTTTCATTATTATTTTTGTTATTTTTACTTTCATTGATGCATTTGTTCCAATAACAGGTTCATTTATTTTTTCAATATAACCATAAAATTCAGTGTTTCTGGGAATTATGTTTGTTTCATACATAAACAAATCATTAGTTGCTATAAACTTAACTTTGTATCCAACCGGACATGTTTCTGTAGATATTTCCTGCGTGTTTAAGACCGGTATAAATGTTCCTGCCGGCAGAGTGATTTCGTCATATCCTCGCATTTCAAGCTGAATATTTTCCAACGGTTCTGTTGCCAGAGTCAGATTTGTTGAAATAATCGAAATAAAAAGGATTGATGAGAGTATTATTAAAAATCTTTTCATACGTGTTATTATAACAGTTTTTCTTTGTATTTCAAGTAGAACTTCCATATCGAATGACATTTTCATTGAATCTTATTCAGCAGGCTTGGCTATCAAATCCAAATAATTATTGACTATGAAATAGTGTACGTATTATTTTCTTTTCTAATGTAATCAATATATTCTAAAATTTTATTATAATTTTCTTCAACAACCATTACCCCTCGTATTTTTGATGCATTTCTTATTCCTGCTATATAGTAAGGATAAAATTTTCTGAAAAATTTTATGGCTACAGCTTCTCCGCGTAAGCTTATTTCTTCATCCAGATGATTTTTCATCATATCAAGTTTTTCATCTAATGTTGGTTCCGGTAGTTTTTCTCCGGTTTGAAGATAATGGGCTATTCTTCCTATCAATGTCGGGTCACCCAGTATTCCTCTGCCTATTGCAACTCCGTCAGCCGAACTTTCTTCAATAGCTTGAATTGCTGTATCAACAGAGGTTATATCCCCGTTTGCAAAGACAGGAATACCTACATTTTCTTTTAGTAGTTTGATTTTTTTCCAATCAGCCTTGCCTGAATAGAATTGTGAGCGTGTTCTGGCATGGATAGTTATGAATTGGGCTCCAGCTTCTTGCATTTGCTGTCCGAATTCAACAAAGTTCATATCATCTGCAGTATATCCAAGTCGAAATTTTACACTTACAGGTTTATCAGTTCCATCTTTTACTGCTTTGACTAAATCTGCAGCCAGAGCTGGATTTTTCATCAAAGCAGAACCGTCTTGTCCTTTTACTACTTTATTAACAGGACAGCCCATATTTATGTCAATCATATCTGCAAATTGTGTTAAATATTTTGCTGCATTTTTCATTAAATGAGGCTTGTGACCGCAAATTTGGTAAGCGATGGGGTGATGACATTCATCAAGTTTTGTTATTTCTGTTTGTACATTCTGTGCCAAAAATTCAGAACTAATCATTTCCGTAGTTAAAAGACACTCTTTCGAATATTTTCGAACGAGTGATCTTAAAACATAGTCTGTAATTCCGGCCATTGGGGCAAGTGAAACCCTGCTTTTTATTAAGTTTGATACTGTTGTATTATTGTGCATATTTTTTTAATTCTTCTGCGCGTGCTTTTGCATATTGTTTGTATTCATCTTCTTCTACATTTGAATTTACATACGCATTGTAATAATCGTAAGCATCTTTATATTTGCCTAGTGCATCGTAATCTGATGCTATTAAGTAATTGCATATTGTAAAGTCTTTGTTTAAGCTATATGCCTTTTTTAAATCCGCAATTGCTTCATTCCTTTTCTCTTTTGTATCATATATCATACCACGATAATAAAGTGCGTATGCGTTTTGAGAATCTTTTGATAAAATTTCGTTAAATTTTTCAAAACTTTCATCAAGTTTATTTTCATCATATAAAGCAATAGCATCATTTAACATGTTGGAATTATCTGCTTCTTCAATGGAGTTTAGATATTCTAATGCCTGTTTATTATTTTTATTTAATGCAATTGATTTATTAAGGTATTCTTTTGCTGTTGAATAATCTTCTTTTTCTCCGTATAAAATTGCAATATAGTAAGCAATATCAGAATCTGCAGGTTTTAATAGAAATGCTTTCTGGTAATATTCGATAGCTTTATCTTTATCACCCAGTTCCTGGAAAGAAGAAGCTGCTCCAACCATTGAATTGGCTGTTGGCGGATTTATGCTTAAATATATATTTGCCGCATTCTGATAGTCTTTATTATTGTAAAATTCTGCTGCTTTAGTCAGTTTATTATCAGTTTGCATATTGGAAATCGTTTTTGTAGTCTTTGATATGGTTGTATCTTTAGGAAATTTTGTTTGAGCTGTTTTTAATGTGTTTAATGCTCCATCATAATCATTTCCTTGAGCTTGTGCTAATGCCATATTTACATACATCTCAGGATCTTTTGTATTTAATTTTATAGCTTCTTGGTATAGGTAAACTGCATTGTCGATTTTTCCATTTTTATGTAACTCTATAGCATAATCATAAAGAATTCCGGACGGATTAGATTTTGCCATGTTTGTATTTACATATGCAACAAACTGCTGTGGCGGCATTGTCTTTTTTGCATTTTCAATCATTTGTGATTTTAAATAATCATTATTTGGATCAAGTGCCATTACCTTTTTAAAGCCTTCCTGTGCAATTTTGCTTTCTCCTAATTTATCATAGCACTGTGCTCTGTATAAATTTGCGTTTATGTTGTCAGGATAAAGAATTAGCACTGATTCATACGCCTTAATTGCTGTACGATAATCTTCTTTTTGTTGATACAGTGTTCCGACATTCAATCTTGTATTAATATTTGATGGATCTAAGGTTTCAGCCTGTTTGTAATATGTTAAAGCTTCATCCAGTCGTCCGGCTTTTTGTAAAACAGCACCCATGTTTGCGTTAAGATTCCCATTGTTAGGGGTGTCCTGTAATTTCTTTTGAAATGTTCTTTCCAGTGTATATAAAATATCTTTGTTATCTGATGTTGATTTTTCTAAGACATAACTGTATTCTTTTAAAGCATCATCAGCATTTCCAAGGTTGTCTAGTACTTTCGCATATGTTAATCTTAAATTTAAGTCAGATGGACCTACCGCTACCGCTTTTTTATAATATTCTGCGGCTTTTGGCTCATTGCCTAATAGTTTCATAATATCTCCGACTTGTTCAAAGCTGTTTTTTTGTAACTCTCGGCTCCCGAGTGCTTGTGTAAATTCATATGCTGCAGCCGGAAAATTTCCTTCGGCTCGCAATCTTTTAGCTGTATTGAATCTGTTTTGAGGCGACTGGTCAAATTTTTGTTCCATCAGGCACCTTTGCAAGTTGTTTGATACCTGATTTATTGCCTGTGCTGAATTTTGTACTGCTCCATCGTTTGGGTAGTACATTAAATAAAATAGAGCACTTCTATAATCATCAGCAGCTTTAGCCCAATTTTTATCTTTATTGGCAAAATCTGTTCCTCTTGATAAATATGAATTAATCAGTCCGATTCTTGCGGAATTATCAAGGTAATTTATTCTTAATGCATTTTTAAATTCAGTTATTGCACTCGAATACTGGTAATTTGATAAATAATTCTGCCCAAGGTCAAAGTGTTCTCTAAAATCTGCAAATGCTGTTCCGTTTAATAAACAAAGTATTAAGGTTAGTTTTGCAAGTTTTACTAATGATTTTTTCATTTGTGCTCCTTCCTCAGGATTTATTTTATTACAACTTTATTTTTCTGTATATACACAACCAGTTAATTGTAAATTTCTGTATATAAAACAAACAGAGTAAGATAACTATCTTACTCTGTTAATAAATGTTTTAAAATGAAATTGTTTAAATATTAAAGTCATTTACTGAAATAAAGTTTAAACACTCATCAAATAAATTGTGTATCGGCTCTGATAAGTCCATAAATTCTAAAGAGACATCTTCTGCTAACTCATACTTTGCAACTTCCATTGTGTTAATCATCACTTCAGCTTGTGTTGTTGTCATACCTTAATACTCCTTATTTTTTATCCGGTTTAATATCTTTAATCTTGACAAGTTATTTATCGGACTGAATTTTTAAAAACTTTAAATTTATATTTTTATATTTTTAGAAATTGTTGAAAAGCCTGCTGTATAAACAATTAGACCGTGTTACAAAACTTAATATTAGTTTAATATCAAGGTATAGCATATTTTTCCTTTTTGTGATAATATGAATCCGTGGTAATACTTTAATATAGGAGATAAAACAATAGCTAACGATACTAGATCCGCAAGGGATAAGGATAAAACAATAATGAATGAACGTATTCGTTCAAAAGAAGTAAGATTGATTGATGAAAATGGTGTAAATCATGGTGTAGTACCAACATCTAAAGCCTTGGAAATGGCAGAAGATGCGGATTTAGATTTAGTGTTGATAAGCCCTAATCAGGCACCTCCTGTAGCTAAAATTTTAGATTACGGCAAATATAAATATGAATTGGCTAAAAAAGCTAAAGAAGCAAAGAAAAAACAACATGTTGTTGATGTAAAAGAAGTAAAAGTAAGATATAAAATAGACACACATGATTATGAAGTTAGACTAAAAAGTGTTAGAAAATTTATATCACAGGGAAATAAGGTTAAGATTGTTGTAATGTTGCGCGGTCGTGAAATGCAGCATTCTAATCTTGCGTTTGAATTGGCAAGCAGATTCATTGCAGATTTAGCAAATGATCCGCTTCAAATAGAGAAAAAACCTCAATTAGAAGGCAGAAATGTAACTTTATACTTGGCTCCTCAATCTTCATAGTTACTTTTTGAGCATTGATATTTGCCGAAATTATGGTTTGTGGTGCTTTGCTTTACGCTTTTTAAAGCGTATTTAAAGTGAATTGTTAATTTTAACTTCTGCTTGTATTTGATTAAAGTCACGGAGAAAATGCTTTTTGTTTGTATAAAATATCTTATTAGAAAAAATATTATAATTTTAAAATCTTTTTCTTGACATTTAATCTTGATATTATACAATAATAAACGTAGCCAGCATGAGTTACAAAAGTTAAATAACAAGCCGCAATAGCTCAGTTGGTAGAGCAAGGGACTGAAAATCCCTGTGTCCTTGGTTCAATTCCGAGTTGCGGCACCATTTAAAACAAAGATATAACGAGGGTTTTAACCCTCGTTTCTTTTTTTGTAAATTTCTTGAAACTTAAAATTGTCGTAGAAATGTCGGAATTAAAAAATAAAAATGTATAAGAGGTAATAAAATGATTAGTTGTTTTGTTAATTGTTTTATCTCATATGTACACAAAAAGGTACACTAGATTTTTTGTTTTAATCAGTAGGTCGGTTTTATGTTTTTCTCGGGGTTCGCTCGGGGTTTAAATAAGATTTCACCTATGAAAGAAAAGTCGACAATTTGCGACAAAACGAGACAAAACGAGAGAAAATATTCAAGATAGATATTTGTGTTAGTTTTTGTACTAAATTTGTACCAATAAGAAAAGCCCTCACTTATGCAGAGTGAGGGCATAGATATAATACCTACGGAATGGTATTTAAGTCTTTATAATTGTTTACACTGCATGATCTTTTGGTAAACCTCTATGTTGAAATTCATAATAGCCCATTCAATAAATGCACTAATGTTGATATTAATCTTACGCATTGCATTAAGTTTCTCTAGTGCTTCCTTACTAATACTGCCTTCTTTGATTACTAATATTGTCTTTCTCATAATATTACCTCATTAATTTTCGCAGCCTTTATCGTTTCGAAGGTTTCTAGTGCATTTTCGCATTCGCAAGCTATAACAGTCGTTATATTTTCGATGGTGCTAATATCCAATATTGCCCCCGGGTGTTCTTCCTTCATTTTTTGCAGTTTTTCTGACATACCCTTACATAGAGTGTATATAGTATCAAATCTTCTTAAACCGTTCCAGAAAGAAGCACGCATATCTATTTTATTTATTCTACTCATGATTAAACCTCCCTTAGTAGCTAGTTTTTATTATTTCCTGTAGTTGATTATCTAATTGTCTTAAATACGCAGTCATCAGGTTAAATATGCCTTCAAAAGCCCTAACCCTTACATTTATGTAAGGACTGTTTGTGTTTATCTCTGCTGATTGACACTTTGCGAACTCGGTAACAGCACTTATAGTGTTTAAGTTATTTGAAATTTCATTTAATACTTGTTCCGGTACTTGTACCATCATTTCATTATTCATTTTATCCTCCTGTATTATATTTTTATAAGTAAATTGGCTGAAAATGGTTTAACGCTTGCCAAATTATCTCAAATGTTAAATGTATTACCTCAAAATCTATCACAGAAGCTTAAACGCGGTTCAACTTCCTATGATGAGGCTCAACATATTGCCGACTTGATCGGTTATGATATTGAATGGGTTAAGCGTAAGTAATATTTCTTTTCAGGATTACCTTTTTAAATATTCATTCTCTGCTACCACAGAACGCCCTTTAAGGCGGGTTAAATTATTTTTGTAAGGGTTTTATACCTAAATTACAAAAACTCTTAAAATTACCCCCTTTCTGTTTCAATAGAATTAATGTTTATACAATGCTGAATCTCTTAGAATTTGATTGTCTTAAAAATTGGTTGTATAAGTCTGAATAAATCTTTTTGAATGAAGTGGTGTCGAATCTATTTGAGGTAACGTCTACATATCTGATTTTGAAAATTCCTACTTGCAACTCGTTTACGTTTTGTTTGGTCATTTCAGTTTTAATTTTGTCTTCTATAGCTGTGATTTCTGTTTGCAGTTCTTCCTGCATTAGTTTAAGCTCTTTGAGTTCTCTTACTTGGTTTTCTAGTTCTTGCTTGTTCATATCTTAACCCTTTCTTATTTCCTGTTTATAATCTTTTTTGTGTGGCTCTTATCCCCAACCAAAAAGTATTTCCTGTATAAGCTCGTAGCCAAAGTAATATATAGTTCCCAAAAATAATGTTAATTGAATACCTTTCATAATGTTTCCTTTCTTATATGTTTTTAGTAAGTGATAACTCTGCAAATATGTTTAAACTCTGTTTTACCGCTCTTATATACCAGTTTGCGTTTTACGTATTCAATTTGTCCGTATAAGTATGCTTTTGCACTTTCAAGTATTTTGTTAAACTCGTCAACTGATAAACTTTTTTCGGTAGTATAGGCATATTCGGTTATGTAGTCGGTACAATATCTGTTCCATTGTTTTGTGTATTCTCTTGTCTCAACTGTATTTAACATTTTGTTTCTCCTTTGTTAAATTTTATATTTATATATTACACTATAGAGTGTAAATAATCAATACTATATTTACACTATTTTAATAAATCTTTACATATATGTTTGAAAAACTATTTAATATAGTGTAAAATATCAACAAAAGGAGAAATTTATGAACGCCAAGGATTTAGAATTAAAATTAAAGGCTACGCTTGCAGGTTCGGGGTATACCTTAACTGCATTAGTGAAAGAATTGAACGAAAAGGGAAATAGCACTACAGTCCAAAATGTAAGCAATAAATTAAAAAGAGGTTCACTGAATTATCTTGAAGTAGTTGAAATGCTGGATGCTATAGGCTACGACATCGAGTGGATAAAGCATAAATAGGTGAGATTATGAACTACGAAAACAAATGTGCAGAAATTGATAAGCTAAAGGTTGAATTAGATAGTTACAGACCCTTTGATGATAATACTTTGCAGCAGTTAAAAGAATATTACAGAATATCGCTTACTTATACATCAAATGCACTAGAGGGTAATACCTTAACAGAGTCTGAAACAAAGGTAATTCTTGAAGATGGTTTGACGATTGGCGGGCATCCGATAAGAGAAATACAAGAAACTATAGGGCACTCAAAGGCTTATGACTTGATTTATACTCTTATACAGAATGAGGAAATCACGGAAGAAAATATTTTAAATATTCATAAGCTTTTTTATGAACAAATAAACCCAGCGAATGCAGGCATGTACAGAGATAAAAAGGTAATTATCACAGGAACAACATACGAGCCCCCTGCACCTGATAAAATTCAAGGTTTGATGAAACAGTTTTTAAAACAAATACCACAAAAAGCAAAGACTTTACACCCTGTAGAGTTGGCGGCTTGGATACATTTGAATTTTGTAAACATACACCCTTTTATAGATGGAAACGGCAGAACGGCAAGACTATTAACAAATCTTGTATTGTTTAAATTTGGGTATTCAGTCATAATTATCCCGCCAATACTACGAGCTGATTACATAGAAGCTATTAAAGCGGCACAAACTCAAAATAATGAAGTAGCATTTACTAACTTTATATCTGAAATGGTGCTTGAATCAATGAAAGACTACTTACGCATAGTTAAGCACCTTGCTGAATAGTTGAAGTTATACCAATCATTTTATAGTAATGAATGTATCAGTTGAATATATCAGATGAAAGTATTGAAATATTGTATCATGTATGATACAATATAAGTATGAAGAAAGTTATTAAATATCAACTTTCAAATGGGAAGATTCCTTTTGATGAGTGGTTTTCTACGCTTGATAAACCTATAAAAGCCAAAGTCTTAATACGGATTGAAAGAGTTAAAATAGGTTTATATGGCAAACATAGAAATCTTAAAAAGGGTATTATCGAGCTAAAATTTGAAAGTGGTGAGAGAATATACTTTTTTGAAGAAAACGACACTATAGTTTTATTGCTCAATGCAGGAAATAAAACTCGTCAATCAAGTGATATTAAAACTGCTGAATTGTATTTTAATGATTATAAAGAAAGGACTTGCAAAAATGACTAATAAAATGCCTGAATATAATACATTAGACTATTTAAGAGATGATGTAGAAATGCAGAGAGAATATATAAGCGAATTGCTTAATGAATATCTAAACGATAATAATGCAGAAGCTTTTTTAAGTGCATTAAAACCGCTTATTCAGTTAAATGGTTCTATTAGTGATTTTGCAAAGAAAAGCGGAATAAATCGTACATATTTTTATAAGTTATTCAGAAAAGAAGTTACGCCGGAATTTCCTACGATAATACTCATAATCAAAAATTTAGGGTTTAATGTTAATTTTAATTTGAATTGTTTAAACTAAAAACTTTCAGAGTCTCCGTAGCAATTGAAGCTACGATGTTGTCTGAAAGTTCAGCCACCTTAGTGAGTAGATTTGATTTATCAGCTACGTATCACAGGTGGCTTTTATAATTTGATAACTCAAAAGATTTCAACCTATTACAGTTAGTACTTGGCTAACAAAATCAGACTTCTTGATGTCAGCAATTGATTTACAAAGTTTTTTAATTTTCTTAAGTTTTGCCGTTGCTATTTTTTCTTCCGGATTAGTTTTTAGTAGCTGCCGTAATGCGGCTTTGTGCCAATCCATAATTTTGTCGTGATATTTTTCAGGGTTATCATAATAATCAGGATTATCAAAGAAGAATATATCTTGTATTTTTGACCACTTATACATATAGACGTAACGCATTGTTAATAAATCCTTGTAATTAGGCTTACTAACTTTATTTATCGCTGCTTTTAATAAGCTTTGTTCTTGTAAAATCCACATTCTATATTGAGCATACTTATTTTGCTCTCTTGCTTGCTCTGTTGGAAATTTGTTATAAAGGGCTTTCCCTAGTTTATGATAAACTCTTTTGGCAAGCCACTTATAATATCTTACGCACTCCCTATAATACTGTAATCTGGTTTTATTAAAAGGTTGAGTAGTCATATAGATATCTCCTAATTTGTGTATTATTGTTCTTGATGAGTTTTTAGAGTATTTCTAGTTATTACAACTTTTGACATTTTATATCAAATTCATTGAATTTCAAACTATTATTTTTTTATCTCCTTTTCTTTCCTGCCGAACGTAAGGAAAACGGCAGGAAAGAAATCCTTTTTTTAATTTTATTCATCTACCAACTCTTTAATATCTTTCATTACTTGTTTTGCAACTTCTTTATTCCATTGAGGGGGGTTAATCTCTGATTTTACATCTGCAGTAATTTCTTGTTTAACACTCTTTAAGCCGCTTACATCGAGTATTGCTCGTGCAGCTGATCTTTATCCTTATTCTCTGTTTCGGGGTCGTTCATGACCTCGCTGAGTACCTCTAGTGCGTTGTTTGAAAGTGCTTGTATTTTGTCTTGGACGTTTTTTGTCGTTTTATGGCTAATTAGGTCTTTTTCAATTTTCCATTTATCCCGTTTAACCTTGTTACTAATTTGTTGCGAGGTTAAACTATATTTCTTAGCTAACTCTTTTGGTGTTGCACCCTGCAGGTATTCAGCTTTTAGTTTTAACCAGGGAATGGATTTTGTCATTTGTACGCTCCGTTACTTAATTCAGTAATTTTAATCTCTACATATTCGTTTTGTGAATAATATTTGTTCACTGCTAGGTTAATGATTTGTTTATCGTCAGGGTAAGCAATCCCATTAAGTGCATCGTTTATATTCTTTGCAATGTTATCACAATCAGGTTTTACTGTTGGTCTTATTTCGTTGTTTAATGCTTGGTCCTGCTTTTTCTTTGAGAAACTTTTAGGGATTTGCATAAATACATCTATTTCAACCTTTAGGGGGTTATCTTCAAAATTGCAGGCATGCCAGTCAGGATAAGCATTTATAAAGCTCATTCTAACAAGGTTAGCATATTCCACCATATCCTTAGGTGTGTATTTGATACCATTACGACCAAATTTGACCGATTGTTTTGCTTTAACTTTTCCTTTGATTGTGAAATTTAATTTCATCTTTTTTATACTCCTATTTAAATCATGTTTAAGGCTTGTTAAATTTTTAGGATGATAATTTATATAACCGAGGGGGTAAAGTCTTCAAATTACCCCCTTATTGTGGTCGCATATTTAATAATTTTCTTTTCCTTGCATTTAATTTTGCAAGCGAAGATTTTCTCTCATATTCTTTTAATTCTTTTTCCGTTAAATTACTTGTCGGGGTTTGTGCATCATAGTCAATTCCTAATTTTTCAGCACATTCCCTACAGTATTTCCAGTCTGGCGGGTTAGTTTTAGCTTTAGTTAAATCTTTATCAATCCAGCGATTATCGCAATAATCTTTATGATTTTCGTGTAATCTGCTATTACGACAATCGTGGGCTATATAGTTCATTGTTATACTCCTTTTGTTCTTAATTCGTGTGGTAACTTGTACAGATTTAATGTTTTAAATTCCTTGGGTATAGTTTTCTATAGTCTCTCAATAAGACTTGATAAAATCGTGAGTTGAAAAATAGTTTTAATAATTGATGATACATTGTTTAATCTCCTGTTTAGTCTAGTGTATTTTGAAATATTTGATTTATTAAATACTCTGCATCTTCGAACGAAAAGTAATAAGTCCCAATATCGCTGAATGTGATATCAAACCCTTTGCCGCACTCTTTAAATTCAGCCATTTTCGTTGTATCAACAATCAAAATATCATTTCTCATTGGGTTTCTTTTTATGAATGTTACTAACATTTAAAAATCCTCACTTAATAGGCTGCCACCCTCTAAAATTCGTTTGTTTGAGTTGTAATACAATCTTACGGTGCCCCCAGATGGATTGCCCAATGCAAAATTTTTAATCTTTGCAATACATATAATAGGCTCATTTCGTAACTTTGATGTTTCTTTATCGCGTTCACGATGTACAATAATTCCATAATCTGCCATATTGTACCAATCACTTGAGCCTGATATTGAATACATGTTTGGCATATTTTCTCCATCTGGCTTTTTGGGGTGAGCCACAAAAATAATCAAGATATTTAACTTTTTAGCAAGCATACACAATTTTGAAAGAATAGAACCAATATATTTATCTTCTCTATCTGTATAATCGTTTTTAAGGCGATTGTAAGGGTCGATAACAAGCGTGTTAATCCCATATTTCTTAACCGCCAATTCTGTATGTTCGCAAATCTCGTCTATATTCCATTGTTTTGAGGTGTCAAACCTATAAAAATGTTCTGAAATAAAATTAAAAGCTTCTCCGAAAAATTCTTTTTCTTGTATTTCTCTGTCTTCTTGCTTAATTTTATAGATGTTTTTTTGCAAATACATTTCTAATAATGTATTGTAGTGGCTTGATGTAATGCTCTCAAAAGAGGCTATCAAGTGTTTTAATCCGTATAATTTTGATAAATTCATAAGCAAATTGTCGACAAAAGTTGACTTTCCTCGGCTTGGGTACCCTGTTACTATCATCAAATAACTCAACCTTATTTTTATCAGTTTGTCTAAATTTTCCCAACCTGTACTGTAAAAAGCGTTGTCTGTTTCAAAATTATATTTGTAAATATCTTCGTATTCATCATAAAAGGTTCTTATACCGTCCGGGTTTAGATATTCTGCATTCTCAATAAATATTTTTAAGTCTTCACCTGCTATCAGTGCCTCGTTTGCATCTTTGTATTGTTTCCAGTTAACTACTTTACAATTTTCACGACCTAAACGACTTAAAAGATTTAATTTGAGTTTATCGCCTGTTGAATCATTATCAACTGCGATAATATGAGTTTTAAATTGTTTTATAAAGTCGTAACAATTTTCTATACATTCCAGTTTTTTTTCACTGGCTCCCTGCGGTACCGATACAGCAAATATATTTTGTTCAGCAAGTGCTAAAACATCCATTTCACCTTCTACCCAAATTAACTCTTTTGTATCATTGATTAAATCCATACCAAATAATGTCTTTTCACTCTCTAAGGATTGAGTGAAAGTTTTTTTACCGTTTTCTAAATTTGTACGAGTTTTAATATTTACCAGTTCACCATTTTTGTAATACGGGAATATAATTTGATTTTGATTATTACAAGTCACCTCATATTTTTTTAGAGTTTGAGAACTTATATTACGTTTTTCAAAATACGCATATAAATAGCTTAAATCTTGTGCTACTTTGGGCTTTTCTGGTCTTTTATATTCTTTTTTTGCCTCGTATTTATCGCGATAGTATATAGCACCTGAGAATCCACAATTGTGACAGTTCCATAAAACCGCCTCATTATCATACTTAACTGAGAGGCATTTTTCAGTTTTGTTATGTCGATATTCAGAACATTTAGGGCACGTTTGACGTCCTGTTTTGTCAAGTGTTATCCCCTGTTTTAACAGTTTTTCTCTATATTCCATTAAAATAATCCTCCCATATTAGAATTGTTACTATTTGCACATTCTTTATTCTTTTGGTTTCGCTCCCAGGTCCTGACAGCAGCTTTCCAATCTCTCATAGGATTTTTGCCAATGTGCCATTCTGTTGCAGTGTAGTAGTCCATAAATGCTTCTGCATCTATGCTATTTTTTCTCTCTAAGCAGTAAGTTTCTATTTCTTGAATTGTTGGTTTAATGAATTTTTTATTTTGCCCTATATATATATTCTTATCATTCTTATTATTCTTTTCATTATTGTTTGTTGTTAGCTGCGTGTTAGTCGTGTGTTGGTCGCCTGTTAGTTGAGTGTTAGGTTGTGTGTTAAATTGTTGGTACTTTTGCCAATTATTTATTGATATATGCGAATATTGACTCGTTGCTTTGAGTGTTAGCTCGCCTGTTGATTTTAAGCGTTTTAGTGCTGTTCTTATATTCTGTTCTGATAACTTCAAGTCCTGTGCGAGTTTTGAGTAACTTGTAATAAAACTTCCAGCATGAATGGTTACTCCTCGCCATTTTTTAGATGCGTGGTTAGCTTTTATCAAACAATGAATAAATAAACGCATCGCATTAGGTTCGGTGTACCACTCCCATTGTTCAATATCTCTAAATAATTTTACAAAGCCGTTATTTTGTGCTATAATGTCATTAGTATTTAGGCTCTCATTTTCGAGGGCTTTTTTATTTTCTGTCATGCCTGCCCCCTATGCGACATCCCCTTTATCTTGTGCTTCTAACCATTTTTGGAATTCAGCAAGTTTAATGAATACGCGTCCCCCTATACGCGTAGTAACTTTTTTAAAGCCGTATTTATTGTGAAATTCAAATTGCCTTAATGTGTTTGACGAAAAAAGAGGAAAATACTTGTCAAATTCTGATAATCTAATAAGTCCTGTGTTTTTGATTTCATCCGGCAAATTTGCAATAACATTTTGCATTTTAATTTCTCCTTTATTATCTGTTGCACGTTAAACTAAAATAAGAATTATTTAAGTTTGTACAAAGATTATAACGGATATTAAAACTGGCAGATTAAAATAAATATAGAAAAATGTAGATAAAAATTTTTTATTGCTATAAGTGCGTTTTCAGGATTATTTATCTATAATTTTCTACAATTTTCTATTTTTAATTAATCTGTTTTGATTTTTATTATGTTTTCGTTAATACGGTAGGGCTGACCTTTTCTTTTTCTGGGTATAATATTTTCGCCAATTATTGATTTAAAATAGTTATTAGTGTCGGAAATATTATTTGCATTTACATTTCTATTTGAGATTAATGCAATTAATGTGTCTGACACAGGGGTTTTTAAATTATTTAAAACTTCATCATTTAATTTTATTGTGTAACTATCTTTATCTTTTATACATACAAGTGTGTGTTTTGGCTTAGTTATTTTTTGAAAAGCTTTATTGTAATATTGGGGGATGTAAATATTTGATATAAGCATTAACAACTTGTGTAATACCCCTATTGTAATCGATTTAGCCCATATTAAGTTAAAGGCAGGTGAATATAAGGATAATGAATCGCTCCAAGTTGTACTTATAAATTCATACAAGTATGAGGTTTCCAGCTGTGAGAATATATAGAAGTCTAGACTATTTAATACTTCTCTTGTGTATTTTTTCCAAAAGTCAATATCTAAATTTGCACCATTAAGACGTCGGTATAAATCTAATACCCCTATAAAATTATTCTGATGTCTTTCAGTAAATTCACTTATATTATTAAGACATTCAGGTACTACAGAGAAATAAAGCAAGTTCGGTATTGAAAAAGCTGAATCAGGTGGATTTTGTGCATTTGTAACTATGGGAGTAATGTATGTTTCTTCAAAATCTTTATAAAATGACATTCTTTTTTGGGGAGTTTTACAGGTTCCTGAAAATAAATTTACTTGCTCTATAAAACATTTGCGTAATATTTCATTAGAAAAGATATAACTTTTTATCTGAAGGATAATACCTTCTATATTTTGAACTGTTGTAATATTATTGACGGTTTCCTTATACTGCTCAAGTTTTAATTTAATTTCATAGTAATTGATGTCTTTGTTGAAATTTGTGTTATTTTCTGCATTTCCCATATACTTTTCCTTTACTTCTTATTTACTTCGTTTTCACTTCGCTAAACATCTCATCCGTTGTACTTTGCAGCAGTGCCGCAGTGTGTTTTTGCGTTAGGTGTGAGTAGCGTTTTACCATCTGCATAGTTTTATGACCTGTTACCGCTGCAATATCAAGCAGACTCCCCCCATTCATAGCAATATGACTGGCTACGGTATGTCGCAGGTCGTGAAATCGGCATTTTACCCCGGATACTTCAAGCACTTTATAAAACCTTACATGCATATCTATAAGCTTGTTACCGTCTTTCGTAGTAAACAGATAATCACTTTTAATATTGCGAACTTTCTTAAAATCTTTAAGTGCCTTATAAGCTGTTTCGGTCATTGGCACTCCTCTATTTTCTCCGTTTTTCGTTTCAAGAAAATAGAAAAGTCTATTTTTGAAATCCACATTTTGCCAACGCAAATTATGTATTTCTGAATATCTTGCACCGGTAGAAAGAGCGATAAGAACAAATAAATAAGTCTCTTGGTGATAACATTCCCCTTTTAAGTCAAATTTCTGGCATGCATCTAATATTTTCTTTATTTCATCCGGCATAAGAAAGCGATCTCGTTCTACTTTTTCGGTAAACTTACTAACCTTTAACATAGGGTTTTCATCAATCCACCCCCACTCTTTGGCTGCTTTTGATAGTACGATAGATAAACAAGCCATATAACGGTTTGCTGTAGCTTCTGAACGAGTTTTTTTATCACCTTTAGGTTTTGGGCTTTCTTCTGTAATAAGCGTCTCCTTGCATTCAGAAAGCAGTGCAGGGGTAACTTTTGAAAGTAAATATTTTCCAATGTGATTTTTCCACCATTCAAGCTGCATTTTATATTTTTGATGGTCTGCAGGTTTTCTCTTTGGTAATTCAACTGCAATATAGCGGTCTATAAGTTCCTCAAGAGTGTGCTTTGTTGCTTCATAGTCGGTAATTTGTTTACCTCTTTTCATTCTTGGTTCATAGTCTTGTATCCACATTTGAGCATCTGATTTTCTTTCAAATGTTGCATACATAGGTTTATATCCTTTAATTCTGATACAAGCCGTATAAGTTTTCTTCCCGTTCTTTTTTACACGTTCTTTTATTTCTGCCATTATTCCACCTCGAAACCCATTTTTAAGTTTTCTAATTCTTTTCTTATAATTACTCTTTGTTTTTTATTTGCTTAGGCTTTTTGCCTGGTAAGTAATTATTAGCAGTAATGACTTTTTGACCAGTTGTCTTCTCAAAGTCTTTCCTTGCTCTGTTTGCGACTTTACCGCCTTTTATTGCAGCCTTCTTATTTTCTTGCATGCCTGTTGCATTTTTACTTTCAGCTACCTGTCTTGTGGAAAGTTCTGCAAGTGCTGTAAAAATCAATTCTGCTTCTGACATGTGGTCACGCAGATTTTGAGATTTTAGCCCCTTTAAATTCTTGTGTTCCTTTACGCTTAACCCTGACCATTCTTTATGAATAATGTTTGTTAGAATTGCAAATTCTTCGCTTTTTGTTATATCGTGGTCTTTCCAGTAGTCAGTAAGTTTGTTACGGGTTTCTTGTCCTGTCATTCGCTGCTGTATCCACTTTTCAGAACGACCAAGTTGTTTATATGTTTCTCGAGCTCTATCGATAGCGGTTGAAGGGTCTGACATTTCTTTCATTCGCTCATAACCAACCTTAGCGAGCCATTGTTTAACAGGTTCAGCTTTCTTACTTGGTATAGATTGTATAATACGTAAAAGAGTTTGAACGTCTGCACAATCTGTATTATATTTTTTACCATCAGTAGCTTTCAGTTTCAGTTGTACGATTTTTTCGTACAACTTGATAAATCCTTCATCATCAGTAAGTTTTATCTTTAAATCACTCCAATATCTGCGTGGATTTTTACTCTCTGTAAGTATTGAAACAATATCAATAATAGAAAAATACCATTTTTCTTGTCCTTCGTCATATAAAGACCTAATTTTATTGTTTTCAAATATTTTTAATTCGTTTTTCATTCATTAACCCACTTTCTCTTGTTATTTATTTTGCTGAAAAACATTTTTTGTCGTAAAAATGTCGTAATAAGTATATAAATTTTTATAAAATTATATAAAAAACTATGACACACAAAATCGCTAAAATCAAGATATATTAAGAAAAATCTTTTTAATACGTTTTATACACTTTTAATAAACCACGGACTGAAAATCCCTGTGTCCTTGGTTCAATTCCGAGTTGCGGCACCATTTAAAATAAAGATATAACGAGGGTTTTAACCCTCGTTTTTTTTTTGTGTCTAAAATTTATATTTGAATAGGCTATACAGATTGTGATAATTTGAGTTTCTCTATATCAGTTGTCCAGCTTCTAAACGGATAACTTTTATTTTCTTTTACAAATTCTAGTAATTCTTGTCTCTTATCAATTCTTAATTTATCGATTGATTTTGGAAATACAATTATTTGCCCATCTTCCAGTTCTAAGCCATCAATATTAGAAAATTCTTTCTCAAATGTTGCTTGATTTTTCCCAATTGCTTTAGCTTCTTTGGGAGTTACTGTTTTTAATTTTAAATCTTTTAAACCGCCTACAGTGTAGATTGTTGGTTTCGGATTTTCAAGTTTTGCTGTGTTTCCAATATGGATTGGAGCATCTTTACTTCTAATATTTGCATAAAATGGTGCAATTTTTTTAGTTCTAAATAAATATAATCCTTTACTATACTTATTTATTCCTTCGCCTGTTCCAATTTTGTTACTATCGAACGAATCAAACTTAAAAGGTGAACCATGATAGGCTACGTCAGGTTTTATCTCAGCTTTTTTATCAGCCCAAAATAAACGAGTATTTATTTTACTACTGATTGTTGGTTTTGTTTGTAGTACGCTTGTCTTTCCGTTTGCTTTTATCCAGGCTGCACATTGCTTTGCTATGTTTATTCCAGAATTGAATTTTCCCATAAAAATATCCTTTATTTCCCCTATAGTTATATAAAGTGTTTTTATTGGAAAAAATTGCTAATTGTAATTTTATTTATGATAGGCAAATATTATTGGTTTCAAGAAGTATTTCTTCAAATTTTGGGCGTGAAAATTGTAAATCTGCATGTGTTTTTTCTGATGTTTTTATCGCTATTGATATGCCTGAATTTTCTTTTATACAATCAATTGTTGGTGGATTGTTCCCTAAATATATTAATAAACAATTCTCACTATGTTTTGATAATATTTCTATCATATGAGTGCTTGTATTTTCTATGAAATCTATATCTTCAAGTTTGTTTGAAAGTTTTTTGATGCATTTCGGTGCATCTTTATCAGTTAATATATACATATCTATAAATTCGCATTTTGAAAAATTCTGAAGAATTCGAATGTATCTTGGAGATAGTAAATCGGGTTCATATGATTCTTCAAATTTTTTGATTATATCATTATAATCGATTAGAATGCATAGTTCTTGTTCGTTTTTTATTTGTTGTTGTATATGTTTTAGTTTTTTCATGGTTTATCCTTTCATGTTAAAGTGCGCAACAAAATTAAGCATAATAAATATGCTTTGATAATTCTTGACGCGAGGAATCAAGCTTCCTCGCTCTTTAAATGAATTTTCTATACCTGAAAAATAAAATCATAATATTTCTATTATATTATATATTTAAATTTTTTCAAATAAATCAGATTTGTTTGAAAAATTCTATTTACTGATTTTATCAGAGATGGCTTCGGTAACTGGGGTTGTATTTAGTCTAAAGCCAAATGTACAAATTCCGTCATCAGCACTGTTTGCAAATACTTCTCCTTTATGCATTTCTATTATTTGTTTTGTTAAATACAATCCAAGACCTGTGCTTGCACTATTAAAGTGAGACATTGATGTTGAATTGAACCTGTCAAAAATTGTCGAAAGTTCTTTGTTTGTAATTTTTTTACTTTTATTTTTTATTGCAAATTCAAGTGTATTATTGCAATGTTTTAGTTCTACGTGAATATTTGTTCCTGCAAATCCATATTGTATAGCATTTGAAAGAATATTAGAAATGACTCTTTTTAGTTGTAATTTATCTACAGTAACATAACAGTTTTGAGCTTTATGGGAGAATATAATATTTTGCTTTTTGGCTTCTGCTAATCTTTCAAGTTCTTTGCAGATGTTTGTAATAAGTTCAATGATATCAATATTTTCAAGTTTTAAGTTTATTTTGCCATTGTCAAATTTGTATGTATCTAGTATTGTGTTGATTAAATCAGCTAAATATTTACAAGAATTTTTTGTAAGCGCAATCATTTCTTTTTGTTGGGATGTTAACGGACCAAATTCTTCATTTGCAAGAAGATTTAGAATATTTATTTGTGCAAATGTCGGGCTTTTTAAATCATGTGCCAGAGTGGCAATGAATGATTCTTTTATTGCTTCGGTTTCTTTTTCTTTATCAATTTTGTTCAATAGCACAAAATATCCGGATAAATTATTATGCCCGTTGTAAATAGGATGTTTTGAGAGTCGGTAGTGATGTTTACCATCCTGATTAAACGCAAGTTGGGTTTCTAAATCTGTGCTAATATTATTTTTAAGAACTTCATTATCGGTGTTTTTAATTATATGATCTATATCTTTTGGATAAATATTATTTACATTAGCGCACTTAAGAGTATTAATATTAACCCCTGTGGCAGCAGAGAATGTTTTATTTGCAAATAATATATTCCCTTTAGTATCTTTCATGTAAATTCCCAGCGGGAAGTCATTTATTAAATAATTCATATAGATATCTCTATTTTTAAATTTCTGGAGATATCTGTATTGCAAAATCAAGGAAATTACTAGTATAAAAATTGTCGAAATTATAAGAAAATTCATATTATCATTAACCTTTTTTATCATAGTATATGCTTAAGTATTTAATATTACCCGGTTGGATATATTTTATGTAAAAAAATATTAAATCTATTAAAAATAATGTAAATTAATATATTCAGGCGTTTTTATAGATGCATGATGATAAATAATTATGTATATTTACAGCCAAAATGTTCGGTGACTGCATCTAATAAAAATGAATGCGTTAGTTTTACCGGTAATCCTTGCGTAGAAACCTTGAAATACACAAATATTGGGAGTTGTTTAGAAGGTTTTATTGGAAAAGTTCGATTAAGAAAGGCTGAAAACGGCGGGGAATATTTTGCCGATGTTTTTAAGCGTCATATAGGGCATAATGCAGAAAATTATTCAATAAAAAACGAAGCCGGTCAGATATTGGGTGAAATTGATATTTTTATTCGGAAATATCTTCCTGGAAGTTATGATTCATTTACATATAAAGATGATCCAAGTCACGTATTTGTAGATAATCTTAGAAATTATTCAAATCCGAAATCTCCATACTACAGGCAAGGACTTGAATATATGAAAGATATCGGTACCCGTTTGCTTCAAATTGCGCAGAGACGCAGTGATGAGGCACAATGCGTCGGAAATATAAAACTGATTTCTAAAGGCGAATCGAAAGACTGGTATAAGAATGTAATAGGTATGGTTGAAGAATTTCCACCGGTTCAAAATAACGGTTTCAAATTTAGATTTCAAATAAATAATCCTAATGCAATGATATTACCGCCCCATAGCAAAGAACCTTTATCAAGATTGCAGGGCGGGTTATAAAATTTTTTAATCTTTTGATTGAGCGACACCTTTAGTATCTTTAATTATGAACGGACGTACAAATGCCCATGTTCCATATATGGAAGTTAGTATGCCTGTTATATTTAATGGTTTTGATATTTTAGGGTGTTTGTTCAGAATAGAACCAAGCGTGATTAGTGAGGTTCCTGTCATTATTCCAAGATAACCTTTGAAAATTGTTCTTGGAACGACTATAGTATCTGTCATATCTGCTGAATTTTTTGTCTTTTCATGAAGTTTTGAAAGAAAATCGTGTTTATCTGTGTGATTATTTGGCTGAGCGGATGTGAAATTAGGACTGATACTATTAATTTTCATTGTGTGAATTTCCTTTATATATTTGTTTATTTGTTGTATTAAATGCCACTAAATTTAAAATTTTGCTATTTTTTTATTGTAAAACCTGTTTGTACAATATTTTTTCCAAATTTAGCTTCTAACCTGTCAAAACATTTTGTCAGATTTTGTTTTTTACTTTCGGCAGTTTTATCAGAATATAGTGATAATTGTTCCAGTCCTTGTTCTCCTATTTTTTCCAGAACAATGCCTGTACTTCTGTATAAAATATCAGGCTTGTAAATTTGTTGTAATAATTCTATTGCCATATTGGAAATTTCCAGTTCAAAGTCGGTAGGTGTACACAGTTCTTGTTTTATATATGAAACTCTAAAGTCTTTTGTTTTTAGCATAACTCCGATTTGTGAACACTTTGTGTCATATTGGCGAAGTTTTCTGCAAGATGTGTGGATGTGTTTGTTAAGTTCATTTTTTATATAATTGAAATCTGTAGTGAAAATTCCAAATGCCCTTGTATTTTGAATTGATTTTGGTATTTTTTCAGTATTTGTGACTTCTGAAATCATTTTACCTGAAAGCTCGTGGCGCATTTCTATACCATGTATCCCAATAGTTGAATCCAGCCATTTATCACTTTTTTGAATAAGTTCTTCTGCTGTTAGAACTCCGTATTGTTTCATTTTTTTTGTTAATCTTCTTCCAATCCCCCATATTTCTTCGATTTTTGTGTTTTTAAGCTCTTTTCTGATTTTTCTTTTTCCGATTAAATAAATTCCGTCAGAATGATTTTTAGCTTTATCAGATGCAAGTTTTGCCAGTGTTTTTGTCGAACTTAAACCTATAGATACAGGAATATCTGTCTTTTCAAGAATTAGTTGTCGTAAATATTTTGCAAGTTTATAGTAATTGCGTTTATATAATCTGGTGAGTCCTGTTAAATCCACAAATGCTTCATCAATTGAGTATATTTGAGCATACGGGCTAAAATTTTTTAAAATACTCATCACTTCTGCTGATGTCTTTTGGTAATAATCATGGTCAGCCGACAAATAAATAGCTTTTGGATATTCTTTTTTTGCCATAAAGTATGGTTCGCCCATTTTTATTCCCATTTTTTTTGCTTGTCTGGAACGAGAGATTATGCAGCCGTCATTGTTTGAAAGAACGCATACGGCTTTCCCTTTCAAGTCAGGATTCTTTTTTTGTTCGCATGAGACAAAGAAAGAATCACAATCAACAAGTGCGATTACCTTTTGTTTTACCATAATATTAGTATTCTATATTTTTGGATATTAGTCAATGAAATCTTATTTGTAATAAAACTACAAATATTAGCAAAAAATATCTTGATGTTTTTTTACACATAGTATATTATTAAACTCGAAAGCAGGTAGAATTTTATGAATACAAAAGTAGAAAGATATATGTTTCCACAAAAGTCTCAATTAGTATCTATTCGAATTTTGGATATAACCAAAGAGCTTCCCGATTTGAAAAATATATCTGAATCAAAGTCAATTGTTATTGGTAAATGGCTGGCAGAGTGGATAAAAGAAGATTTGAATCAGGGGAAAATAAAAATTAATAACCTGCTTCCATCAAAGGCAGAGTTCGCATATCATCTTGGTGTCAGTATAGGAACAATCCAAAATTCATTTAGATATCTTGAAGATTTGGGGTTTGTAGAATCAAAGCAGTGTATTGGAACTCTGGTGAGGGATCCGGAAAAACGCACAGCTTCATTTAGAAAACTTACTTCAAAACGCGAAATTGCAGTTGAAGCTATAAAACGATATCTATTAACAGATAGTTTTAAAGTTGGCGATGTTCTGCCGTCATCAAAAACAATTGCAACAATTATTGGTTATTCGCCCAATACAACAAGATTAGCTCTGGAGTATCTTTCTGCTAAAAAAATACTTGTTCACAAATTTAGAAATTCTCAGGAAACTGGCTGGGTTGTAAATTCTTTAGATTTTGAAGTTGAAGTTTCGATAGGTGGAGAGCAGAATACTAAAACTCTTGTAGATATGGTTGTAAATGATTTGGAAGATTATATTACAAAAAATTTAAGAGTTGGCGATAGAATACCTCCACATGCAACTTTAGCAAAAGGTTTAAAAGCCAGTATCAAAACAGTCCATGATGCATTAAAAATCTTAACAGATAAAGGAGTTTTGCTATCACGACGCGGCAGATATGGCACTTCTGTTATTAAACTGCCAAACAGTGAAACTTCTTCTCAAAAACCTGAAACTTCTATATTTGCGTCAGCTCAGGATACTGCATTTTATCATTATGAAAAAACTCAGGAACATATAAAACGTATGATAGCTCAGGATTATGAAATTGGAGATAAATTGCCGTCAATTGTTGAGCTGTCAAAAAAGCTTGATTTGAGTCCTAATACTATTAGAAAAGCTTTTCATAATCTGGCAAAAGATGGGTACTTAGTTTTTTCAAGAGGTCGTTACGGCGGAACTTTTGTTATTGATATTCCTGAAGTTGAAGCTCAGGCATTTAAATGGCTTGCTGTTAACCCAAAATATGCTCAGGAATATAATGAAATCAATTCAAATTAACCATGTAATTTGCACTATGGTTTTTTAGGAAAGCCTGCCTTTTCAAGATTTGGAAGTTTCCCGTAGGTCAATACATAGGCAGTAGGACTTTTTTCATCTGGTTTACAAGAGTTTTTAGCTCTATAGCTGCACAATCCGTTGTAGAATGTAGGTGAAGCCCAAGGGTGTATACTATAATAAGGGATGACTCCAGGGTAATCGCCGACACTGGAAATTGGAAAGGTATCTTTACCAACTCTATTTGGTCTAGCCTTTCCGTTGGTGTCAATTACAATATTTAAAGTTTCACTGTTGTTAAAAGCATTCATTCTAGAGATAGAAACTGTTGCTCCATTTAATAATTTATAATAGCAAACTCCTGAGTTATCTACTCCGCTGTATTTTTGTACAGTATATGTTGAATAAGAGGAGTAATCACCGTTAAGTGAATATGTTTTTTCTGGAAGCCAGTTTATATTAACTTTACGTCTATCTGTAGGTGTTGCGTAGCATTTTTTATCTGCGTATTTAAAGTGTTTATCTATATTTGATGCTATCGCTTCAATTTCTGGTGCCGGATATTTAGTAAAACATCCGCCTCCTTGACAATCTTCTGCCTCTTCCATCATTCTTACAGCACCATTAATTATTGAGTAGCTTTGTTTGAAATTGTTAACTATCTGTTTTTCAAACATAATTCCTCTTTCTTTTATCATTATTTCCTATTAGTTTTATGTGGTAGCAATATTATGTTATTTTATGTCAATATGTTGACACTTAGTATCATTACATTCACTTATATAAACTCTGTCAAGGTTATATAATCACAATTGTAAATAATAGTACATATTTTTGACATGACATAATGTAAACTGCGATAATGATAAAAACATTATACTTGGATTAAATTATGTACATAAAACAATTAGAGATAGATAATTTTAAATCATTTGCAAATAAATCGGATATCCCCCTGTTGAAAGGTTTTACAACAGTATCAGGTCCAAACGGTTCAGGAAAGAGTAACATTATTGATAGTGTTATGTTTGCTCTCGGGCTTCGTACCGGTAGTGCTTTGCGTATTGAAAATTTGTCTGATTTTATTACGACTTTCAACAACAAGAATGAAGCTATGGTTAAGGTTGTTTTTGGAGATGTTGACGGTGCAAATGAACTTTCTGTAGCTCGCAGAATTAAAAAGACCAATCAGGGTTATGCAAGTACATATTATTTGAACGATAAAGTTGATACATTAACTAATATTCGCTCAATTTTAGAAAAGTATAATATCACTCCTAACAGCTATAATGTTATGATGCAGGGGGATGTTAATAGTATTGTTATGTGTTCTTCAAAAGTCCGCCGCGGAATTATTGATGAAATCGCAGGTGTTGCGGATTTTGACAGACGTATAGATCAGGCTACAAACGAGCTTAAAACTGTTGAACAACGTGTTGAAGCTGCTTCTTTAATTCTTACTGAGGTTGAGAAAACTCTGGAACAATTAAAAGCAGAAAGAGAAGTTGCTCTAAAGTATAAAAAACTCCAAGAAGAAAAATCGGGGTTAGAATCTCAGATAAGTACAGTTAAATTTTTTGATTTGAGGAGAAATTTAGAGTTAGCGCATGATAATATATTGCAATCTAATAAGAAATTAAAAGAAGAGCAGATAAATAAAAAAGATTTAGACGAAAAAATTAAACTTATAAACGAAAAATATAAAGAACTCGATGCAAAATTAAAAGAGCAGGGGGAAGATGAGCGGAATAAATTAAAAGATTCGCAAAGTGATTTATCTGCTCGTATTCAAACCAAGAAAAATGCTATTGATTATTCTGATACACAGATTCAAAAGGGGTTACATTCTATAGAAAATGCGAAAAATGGTATAGAATCTTATAAGAAAAAAATTGAAGACGAAAGATTAAATATAAAACTTGCGCATGACAAAATAGGCATAATTGAGACTCAATTAAAAGAGAAAAAAGAAGAACTATCAAAAAAACTTGCGGATATTTCAGGATTAAGTTCAACTGCAGATAAATATATTCAGGAACGTAATGATGTATCACGCAATTTAGATGCATTGAAAGATAAGGATAATGAGTTATTAAAAATTTCTCTACCAAAAGAAAATGAACTTAAAAATCTAAAAAAAGAAATTGAAGAAGCTAAGACTTTCATTGAAAATGCAGAAAATGCAAAAGCAAATTTTGCCGACAACAAATCTTTAAAAGAATTGCAAGTTGCAGATTTAAAAAAAGAAATGGATGAATTGAAAGAAATTCAGACAAAGACAATGAAAGATTTGGATGATGCTAAAACTGCAATTGAGGATTATGACCATGATGTCAGAGCTGCTTATCGTAAGTTTTCGGATATGGAAGCTCAAAGACGTGCAATGTCATCTTCTGGTTCAAGTTTGCCAATCAATGCTGTTATGCAGGCAAATTTAGAAGGGGTGCATGCACCTTTAATGCAGTTAGGTACAGTTGATGAAGAGTATTCACTGGCACTTGATATTGCATTTGGCGGAAGATTATCACATATTGTTGTAGATGATCCTCATGCGGCTTATGTTGCAATGGAACTCTTGAATTCTTCAAAGTCTGGTCGTGCAACTTTTATTCCGTTGAGTAAAATTAAAAAAGCTCCAACTAAATTACAACTGCCTAAAAATAGAGGGGTAATTGATTTTGCTATCAACCTTGTAGATTTTGATGATTTATATTTAGACGCGTTTTTCTATGCTGTTGGCGATACTCTTATTGTTGAAGACGCAGAATCGGCAGAACAACTTATGGGTAAATACCGTATGGTAACTTTAGATGGTAAACTCTATGAAAAATCATCAGCTATCACCGGAGGTTATGTAAAAAAATCAATGTTTGGTTTTGGTCAGAGTGATGATAAAGAATTAGAAAGAGCAAAAGCTAAACTTGATGAGTTACAGAAGAAATATGATACAGCCTCTGTGAGAAAAAGAGAGTTGGAAGATAAGCTTGAAAAAATTCGAATAGCTTATTCTTCTTCTTCGACGGAGTATTCTAAAGCTAAAATTGAACTTTCAAATATGAATTCTCAATTTGAGAGCAGCCAGTCTTTACTGGAAACAAAACGTACTTTTGTTGCAGAAAACGAACCTAAAATCGAAAAACTTAATTCAGAACTTGATAAAATCGAGTTAAAACGAGTTGAATTAGCTGATAGTATTCAACAATCTCAAGACAAACTGGCAGAACTGGATAGCTTATTGAATGATAAAGACTTAAAAGACCTGAAAGAAAAAACTCAAGGTATTGAGGATGAAATCAGACGTTTGAATACAAATCTTATGAATGTTAATAGTGAGATTCAAGGGTTTGAAAACACAATTAAATTCAATGAACAATTAATTACTTCTAAAGAGGACGATATAAAAAATACAACAAGAAATAATGAATCTTTAGAAAAAGATAAAGAAACATATAAAGCGGAAATCATTCAATTAGAGGAACAATTAAACTCCCTATCTGATAAAATTGCAGTAATTGATGCAAAAATCGGAGAACTGGTGAAGCAGAAAGAAGAAATTCACAACAGTCTTGTTGAATTGCAGACTAATAGTGCGGTAAAGGCTTCTGAAATTGATAGAATCAATGAGCAGATTGAATCTTTCAAAGCTCGCAGACGTGAATTGGAACCTCAATTAAAAGAAGCAACTGAGATTCTTACTAATGCAGGGGTTGAAGTTGAAAAATTAGAACCTGTGCAAATTTCTATTGATGAATTAAATGCTAAAATCCAACGTTTGGATAAACGTATGCAAGAATTAGGTGATGTTAATATGCGTGCTATCGTTTCTTACGAAGAAAAAGCGGCACGAAAAGAGGAATTAGATACCCAGATAAGAACATTATCAACCGAACGACAATCAATTTTAGATAAGATGAACGGTTTTGAACAACAGAAAAAAGAAGCGTTTATGACTACATTTACAGCCATAAACGAAAACTTTAAAGATATTTATCATCAATTATCGGAAGGGGAAGGCAGACTTATTCTGGAAAATGAAAAAGATCCGCTCTCTGCCGGCATGACAATTGAGGCAAAACCAAGAGATAAAACAACAAATAATAAACTAGGAGCATTATCCGGCGGAGAAAAAGCGTTAACTGCTCTGGCTCTTGTTTTTTCTATTCAAAAGTATCTTCCTGCACCGTTCTATGCATTGGATGAAGTTGATGCGAGTTTGGATACTATGAATGTTGAAAGAATTGCTGATATGGTTAAAAAGCAATCTTCAGATACTCAGTTTATTGTAGTAAGCCACAGACGTCCAATGATTGAGGCTGCAAACAGAACAATCGGTGTTACCCAGAAAGAAAAAGGTAAGACAAAAGTTACAGGTGTTAAATTAAGAGATGACGACAATGAATAACAATCTTATAAATGCTGAAGATTTAGAATCTTCTATATATGGTAAAACTGGTGAATTTGATGCCAATGACGGGATAGGAATTCTTGTTGATATGGCAAAACAGGGCAAAATTGACCCGTGGAATATTGATATTCTTGATGTTACAGAAAAATATCTTCAAAGAATGATTGAACTAAAATCATTAAATCTTCGTGTTGCCTCCAGAACTCTATTATTTGCATCAATTTTGTGCAGACTTCAATCAAATGTTTTGGCAGGTTTATCTCTTGATGATTTTCAAGATGAATCCCAAGATGATGTAATTTATGATGATGACGGATTTATTGTTGAGTATCCGGAAGATCAGGAATTTATACCAACTAGCAATGTTGTTAGTTTTGATGAAGCTCTTCAAAGAAGAACAAGTATCAGGTTAAATCGAAATCGTGTTGTGACTTTGAAAGACTTGATTAAACAATTGGAATTTTATGAAAAATTAGAAAAACGTGCTTCTATGAAAAGTGCTCACGAAAGAGCTAAAAGACACGTGAGAAACTATTCCAGATTGACTCCGGATGAAATTGTTTCAATGGCGCATGAAGAGTATATTGAAGAATCTGTTCTTAAATTAAAAGACAATTTAGAACAAATTTTTAATAGAGTTGACAAAATAGAATTAAATGAATTGACAATGCTGGGTATGGATAAAATCAGTGCTTATCTTGCGTTATTGTTTTTGAGCCGTGATACAGATTATGAATTGGAACAAAAAGAATTTTATTCAGATTTGTATGTAGTAAAAGGTGGTAGCCATGCAACAGCTTAAGTCAAGAATAGAAGCAGTTTTATTTGTTACTGCCAAAGCTTTAACTCTGGATGAAATTGCAGCATATTTAGATAAAGAACCGGAAGAAATTGAAGAGGCTATATTAGAACTTATTATGGACTATGCTTCACGTGATGGAGCTTTGGAAATTGATGATGAAAACGGCTATATTCTTCAAGTAAAAGAAGATTATTCTGATATTGTTGAGAAAATTTGTCCGATTGATTTGTCACCTGCGGTGTTAAGGACATTACTGGTTATAGCTTTGAAAGAACCTATCAGGCAAACTGAACTTGTAAAGCTTCGTTCTGCAGCTTATGAGCATGTTGCTGAACTTGTAGAAAAAGGATTAGTTTCTAAGCATAAAGATAAAAACGGTAGAAGTATTAATATAAAAACAACTTCTAAATTTGCCGAGTACTTTAAGTTGAAAGGTGATACCAGAGCTTTAGCTCAACAATTAGAAAGAGATTTGGCAGAAAAGAATAATGCGTAAATTTTTATTGGCTATACTATTAATTGTTTTAATTGTTTTTATGCTTTATAAATCCCCGTTTATGGGTATTATTTATTACAATAAAGCTAAGACTTTATATACAGCAGGCAAATATGAAGAATCTCTGTCTGTATTTGAACGGTCATTATTTGCAGATTCAAAAAGCGTTTTGGCAAGGTTTTATTATGTTTTAGCCCTTTCTAAATCCGAACCGACATACGAGGTTCAGAAAAAACTTTATATGATGGGTAATTCAAAGATTGAAGATGAAGCTAAGAAATATGCGCGTTATCAGGCTGTAGCTCTAAGGCATAAATTGCTGAAAGGAGTTGAGGATAATTATATTTATAATGCAACCAGCGGCAATGATATTGTCAGATGGGATATAAAAACTTTTCCTTTGAAAATTTATTTTGAAGATATATCCTCTGTCCCGTCATATTATAAAGAAGATATAGACAGAGCTCTTAAGCAGTGGACTATTCGTACAAATTTTGTAAAATTTGTAGAAACTTCAAACCCGGAAGAGGCTCATATTTTGATTAAATTCAAGGACTTGCCGGAAGATGTTTGTTCTGATGGTGTGTGTAAGTATACCATAGCTTATACCGATCCTATTATCGGCTCTGATAATTTGTTAATAAAAATGAATTTGACGTTTTATAAAACAAATCCGCGGCAGCAATATTTTTCATCTTTAGAGGTTTATAATACAGCATTACATGAAATTGGACACACTCTCGGGATAATGGGGCATAGTGATAATAAATCTGATTTAATGTTTTCATCAAATGAAAATAATATGAATATGTATGCACTGTATCGGTCTGATTTTCAATATTTGTCTTTGCGAGACTTGCGAACTTTAGCTTTACTTTATAGATTAGAACCAACAGTAACAAACGTTAAAAATATTGATAAATCTAATTTATATTATTCTCCATTAATTTTAGGCAGTGTTGATGCAAGATTACGTCAAAAACTTGCCGAATTAAAAAAATATATTGCGGATTACCCGAATCTTGCTGCAGGTTATATAAATATTGCTTCTGTATATTCGGATATGGGAGATTTTGATGCTGCAATTGCGGCTTTAGATAGAGCTAATACTCTAACTAAAGTAACGGATGAAAAATATCTTGTCAGCTACAATAAAGCAATTATTTATTATAACAAACAGGACTATAGTAAAGCTCTAGAGTATGCACAGCAGGCAAAAAGTATTAAAGATAATCCTAATATTGATAAACTAATATTAGAGATAAATAATCTCCAGAAAGGTTAGTTTAAAATTTTGAGAGAGGTTTAAAAGTTTATATAAAAAGAAGACTTCGTTATGTTATTAGCGAAGTCTTCTTCTTTGTAAATGTTTAGCTCTGTAGTTGCTTCTAACAACTGTTGTTTCCGAACCCTGTTGTTGAGTTTGACCCACCATAGAACCTGCAGATTGTAAGAAGCTGCCAAATTCCATACCTTTAGCTAATTTTGCTCCGAAAGATTTTTCAGCAGCTTTTTCTGCTTCTGATTTAGCCGCTTTAGCTGCATATTTATCTGCCTGAGCTTTCGCTTTTTCAGCTTTTTTTTGTATTTCTCCTGCTTTACCAGTAAATTTTTCAGTAGTTTGCTCGGTAGTTTTTTCAGTAGTTTTTCCTGCAATTTCAGAACTCTTTTCAGCAGTTTTTTCAGTTGTCTTTTCTGTAGTTTTTTCAGCTGCTTTTGCTGTTGTTTCTTGGGCTTTTGCTTGTGCTTTTGATTCCAATTTCTTAGCAGCTTTGTCTGAAGCTTTTGAAACTTCTTCGTTAACACTTTTAAATCCGCCAGCCATTTCTTTAGTTCCTTTAACCGCAGAAGTACCTGACATAACTGCTGCACCTGCTGATGTTAAAGCTCCAGCGATATTACCTTGTGCGGCATAAACAGCAGTTTTAGTTATGCTCGCGGCCATTTTACCATAGTTACCAACTGTTTCAACTGAAATGCCAACTTTATTAACAGTTCCACCAGCTTTAATCATAGCTAGCCCTGCCCCATGTGTAATTGGATTACTCGCCATTGCAGTCCCGGTAATTATCATACCTTTTCCTACATATTGGGTACCTTGTCCTGCCATTACTGTGTAACCAGCGATTTGGTCTGCTTTATTTGCAATTTTTAAAACGTCATCAGCTACTGTTTCATTTTTAGCAACTTGTTTTTGATTTACTTTTGCTGTTTTATTGTAACTTTTAGCTGTTCTTGTTAGTGTTCTTACTTTTTTGTTGGTAGTAACTTGAACTTTTTTCAAACTAACATTGCTTTTGCCAAGTAAATCTTGATTTTCTTGTAATCTTGAAGATTTACCCTGGATAAGTTGTTGAGCTTGAGTTCTATCAGATTCAGAAGAAGAACTTGAATCCACAATAAGAGAAGCTTGTTCTATTTCAGAATTAATAGCTTCATTTTCTAATGATAAAGCTTCCATTTTTGCAGCCATTTGCTGCATTTTCTTTTCATTAGTTTTAATTTGTTTTTCGCCGGCTTGCATTTGTTTTTTGAAAGTCTTTTCATCTTTTTTCATTTTAGAATTTAAAGACTTCATATCAGAAGCTGACTCTTTCATTTTAGATGTGCCTTGTTCAGTTTGAACAGTAGCAGCTTTTGCGTCATTGTTTGCATCTTTAGATGATGCAACTGCTGCATCTCCATCTTTTGCTGAATATTTATCTTTCTTTTCTATTTTGTCTGCGTTTTCAGTACCGTTTGCTTGATTACTGCCTGTAGGATTCTGTGTGCCTGCAGTTCTTTTGTTGATTTCAGATTTTACTTTGCCTAATTTTTTATTTACGCTATTTTCCAAAAATCTTGGAATATTAGAATCTTTTAATTCTGTTAATTCGTCTTTTAAGCTGTTTAATTCGCTGCTTGATACTCCTGTTAAATTATCAAAATCATAGTTGCTTAAATTTACTCTTGAATTTTCTTCATTAGCTTCTGATTCTCTTGTTGATTGTGAAGATTGAGAATTAGATACATTAGAAACTGATTTTGCAGTATTAGCTTGAAGAACGTTATTGGTAGTTTGAATTCCTCTTGTTGCTACTGCATTTCTATTACCGCCTACAGAGCTTATTGTATTGGCATTAGCATTGAAAATAGAGCCGTTCATAGTCATATGAGCCGGAACTTTTGAAGACATAGCAGTTTTGCCGCTTTTGTTGGTTTTCATCAACTTTAGAAGCTTTTGTATGTCAGTATTCTGATTTACATTGTTAATGCTCACTTGTCAAAGCTCTCCAAATTTAAACTCTCTTATATATATAAAAACTTTTGGAATTGCCTGATTTCAGTGCTTAGGGTTTTGTTTACAATTGTTTACATTAAATATATCTGGAGTGATAATCTTTAAAATTTGCCTTAAATTTTTATTTTTGATAAAATTAATGAGTAGTTTTATATACGAAGTTAGGGAGAATTTAATATGGATTTAATGAAAGGTAAAAAAGGTGTTATTTTTGGAGTATCAAATACTCACGGTATTGCATATGGAATTGCTAAGCAACTTTACGATGCAGGTGCTGAAATAGCTTTCACTTATGCCGGAGAAGCAATGGAAAAAAGAGTTAAACCTATTGCTGAGAGCATGGGTGCTAAAATTATTATGAGTTGTGATGTTACAAAAGAAGAGGAAGTAAAAGCTGTATTTGACGAATGTGAAAAAGTTTATGGAAAACTTGATTTCGTTGTTCATGCTGTTGCTTTTGCTAAAAAAGAAGATTTAATGGGTAGATTTATTGAAACTTCAAAAGATGGCTGGGATACAGCATTGGGTGTAAGTGCATATTCTCTTGTTACAATCGCTCGTAATGCAGAACCTCTTATGAATGAAGGTGGTTCAATATTTGCTCTGACTTATCTTGGTTCAATACTTTCTGTACCAAGCTATAATGTAATGGGTGTTGCTAAAGCTGCTCTTGAATCTACAATGAGATTTCTTGCTGTTGATCTTGGTAAAAAAGGTATCAGAGTTAACTGCATATCAGCAGGACCGGTTAAAACACTTGCGTCTATGGGAATTAACGGATTTTCTAAAATGCTTAAAGCTGCAGTTTTAAGAGCTCCAATGAAACGCAATGTAGCTTTAGAAGATGTTGGTAAAGCAGGTTTATATCTAGCTTCTGATTTATCAACAGGTACAACAGGTGAAGTTCTATATGTAGATTGCGGATGTCACTCTGCTTATGCTTCATCAGAAGAAATGGATATAATCTCTAATAATGTTGAGCTATAGTGTATAATATTATTTAAAAATAATACACCTGTAATGCTGAACGAGTTTTCAGTATAAGGAAAGAAAAAGACTAAAGTTATTTTTAACTTTAGTCTTTTTAATATTTAACTTAATGAATCAATTAAATATCTATAAAGATTGAATATCAATTTCAATCTGAGTTTTTAATTCATCAAGGTTAGCAAATTTAATTTCAGGTCTCAGCATTTTTGTAAATGAAACTTTAATTTCACGGTCATATAAATTACCTTTAAATTTGAAGATATGTGTTTCCAACGTACAAATTCCTGCATTTGAAACTGTAGGAGAAACTCCAAAATTAGCAAGTCCTCTATACACTTTTCCGTTATCCAGTTCAACTTCTACATCATAAACCCCATGAGGTGGTTCAACAATATCTAATGGATAAATAATGTTTGCTGTAGGGAACCCGATAGTTGCACCAAGCTCTTTACCCTTAATAACAGTGCCGGAAACTGAAAATTTTCTTCCAAGCATAGAATCCGCCATATATACAGAACCTGTTTTTATATATTGACGAATTGCAGTGCTGCTGATTACATCTCCAAAAATAGATTGTGGAGGCGTTGCAAAATAAAGATAATCAAATTTATTCTGGCAGTCAGATAAGAATTTTACATTTCCTGATTTATCCACACCAAATTGGTGGTTAAATCCTGTAGAAATTGCTTTTGGTGAAAAATATTTTACTAAAACTTCTTCCAAGTATTGAATAGGTGTCATATGACATACAGAACCAAAATCTAGTTCAATAATATAATCAACGCCTAAATCTTCTATTAGTTTGTATTTATCCTGCAATGTTAAAATATACTTTGGCGAAACCCCATTGAAATAACAATAAGGATGTTCTCTAAATGTAACAACTGCAGACTGGTAATTATTATTTTTTGCAAATTCAACAGCACAACTTATAACTTCTTGATGACCGAGGTGGACTCCATCAAAAAATCCTAGTGCTAATGATAAATTGGGAATTTCTTTAAGTTCTCTAATAATTTCCATAATATAATTATAGTCCAAAAATTTCAAATGTAAAAATTGTTACTTATGTTAAGAATTTTAATTAAATAAAATTCCAACGATTGCAGCAGACATATAGCAGGTTAGTGTCCCGCAGATTAAAGCTCTTACACCTAATCTCGCTAAATTTTTTCTCTGATTTGGAGCAAGCTCTCCGATACCTCCAAGTAATATTGCGATAGAGCCAAAATTTCCAAAACTGCAAAGTGCAAAACTTGCGATTAAGAATGATTTTGGAGATAGGTGAACTGCCGGATTTGTTAAATCCATATATGCAACCATTTCATTTAGTACAAGTTTTGTACCCATTAAGCCGCCAACCGTAGTTATTTCGTTTAATGGAACACCCATGAGCAGTGCAAACAAGGCAAAGATTTTGCCTAAAATCATTTTCATTGATAAATGTGTCAAATCCATGCCAATGCAGGTTAAATTGATATGCAGATATTTCACTACCGCAGCTCCGATTCCTGCAAGAAACCAATCTATCATTGCAACTAGTGCAACAAGTGCAAGAATCATAGCAACAACGTTGATTGCAACTTTCATACCTTCTGACGCTCCTGATGATATTGCGTCAAATACGTTTGTATGTGTTCTGTGGCGTTTACTTACGGATAGTTTGATGTCTTTACTTGTTTCAGGAACATTGACTTCCGGATATACAATTTTTGAAATTACAAGAGCTCCCGGAGCAGCCATTACGGATGACGCTAGAAGATATTCTGCCGGAATTCCCATTGCAATATATATAGGCATTGTAGCGCCTGATATACATGCTAAACTGCCAGCCATCGAAGCAAGGAGTTCTGAGCGTGTTAAATTTGCAAGATATGGTTTTATCATAATTTGAGCAACAATTTGTCCGACAAACGCGCTAGCAACATTTGATAACGCTTCAGCTCCGCTTACATCCATGAGTTTGTTCATACCTTTTCCAAGCACAGCTACAACTCTTTGCATAATTCCGTAATGGTAAAGCATGTTAACTAAAATCATCATAAATACCATAGAACATATTAATTGGAGTGCAAAGATTGAACCTCCGCCTGAAAATAGTTCTGTGAATTTTTGACTCATAAGACCGCCGAATACAAATTCGCCGCCCTGTCTTGCAAAAACTAACAATTTTTGAATAAATAAACCTATTGCCATAAATAATTTTTGTCCAAGCGGAACTTTAAATATAAAAACCGCAAATAAAACCTGGAGTAAAAACCCCATGCCTACTGTTTTATAATTTATAGCCTTTTTATTATTTGACATCAAGTATGCCAGTGCAAAAATAAATATAATCCCAAATATTCCAATAAATCTGCTCATAATGCCCCTTAACTATTTACTATTTAATTATACAAAAAAAGAAGCCTCAACGGCTTCTTTTTTTCTAAAATGTGATAAAAGTTAATGTTACTGATTTTTGTTAAAAAATCCCATTATTTTGTCGAGTAGTCCGACAGATTCTTCATTTTCGGAAACTCCGCACATAAGTTTATCCAGTCTGTCTTTTGCCATTTTATGGTCAACAGGGTCTTTAACAAGTTCTAAGTATTTATTATAAATTTCTATAGCTTTTTGGTTTGATTTTATTTTTTCGTATGCTTTTGCAAGTTCTTTTAGCGTTTGTAAATCCTTGTCATCAGCTTCTACAATTTTTTCAAGATAATGTACCTGCATTTTGTAATCACCTATACCTTCTCTAAAAGCTGCCAATTTCTTTAGAGCCTCTTTATTGTTAGGTTCAAGTTTTACAATCTTTTCATAGTATTCTGCAGCATGGTTAGATTCTCCATTGTCGGTGAGTAGAGCAGCAAGAGTAAATAATAAATCGATATCGTCATCTTTTAGTTGAACAGCGTTTAGAAATTCATTAATTGCGATATCTGTATTTTTTCTGATTATGTTATATTTGCCCCAGTTTAAATGTGCATTGAATTCATCTCCGTTTTCGTCATAAACCAGAGCTCTCATCTGGTATGTTAACGGCGAATTTGGAACTAGTTTATTGTATTCATCAATATATTCCAGAGCTTTTTCAAAATCCTTAGAAGAATAACAATATTGTGCCATAAGTGTATAATATCTTGGTGAAGATTTAAATTCTTCCGGAAGATTTTTTAGTTTTTCATAAGCATTTTCGATTTCACCTATTTCAAGCATTGCCTGAATTTTTAATAATTCATCTTTTGTAAATTCAATAGCTTTTTTAGGGTCTCCGCTTTTTAGGTAAACAGCAGCAAGTCCCTCGTTAATTTTATCAGTATCAAAACCTTTTTGTTTTGCTCTCATTAGTGCATCAATAGCGCTGGAATATGCTTCGTCCTGCAAATATAAATCTGCAAGTTGTAAAAATATTTCTTCATGTAAATTATCATACTCAAGTATAACATTGTATTCATCAAGAGCTTTTAAGGTGTTTCCGAGTTGTTTATAAATATTTGCCAGTGTTAAACGGGTCATGACAATTTGAGTTTCTTCGCTTGCATTGGCGAGGGCTTTTTTAAAATCATTAACAGCAAATTCAAGTTTACCCTCAAGAGAATTTTTGTTACCTCTATAAATGTAATACTTATATCTGTCAGTATTTTCATAAATAGACATCAGTTGTTCGTAAGCGAGCGGATTTGTGACATCACGTTTTAAAATTTCGTGATAATAATTAGCTGCTTCTTCCGGTCTTTCCAGAATTAAAGACAGATGTCCCAGTCGTTCTAATAATCCTAAATCTTCCGGATTTTGTTCGTATACTTCTTTGTATTCGCGATAGGCATCTTCATATTGTTCATTTGCTTCGAATTGTTCAGCTAACTGTAAACTCATTTGCTCGGTACTCCTTTATAACTAAATAATATGCTTTTCTATTATAACATCAAATTCGCTATAGTTCAAAACGTTAATTAAATTCATTTTGAGTCTTTTGCATACCATTATCAAAATAATATTCAAGTCCGTCAACTGCCCGCTTTAATACAGGTTTTAATGCTTCAAGCTGATCTTTATAAAAATTCTGTAATACAAAATGCTCTGCAGGAACCGGCGGCTGCGGTCCTATGCCGATTTTTAAACGGGCGATGTTAGAAGAACCAAGAGATTTTATCACAGATTTTATCCCGTTGTGGCCGCCGTCAGAGCCGTTTGGACGGAATCTCATTTTGCCGAGTTCTAAAGACAGGTCATCGTATACAATAATTATGTCCTCTGGTTTTATTTTGTAGTAATTCATGGCAGCAATGACTGATTCTCCCGATAGATTCATGTAAGTTGTTGGTTTTATGAGCATTATATCTTCATTTTTTGTTCTTAGTTTTCCTGCAAAGCACTTTAGCTTTTTTTCTTCTTTAAATTGGACATCATTCATTATTGCCCATTTGTCAACTACCATAAAGCCCACATTATGGCGCGTAAAACAGTATTTGTCTCCGATATTGCCCAGACCTGTAACTAATTTCATCTTATTAAAATCCCTTCATTATTCAATGATACTTATAATTAGTATTTTAACGTAAATAAATATTACCATAATGGTGTAGAAAGTTTAAGCTTAACAAAATGATAAATAATAACTAAATTAAGGGAAAAATAGAGGTGAAACAATGAAACATGAACTAACAGGCGAAAAAAGCTCTCAAAAAGTCGCCAATTTTTTAGAAAAAAATGCATTACATAAAAAGGATTTTGCAGAAATGATTGGTGTAACTCTTTCATATGTATATAACCTGATTGATGAAACAATCCCATTCTCAACGCGAAGCACAACTTTAGAAAGAATTGCTACAGTCATGGATATTGATCCGGTAGAATTTGAGGAATATAAAATTCCGCAGGAACCACTATTAAAAGATGATACTATAGAATTATTAAAAAGCATGCTTCATGATAAAAAGATGAGTGTGGTAACTTTTTTAAAAGCCTTTCCTCGTAAGAAACGGGTGGAAATTGTGGATATGTTACGTGGTGCTTATCCGGTGCCGATTGATTTTAAGGAGCTTGTCATGATAGGTCAAATTCTAGACTTGGATAAGAATGATATTTATAATATATGGGAGGAAAGGGTTAAGCAGGTTCTTGAAACTAATGGCATGAATTTGAGTAACAATGCGGCTTTGGTTAATGCGATGTTTGAATGTGCAAGAAAATATATAGATATTTAAGAGAATTAAATATTTTACGAACAAAAAGAGCTCAAATTATTTGAGCTCTTTTTCTATAATTTTAAACTGCTCCAGTAGTTTGCTTTTTTCTTATCCGGGTCTTGATTTTTTTTAGCATATTTGTAACACCCTCTCCCGTTATATTCACTAAAAGTGGTACTTTTAGCAGTGCATAACGGATTCCATGTGTGTTCAGCTGTCCAAATAAATATATCGTATCCATATCTATTTGGACCTTTTTCCATTCCATTTGTATCAAATGTAAAAGCTACAGAATCATAATCGCCATGGTGCATAAAGCACATTGAGGTAATCATAGTGCCATCAAGTAAAACATGTGTACCAAAGTTTTTATTTCCCCACCAGTTGGCTCCATATGCATTTTCAAAGCTATAACCAATTTTTTTGTTCCCTGCAAAATCAGTAATATAATATTGGGGTTTTCTATAATTTGGCAAGCATTCTGTTGAAGTGCAGGAGTGAGAAATTTTGAATTTAGATAAAAATGAGTCATTGATTTGTTTGAATATTGTGTCATCACATGCTCCTGGTCCACTAGTTCCACATGCTTCGTAGCTGATAAACTTATTAAAATCATCTAATTCCAATTCGTCAGACATGGATTTCAGAGCCTGTTGTATTTTTGAATCCATTGCTTTAAATCGAACTTCAAGTTCTTTAATTTTGAAATAATGTATAAGTCCAGGGATTGTTATGGCTGCAACTATTCCAACTATTCCCAGAGTGATTAAGGTTTCTGCCATTGTAAAAGCTTTTTTCATATCTTTACTCCTTATTAATGTTGAGTAGGTAGTAAAATGTTATCATATACTTCTATATTAATCAATATAAACGACTATTATTTAATAAAAATCTATGTAAAGAACCTTACAAAGGTGTAGCGTTATTCTTATCCTTTAAGAAAGGAGAAGTTATGCATAGTAAAGAGATAATAGGCAGACGAATAAAGGAATTACGTAAAAATAGAAAAATGTCACAGGAATTTTTAGCTGAAAAGCTTGGAATTGAACCAAGACAGTTAAGTAAGCTAGAAACAGGTAAACACTACCCATCGTTTGAGACTATGACAAAATTATTAGGTATTTTAAATCTATCTTTTGAAGATTTTATGAATAACGGACATTTACAATCTGCACAAGAATTGGAGCAGGAAATCTTATACATGGTACATTTGTTAGACAATAATCAAAGGCAAATTATGTATAAATTTTTGAAAGCTATAATTAATTAAAAAAAAAGTGTTGACATTTAAAAATGTTCTTGTTAATATGAATACACACGGTGAGTGAACCGGATAGCTAGGAAATATAAATAGATAATTTGCGCTTGTAGCTCAGCAGGTAGAGCACTCCCCTTTTAAGGGATAGGTCGCGCGTTCGAATCGCGCCAAGCGCATTTTTTATTGCCAATAATAGCAAGGCTTTCCACGTTTTCTATTTTCTGTATCTATTATAAGAATTTTAATTTTGTCGTAATAATGTCGTAACATTATTTTAAACAATATGAAAAAATACAAAATTTTACTTAATTTTTTTACTAATAAATTCACTTGTAAACTCCTCAACGTCTTTTTCGTATGTGCTTTGAAATGCAAGTTCAGCCTTTTTAAATATATGTTTCCCTAGTGTAAAGCCTTTTGCTTGCCCACCTTTACCGCTACGACGCGCAATTTTCTTTTTACTTTCCCCGCGTGGGATATTAAAATGCCCTTCTTCTATTAAATGGGCATGTGGGGCGATTCTAGCGTCTGCATAAACTTTCGCATAAATATCCTTGCTTTTCTTGTTATAATGTGTTTTACCAGCTTTTAGGCTTTTGTAGTAATTCCCCGTTTTCTTGCCGACATTTGCTTTTGCTGTCTTCTTAACCTCTCTTAATAGCTTTCTTTTTTCTTTATCTATAAATTTTTGAGTTTCTTTTGGGAACTCTTGTGCAATATCTTCCATAAGTTCTTTTTTAAATTTTGTTAATTCTGAAAAGTCTAATCCGTTCATTTTTTTACTCCTTTTTAAATTTATTAATCATTAAATATCAAATTATAATCATAAATAAGAATTTTTACTTATTTTTTGATACCACACCCCCCATGCAAAATAACATTTGTTGCCTGTGTCTGTGCATGTGGTCTTTTGAGTTTGTTTCTTAATTTTTAATATGGGGGGGATATTTGCAAAAATGTAGCCCGCTACATTCAACAGGAAGCCACGAAAACTATTCTTTATATGATTCATACCTTAACATCATAAATAATCTATTTAAGATATGACTTTCTACGGCTTCAGGATAAAATATTTCAAAATCTTCACTACTCTAATATGTGTATAAGATAAATAATTCTCATTTTCATTCCCATTTAATATTCTTATTTATTATTATGTATTCAATTATAAATAATTGTTTACGGTCGTATACTATCGTTGTTATAACGCTTCATAATGTTTGCACGATTCTGTTTGCATTTTTCCTCATACTTTTTAATATCAATATCTATATAATGCTTAAACATTTTAAACAATGCCGTTACGGCTTCGCTATCGTTATTATCTTTAAAAACTTCTTTGTACTTTGCATAATAAAGAATTTTCCGAAATAACGCGCCAAGCACCTCATTGTCATAATCTTGTAATGGTTCAAAATAATCACCATATATAATAATTGTATTCTTTTTGTTACTGTTCATAGTTGTAACTCCTATAATTTTCAATTGCTTTGAAAATTGTTCTTTCTAAATAGTCTTGACGTTTTATCCATTTTTCTTTGTGTTTTGCGTCTTTATGGTTAAAATAAGGGCTAATTAAAGCCAATTCTCGCATAATTTCAGAATTGCAATCGGTATAATGCGCTAATTTTTGAAAGAATCCGAGGTCGTTTCTGCTTTCATCTCTATATATACTATCAGCGTGCCAATATCTAGCTAGTTTTAAATCTTTTAACATAGCCCTTTCAATAACTGCAATATAATCTATTGTTTTGTTTTTGCAATGGTTTTTATTGGATTTAACTATCATAGGCGCTGTTATATATGGTATTGTTTTATCTTGTTTAGAGATAAAATATTTCTCGTAAATCATATTGCATTCTTTTTGCCGATATTCAACATCTTTTTTATACAAAATATTACCTGATAACGTAAAGAACCGACTTCTATCGTATATTTCAAGACACTTGCACCATTCAAGGCTATTATTTTTACAAATTTTCCCTTTCTTATCAGCAATAAATAAACAATGTACCCCATTGCCTGATATTGATTTTTCAGTATAAGTGTTTAAAAAATTGATAATTTCAAAAGCGTTTTTTGCTATATTCCCCTGTTTATCAATACAATCATCCATATCTAAACCGCATAATGTTCCTGCTGATGTTTTCCCCAGAGCGACGCCAATACCGTCGTAATAATTGCAATTGTTATATGCTGATTGTGCCATTTCATAACTACATAAATTAGCCCTATTATTTATATTTGTTAGCTTTTTCGTATATGCACTATATGGCATTTTGTTTTTATGCAATAAAAAAATATTGCCCAATTCTTTTAATTTCATAAATTGCACTCCTTTAAGCGATTTATGCTATAATGTAAATATAGATTTTATTATTCAGGCGCAAATTCTGCGCCTTTTATTTTATCTATACGTCAGAATAGCATTAAACCGCTACGCGTCCTGTTTCTTCTACCCACTTGTAAAAATCATTTTCAGCAATATAAAGACGACCGCCAATTTTTCTTAAAACTTTTGCGAAACCATTTTTCTTTTTAAAGAAAATTAATTGCCTTATTGCTTTTACTGTTGGGTATTTGTGATGTTCTTCCCATTTTGAAACAGGAATTAGATTCTCATTTGCGTTATTTTGCAATTCATCTTTTGTTGTGTTTTCCATTGTTTGCACTCCTTTGTTGTTTATTTGTATTGTTTCGACAAATACAAATATACAAAATCGTACAAGCATATAAAATCCGTATTTTTAGGCAAAAAATACTTATATTTAATTACTTACTATGTCGTATAAATATTTTAGAAGTTTTTGCGGGCTTCTTAATTCAGTTCTTTCTAAAGCATTCATGTTTTTATCGTTAATGTCGTTTTTATATTTTACATTTTCAAATTCATGATATCGCGCACTATGCTTTATTACATCTAAAAACATATTATCTGCGCATATTTTAGATAACATATTTTTTAAATGACAATCTACTGTCTTTTTAGATATGCCCAATATGTCAGCTATTTTTTGTGATTTATAGCCTTTTATAACCAACTTAAAAACATTTCGTTCTCTTTTTGTAAAAGAACTTGTTATTATTATTTCCGCATTAAGTCTGTTAATTTCTTTTTTATTAAGACGCTCAAAAAATATTTTTATAGCCCTTACTTCCATAATAGCTAATTCGCACATACGATGATTAAAGTAGTCGCTTTGCGGGGATTGATTGTCAGATTCTACGATTTCAATTTCTAAACGTGATAGTTCATTGTAAAAATTTTCTTTTATTGTTTTTAGTTCGGTTCTTATTTTTGCACCGCGCTTGTAACTCATAGATTTCATTATCCTTTATTGTCCCCATGCCAGCTTCTCATAAAATATTACTACTTTCAATAATTGAACGCAAAAGCAAATAGGGCGACCCCCCACGCCCCTATTTGCGTCATTTTTCTAGTCGCAAAATGACAAAAGTTTAATGTTATTGCTGGCATGGTGAATGTTTTAATAAAAGTTTATCGATTTCAGTCATAAGTCGTTCTGTTTTTTCGTCTATAATATGTGTAAAATAGACATACCTGTAAGCTCTTTCTTTTATTAATTTGACGCTATTCTGATTAATGTCCTGCACATCATTAATAAAATCTGTAACAACTTCGTTTAATGCTTGTATTTCTGCTAAATCACCTAACATATCATCTAGTTTTTTTACCAACTCCTCAATAGCTGTCATAATTACTCCTTTTCTACTTTAATTTTATATTTACTTATATCTTCCTTAAATTCCTCAATGTTTTTAAATATAAGCTCGCGCCATTCTGCCAATTCTGAAACGTCTACATTTGTCCTGTAATAATTTCTTAATAATTTTTCGCTTGCAAGTAATAATAGTAGCCCGAGTGTAAATTCATCAAGATGATGATAACGTCTTTTTAAGTTTCTCGTTAAATTTTGTACTCTGCGGTATATTCCGCTATCAGTTATAGAGTGTTCATTCATATAAACTCCTTATTGTGCTTCTTTTAAGTATTCTTTAAGTATTTTATCCCCAACTTGATTTATTGCTGGGCGTAAGCTATCATCACGCAAGTGTGAATATCTGTTCGTCATTAATGGGCTTTTGTGTCCTAATATTTTTTGCGTTATAGGCTGTGAGATTCCGTCCATTGCTTGCCAACTAGCCCCGGTATGCCTTAAATCGTGAAATCTAAAATCCTCTATCCCGCATTGTTTTACGATTTTGGGGAATAGTTTGCCGATTAGACTTTCTTTTGGTTTTCCGTCGGGAGTTCTGAATATATAATCATTGTTTAAACTACGAACTTTATTCTTTGCTTTAAATGCTACTAACTCTTTATAAATAAAATCGTGCATTGGTGTTCCTCTGTCCGTTCCGTTTTTGGTGTCTAAGAAATAAAACATTTTATTTTCAAGGTCAACGGTAGCCCAAGTTAAATGTAAAATTTCACTTTTTCTTGCCGTTGCTAACAAAGCAATCAAAACACATAAATAAAGTTCATAATCAGCCTTTAAACAGGCATGTAATAGTCTTGAAATTTCTTTTTGTTCCAAATATCTTTTTCTTTGATTCTTTTCAGACAATTTTTTTACTTTTGCCATTGGGTTTAAGTCTAAAATATCTAAATCGTTTACACAATACGCAAAAACTACGCGCATATATGTCATATACTTGTTAATTGTTGCGGGTGATAGTGTTTTGTCAGTTTCTCTTGCCCTTTGCCCTTTGATAGGTGTTTCCTTATGCTTCTTTGCAAGTTTCTCGCGACAATCGACTAAAATTTCAGTTGTTAATGTTGATAAATAATAATGTCCTATTTCGTTTTTATACCAATTCAAAACCATTTTAAATTCCGTTTGTGCTTTTGGTTTTTTCTTTGGTAATTCGTTTTCGATAAACTTGTCTATAATATCGGCAACAGTATATTTTTGCGCTTTTCTCTTTGGGAAATTGATATTTTCGCGGATTTCCGCTTCCGTTTTATTTGCCCATTCTTTAGCGTCTGTTTTTAATTCAAACGTTTTAGATACAGACGGATAGCCTTTAATTCTTATGCATGCGGTATAACTAGCCTTGCCGTTCTTTTTTGCGCGCTTTTTTATTTCTGCCATTATATAACCTCATAGATTTTATTATAAAAATGTCGTAATTGTCGTAATATTGTCGTAGAAAAATAATAAAAATTACGAAAATTTATAAATTCATGATAACAAATAAAAAACTAATAGTCAATAACTACAGGCATTTTAAGACTTTTGATTTTTTGCAATTTTTCAAGGTTTTTATATTCCTACCCCCTTTTAAGGGATAGGTCGCGCGTTCGAATCGCGCCAAGCGCATTTTTTATTGCGATAAAATAGAGTCCTTGTGACTCTTTTTTGTTGCAGAATTACTGTTGTCTCAGGATGAGAATGCCATTTTGTGTTAGGTAGCTTGTGTACAGAAGCCGGAGGTGTTGTTTTTGGATTGTATAAGATTCCTGAACAGAAAGTCCGTGGTCATGTTTAACGCAAATAAACCGAGACAAATAGCGCGTAACGCGCTATTTGTCTCGGTTTAAAATTATCAGAATTTACTATGGAATTATATTAAAGTAGAGTAGGGATTGGTGTCATCCTCTCCATAGGTTTTTGTTGTCAAAGTTCTATTATAATCCGAGTTTCTTGTTTAGTTTTAATTGATTAATAAAATCTAGAACTGAAACGATTTCTTCAAATAGAGCAATAAAAGTTTGTTTACCGGTATCAGAAGTCATATTGGCCATTTTAAACATATCTCTATCTGTATGAAGTGCTATAACGATTTTATCATCTTTAAACGCAACTCTGATATATTTTGTTTTGAATTTAGTTTTTATATTTTTTAATCTATCAATAAAAGCTGTAGTAATAAGGTATCGTGCTTCAATTTGATTTGTAGAATAAACTGTATAATTTTTCATAAACTCAATATCTTCCAATTGAACAACACTATATTTCTTTTTATTGATGGAAACATTACGACCGTCTTGTGAATTATCCAAAATGATTGTTTGACCTTCAAAATTTTTATTCATAGCAAATTCAACAATAATACCACGAAATTTTCCGGCCCATGACATGAGTTTATTAATTAATAATTGTATGATAAACTTTATTCCAAAAATAAATATCGAAGCTGAAAGAATGACAGACATCGGTTTGGATAAACCCAATTTTACAAGTGTATCTATTAATTGATAATAATGGGATATGATAATTATTATTCCTATAAGTCCAAGGATAAGAATAACAAGAATTATAGGGGAAAAGAGCAAAAAGCCTGTAAGTACACCAGATAAAATTGATAACTTAGATATTGTCTTAGCTTCTATTATTGAAAATGGTACATTTTTATAACTTCCACAGATACAGTCATCTATTGACAGTGCAGCTAGATTAAATAAATCTAAAGATTTTACTTTTTCTATGTTTTTATAAAAATCAAGATTTAAATTTACCACTCTATTATTCACAGTCATAGTTACATTATGCTTTTGTACGATATTTGCAATTTTTTTATTTGAGAGAAGAATTGCAGTATCATCGTTGAGTCCATATTTTCTCCAATGTAGATTCCCAAACAACTTAACAAAATCGTCCATAAATCTGCGTTTAAAATCATCTTCCAGTTTGAAAGATAAATATGTTATACGAAACTTCTTAGATGAAATCTTAATAGCGATTACTAAGCTAATTATAATTAAAACTAAGCAAAGAAATAGCTTTGGAATAGCTATTGATACAAAACACAAAGCAAAACTTATTAAAAGAGCTATGCATAAAAATAAGACTATTGCTTTTTGTTTACGTTTTTTATTAAGTAAATTTAGCGCTGGACTTATTTCTTTTACGTAAAAATTACTTAATTTGCGATTTAACTCAAAATATTCAGCTTGTTCCATTATACCACCTCTCTATTGCACATCTAATCCCGTGAATTCACAAAAGACACATTTTCATTTTCTATAATTACTGCAGTAAGCACTGCATCTTTATATTTTCCGCAGCCGGTGTCTATGCATATTTTATCTTTTTGAACTAGCGGTTTATCAAATTCAGTGTGACCGAAAATGATTTTATATGGAAGTCCGTGTTTTTTAGAATAAAACTCGCTTCTTATGTAAACCATATCTGATAAATCTTGGTCTTCTAAGGGGATTCCAATTCTTATACCTGCATGAACGAACAAATATTTATTTGCAATGTAATATGGCTTTAAACTATTAAAAAACTCCCCATGAATTTTCATAATGTTTTCAAAGCTTCCATAGCTTTGAACTGTAGCATCTCCACCATAATTCCAAAATAGATAATTATAATAGTCATCATGTGGAGCATTGAGCATTGCATATTCATGTGAACCTATTAAATATATACAATTACATAAATTTTGTATGTCTATTAGTTTATCAACTACTTCGCGCGATTTTGCACCTCTATCTATGTAATCCCCCATGAATACAATTGTATCCTCTTTTTGCGGTATGACTTTATCCAAAACTGAACAAAGTTTATCATATTCACCGTGTATATCTGAAATTCCTATCAATTTACTCATATTAATAATTTATAACAAATTGTACTTTATTACAAATTATAATCCTGATGTCAACTTGAACTTATTTCAATATCTAGATTAACATTTTCCTCAACAAGGTTTCAAATTATGTTCGGAAAGACAATAAGTAAGATTATACGACCAACATCATGCAGAACTTGTTTCAGCATCTTAATATATATTCCATATAGGGTACTTTACAAATTTGTATATTTATAGTTTAATTAAAATTCAATTAGGGTACCTTATTGTGATTAAAAAAGTTTTAAAAATATTTTTGATTATATATCTATTTTTTGTTTCACTCAACACTGACGCGGTTGCAGTGAACTTGAACACTGATTTATTTAATAATTTGAATTCTATTCAGTCAGTTAATCACAATGGCAACACTATTTATAATGAAGTTTCAGAATATGGAAAATTCATTGTTCCGGCATCAAGTACTGAATCTATTGTTCTATCGAAAAAACAGAATGATTCAAGTTCTTCTTTTGGCGGTTATAAAGATTTGCTGGTTCCGGAAAATCACCAATTTTCTTTATTATTATCTTATCTTTATAACAAATCATATCTGGATTTAAGTAAAAATTTAAATAATAAACGTTTTTTAACCGAACTTTCTCCTAATGCTCCTTAGCATTGCGTATTAAATTTGCTTTTTGTTGACTATTTTTTGTAGCCAATCAATTTTGATATGAAAATTTTTATAGGAGAAATATTATGGAAAATATTGAAACTCATCAAGAGGTTTCAAATACCTCTAATGATGCGCATTTAAATGAATCTTCCGGTACCGGAGTGTTCGGTTCTTTAGTATTCATGGGATTAGCTTTGCTGGTAATGATAGTTATATCAAAGTTTCTTCACTAATCTTTGAATACTCCACAAAACTTAATTAACAAGCCAAATCTTTCGATGTAAATCGAAAAGGGACCAAGTTTTATAACTTAGTCCCCTTTTTTTATTCTTTTTTTGACTTTGATTATGCTGCTATTTCTACTTTTTTAGAAATAGTTTCGTTTTCTTTTGACTTTATTGAGGTATTGTTATTTGAAGATAATTGTTCTGATTTTGTAGATTTTTTGTTCAAGTACATATAAATTCCACCTGCTACAGCTATTGTACCAAGAGCAATGGCAAGAATCATTTTTAGTGGTTTAGATTTAGTTTTACCCATTAATGTTTCAACTTCTTCTTTAAATTCTCCAAACTTGCCAACAATTCTATTTAAAGGTTTCTGGTTTCGGCTTTCCCAGCTTTTATCTGTCTCCAGAATATCATCTAAATAACGTCTGTTTGCAGATTTTCCGCGGTTATACTCATTGTTGTTGTGCCAGTCAATGCGTTCTTCAATATTTTTCTTACATTTAGCAACAAAAGAATCATGTTTATTTGTGTACTCATCTATCATGTCTTTATAAATATCAGACATTTGTGAAGCTTGCCTTTTTACTCTGGCTGCATCAATTTCTTCTTTTGTATTGGTCCAGTTCAGTCCATAGTATTCAGGATTTCTTTCGACAGCTTCTTTTGTCATAAACCCGTTTAAAGCATTTGTGTAATCCACCGGCCCGCCTGTTTTTGTAACAGCATAAGGAACTCCGGCAGCTTTTGCTTCTAGTGGTGTAATTCCGCACATTTCCCTGCGGGATGTAAATGCACAATATGTAGCGCAGCCAACCAGTCTTTTTGAGAACCAGCCGTCAACATACATAAGATTGTGTTTGTAAATTCCGCCATCCAGAGTTTCAAGTTCTTTCATTGCTCTGTCAATAGCTTTCCAGTCTGAATCGTTTTTATTCCAAGGCCCTGCACCAAAAACACCTTTGACTTTTAATTTAGTTTCTGCAGGGACATCTGATCTTTTGAAAAAGTCAAGAAGTCCATCAACTGAAATAGGGAAACCTTTTTGTTCATCCGGTCTGCCCCAACCCATAATAAGAATATCGCCGTCTTTAATCGGAGATAAGTAACCTCTTACATTGTGTCCGTCTTGAATTTGACCGTCACTAAAGAATAATTTATTTAATTCGTCCTGTCCTTTTTCTCCGGCTTCCCAGATTAAATTAGTGAACCAGCGTGCATTTTTTTCTCTTGCAGCAATAACTTCGTCAATATTTGAGCCATTGTAGCTAAAAGGTGTAAAACCTTTACGATTTTTATAAAGTCCGTTTGTTTTGTCTCTTCCAAATAGAGCATCTGGATTGTCTAATTCCATTGATGCAGGAGTTGAACCGTTTAATACATCTTTTGTTTCAATTTCGTTGTAGAAATCTGTTAAAAATTTTGCAGCATCATACATTTCATTGCTCTTCATTTCTTTTGCAAACGTATATGAGACTGTTCCTGTTGAAATGTTTTGAGGATTTAATTTAGCTGCAGATATACCGGCTCTTAAAATATTATAAGTCCCGCCGCCGTCTTTAAAATTATCCAAATATGGATCCATAATTGCATGGGCAATCTGGCGTTCTCTTGGTGACAATTTATCAGAATTAATTCCAAACTGTTTTGCTTTTTGTAAAATATTAAAATCAGGAAGTTTTTTCATGACTTCAGCATCTGATGCATCGCCAACGACAACTTGATACTTAAATGGGTCATCAGTTATCCCTTGATAATATCGTCCTGTGTTATGCGCAATTATGTGAGCTTTTGTTCCATTTACCGAATCATCACCAAGTGCGGACATATTTGCTATATGATTACCGTATGTGTGAGCAACTCTGTCATGGCAAATAACGCTTGCAGGATTGTAATATCCGAATTCTTCAGTATTCATCTTTTTATTCAGAATTTCTGCCTGTACTCTCATCCAATCAGAATTTACAATTTCAGCTTCAAAAGGAACATTTCCGAAGCAATCATATGAATATGGTTTAGATGCTCTTGCAAGTTGAGGGGTGTATACAAAATAATGAGGTTCACCTTTTAATTCATTATATTTAGGGTTGTTTTTAGAAATTTTAAACAATGCATAAGGGACATCTTCAGTTTCACCTAACACTTTTTCTGATAATCTTGTTATATGACCTTTCAACGATGTAGGTTCAATTATGCAGTATTTTGATTTAGCTGCAGGCCCTTTTCCATTAGGTTTACTTTGAATAACATAACTGATTTCGTCTGTTGGAATATTAAATTTTTTAGCAACAGCTTCTAAATCTTCACCTAAGTTTGCGCTGTAAAATTGGCTAGCTGGCATTTCATCTGCTAATTCAGAAGCCTTTTGTCCTTTATGTAATAAAAATTTAAAGCCGCCTTTTGGATTGTTGTACTCCCAGAAAGGCATAAAGCTTCTTGCATCAAATTTTATATTTTGAGGTTTTCCATCTACCATAACAGTTTTAAACACTTCATTGTGGCGCATGCTTGCAATCATTTCTTTACCAACAACACCTTCTCCGCCTTGTGCGGCTTCAGGTAGCCCTAAAGCGTTATTTTCCGGAGTTAATGAGGCAATTTGTCCTAAGTTTTTTTCTCTCCCTGTAAAGGTAAGTGTAACTAAACCTGAATTTTGAATATGAGCTTTCTCATGTGAATTTGACTGAATATTTGATTTTCTTGTTGCAGTATTAACTACTGTGTAATTTTGAACTAAATTTACGCGCATAAAATTTCCCCTAACAAATAATTATATAAAATGTCCCTATAAAATTTATAAAAACCGTAAAAATATTTTTAAATAGTGATTGCAGAAAATATTAAGATTTATTACAGGAGCAGGGTTTCCCCTGCTCCAAAATATTAATTTACTGAAGGTTGTTCAACACAATCTTCTGTTTCTTTTTCTTTTTTTACTCTTTTGGTTTTCGCAGCTTTTTCAAAAGAAATTTTTCCATCAACAAGAGTAACTTTTATTGTGTCGCCTGAAATATATTTTCCAGACAAAATTTCTTCAGCTAAGCTGTCTTCCATTTTACGTTGAATTAAACGTCTTAGCGGACGGGCACCATAAGCCTCAGAATAGCCGCTTTCAGCCAGATGATCTTTAACTTCATCAGTAACTTCAATGTTCAAGCCTTTTTCAACCAGTCGTTTCAATAGGTCTTTTAACATTAAATCAACAATTTGACGAATTTCTTCTTTTGACAGATGAGCAAATACAATAGTCTCATCAATACGGTTCAAGAATTCAGGTCTGAATGCTTTTTTCATTTCTTCAGATACTGTTTCTTTTAGTTTTTCGTATTTATCTTTTGATTCGTCATCAGATGTTGAGAAACCAAGTTTTGATGTTGTTGTAATCATGCTTGCGCCAACATTTGATGTCATGATGATAACTGTATTTTTAAAGCTTACATGACGACCTTTAGAGTCAGTTAATCTTCCATCATCCAGTATTTGAAGCATTATATTAAATACGTCAGGATGGGCTTTTTCAATTTCATCGAAAAGAACAACTGAATATGGTTTCTTTCTGACAAGTTCTGAAAGGTGTCCGCCATCATCATAGCCAACATATCCCGGAGGAGAACCAATAAGTTTTGCAGTTGAATGTTTTTCCATAAATTCTGACATATCAACTCTTATCATATTATCTTCTGAACCAAACATAGCCTCAGCTAAGGCTTTTGCAAGTTCAGTTTTACCTACACCTGTCGGGCCGCAGAAGATAAAACTTCCAATTGGTCTGTTTGGTGATTTTAATCCAACACGGGCACGTCTTATAGCTTTTGAGATTGCAACAATTGCGTCATGCTGCCCGATAACTCTCTGGTGTAGTGTATCTTCCAATTTTAGAAGTCTTTCACTTTCACCTTCAGTTAATTTTGTTACCGGAACACCTGTCATCATTGCAATAACTTCAGCAACATTTTCAGCAGTAACTGTTGCTTTATTTGTTTCGTGTTCTTCTCTCCATTTTGCTGAAACTTCTCTGATTTTATCTCTCAAATCAGCTTCATCATCACGAAGTTGAGAAGCTGTTTCAAATTCTTGATTTCTTATAGCTTCTTCTTTTTCTTTAATCAAAGATTTTAATTGTTTTTCAAGTTCTTTTCCTTCCGGACACATGTTAGAAACTTTTAATCTAACCTTAGAACTTGCTTCATCGATTACATCAATTGCTTTGTCCGGTAAAAATCTGTCATTAACATATTTGCTTGATAATTTAACAGCCGCAACAATTGCTTCATCAGAAATTATAAGTTTGTGGTGTTCTTCATATTTTGGTTTTAAACCTTTGATAATTTCAATAGATTCATCAATAGACGGTTCATCAATCTGAACTGGTTGGAAACGTCTTTCAAGTGCAGAATCTTTTTCTATATATTTTCTATATTCATCAGAAGTTGTTGCACCAATAACTTGAATTTCACCGCGTGATAGTGCCGGTTTCAATATGTTAGCCGCGTCAATAGCACCTTCTGCAGCACCGGCTCCAATCAAAGTATGCATTTCATCAATAACGAGGATAATGTTTCCTGCTTGACGAATTTCATCCATAATTTTTTTCAAGCGTTCTTCAAATTCTCCGCGGTACTTAGTACCTGCAACCAGAAGCCCCATGTCTAACTGGATAACTTTTTTGCCATCCAGAACATCTGGAACTTCAGCATTAACTATTCTTGTAGCTAATCCTTCTGCTACTGCAGTTTTACCAACACCAGGTTCACCTAATAGTACAGGATTATTTTTAGTTCTTCTTGCAAGAATTTGGATAACACGTTCAATTTCTTTATCTCTGCCGACAACAGGATCTAAACGTAATTCTTGAGCTGCAAGGGTTAAATCTCTGCCAAATTCATCTAAGCTTGGAGTTTTAGTTTTTCCGGTTGAAGATGAGCCGGAAGATGATGAGGAACCAGAGGCTCCTGCTGCAGTTTGAGGCTTAGATTCTCCAAGCATTTTCACTACATTACTTCTTACTTTATTTAAATCAACTCCTAAGTTTTCCAAAACTCTGGCAGCAACCCCTTCACCTTCTCTAATCAAACCGAGAAGTAAGTGTTCTGTACCTATATAATTATGACCCAGTTGTCTTGCTTCATCCCAGGATAATTCTAAAACTCGTTTAGCTCTCGGTGTAAAAGGAATTTCTACTGCTACAAAACCTGAACCTCTGCCGATAATCTTTTCAACTTCAGTTCGTGCATCTTTAAGATTGACTCCCATTGATTTAAGAGTTTTAGCAGCAACACCGGTTCCTTCTCCGATTAAACCTAATAAAACTTGTTCTGTTCCAACAAAATTATGGCCTAATCTTCGAGCTTCTTCCTGAGCGAGCATAATAACTTTTATCGCTTTTTCTGTAAAACGTTCGAACATTTTTTACTCCTATCTCTTCTATAACAAAATTATATATAAAACATGAAAAAGTTTCAAGGTGCAAGTTGAAACTTTGCCACTAAATAGAGGTTTGAGTGTAATTTTGTAAACTGAGTTTAGCTAACAAAATTTAGAAATTTATAGTCCTAAATCTTTTAAAAATCTTTCATTGTCAGATAAATCAAACAAATTTTTCTCATCAAATGGATCGATTACTTTTCCGCTGCTGAATAATTTGTCAACAATTTGATTATGTGAATCGTTTTCCATATCTGAAATTGCAAGTTTTGTGAAATTTTTTATATCTGTTTTTCTTTCATATAAGTCCAGTGCATGCTTTGACCATGTGTTCAAGAAAGTTTTTTTTGAAGCCTTGCTGTCGGAATTAATTGGTGAACTCATTGGAAAACAAGAGTTTGTAGAGTTTTCTGCTTTTAATTTTTGAGCTAATTTTTTAAACATCACATCTCCCTGTTTATAATTACTATTATACATTATTACAATAATATTGCAAATATATATCAGTCTAAGAGTCAAATTTTTATTCATTTAGCTTGATTATAAAATATATTTAAATTAGAATATGAATACTGATTAGGAAAAAGAAAAGAGGGAAAAATGCTTGATATTAAACTAATTAGAGAAAATCCTGAAAAAATTAATGAATTGTTAAAACGAAGAAATCCGGATTTATCTATAAATGAAGTTATTGCTATAGATGAAGAAAGAAGAAAAATACAAACAAAAGCCGATGAGTTAAGAGCTAAAAGAAAATCAGAATCTCAGAAAATTGGTATGATGAAGAAAAATGGTGAAAATACCGACCAGATTCAAGAAGAAGTAAGAGTTCTTGGTGATGAAATAAAAGCTCTGGAAGAAAAGCAAAATGAATTAGATAATAAGCAAAGAAATATTTTGCTTCATATTCCTAATATACCTGATGAAACAACTCCAATTGGTTTATCAGAAGATGATAATGTTGAAGTTTATAAATGGGGTGAGCCTAGAAATTTTGATTTTGAATTTAAAGCTCACTGGGACATTTGTGAGGATAAAAATCTTGTGGATTTTGAGCGCGGAGTAAAATTATCTCAAAGCAGATTTACACTGTATAGAGGCAAAGGTGCAAAATTAGAACGTGCTATTATAAACTTCTTCCTTGATTACCACTGTAATGAACAGGGATATGAAGAAATATTGCCTCCATTTATGGCAAATGCTGCGACAATGACCGGTACCGGACAGCTGCCAAAATTTGCTGAAGATATGTATAAATGTGTGGATGAAGATTTATATCTTATTCCAACAGCTGAAGTTCCTGTTACAAATATTTACGCCGGCGAAATATTATCAGAGGATGATTTGCCTAAGTATATGACTGCATATACTCCATGTTTTAGACGCGAAGCCGGTTCTGCGGGTAAAGATACAAGAGGTTTAATTAGAGTTCACCAGTTCAATAAAGTTGAACTAGTTAAATTGTGTACGCCAGAAACAAGTAAAGAGGAGCACGAAAAATTAACTGAGGATGCCGAAAAAATGCTTCAATTACTTGAACTTCCATACCGCCGCGAAGCCTTATCAACTGGTGATATTGGATTTTCTGCTAATAAATGCTGGGATTTGGAAGTTTGGATGCCATCTTATGGTACTTATAAAGAAATTTCAAGCTGTTCAAATTACGGAGATTATCAGGCTCGCCGTGCAAATATTCGATATAAAGAAAAGGCTACAGGTAAAACAAGATTTGTTCATACAATTAATGGCTCAGGTCTGGCTGTCGGCAGAACATTTGCTGCAATTGTTGAAAATTATCAGCAGGCAGATGGAACAATTATCATTCCTGAAGTTTTGAGAAAATACACAGGTTTTGATAAAATTTAACAAGTAAATCTGATAATTATAATAAGAGAAAAGCTCCGGATACTCTGGAGCTTTTAATTTTGAATCTATTATAATCTGGTTTATTATTTTATGGAAGTGTAAATCCTTGCTCTTTATTTCTAAGTCTGACATTGTCTGCTATTCGTTTATATTCATCTGCCTGTGCGCAGCATCTTCTAACAAATTTCATATGCGACTCAAAGAATCCTTGTTTTAAGAATTTTACATGCATAATGCTTAAATCCGGAAGAATTGTTGCTTTAAGTTTATCATTTTCTTCTCCTCTTGTGTAGAAGTTGATGTCTACTGTATTATTTGCCTGCTTTTCAAGTAGTTTTTGAAATTCATCCATTTCTGCCGGTTTTAAAATTCTCTTAAGCAAATGACTGGTGCCCCAGTATTGATTGATGCGACCAAATGGGGGTTTTGCATTTATTGACGGATTTGAAGAAAAAGATTCTACTTTCATATAATTACTCCTTTTATTTTTGTATAAAGATGATTATAATACGCTAAAGATTATTTTTTGCTAATATTTTAAAAAATTTTAAGAAAATGATAAGATAATATGTTATAATATAAATAGAATAGCTTTTATAAGGATAAAAAATGTACGAATTCCCTTTTGAATTGGATGATTTTCAAAAAGATGCGTGTGAGACTATAGATAATGGAGAAAGTGTTGTTGTTTGCGCGCCAACAGGTGCAGGCAAGACTGTTATAGCTCAGCATGCAATACACAGAGCTTTGGAGCAGGGCTGCAGAATTTTTTATACAACTCCTCTCAAGGCGTTATCTAATCAGAAATTTTATGATTTTGGTGAAAAATATGGCCGTGATAAAGTCGGATTGCTAACTGGTGATACGTCTATAAATCGAAATGCTCAAATTGTTATTATGACAACTGAAGTTTTTCGAAATATGCTTTATGGTACAAATTTTGGAGCTGTTGCAGATAATCTTAAAGATGTAAAATATGTAGTGTTGGATGAAGTTCATTATATGAATGATGAACAAAGAGGTACGGTTTGGGAAGAGAGTATTATTTACTGTCCTACAAATATTCAAATCATAGCTCTTTCCGCTACTGTAGCCAATTGTGATGAGTTAACAAATTGGATAAATACAGTACATTCAAAAACAAAACTTGTTAATACTGATTTTAGACCGGTTCCATTAAAATTTTATTATTTTGATAGTTCGCAGCCTTATAAATTATTACCACTGCTTACTCCAAATGGTAAGTTAAACAACAAAATACGTCCTGAAAAGCCTCAATGGGCAAAAGGACGAGATAAACGGAAAAAATCATACGTAAAACAAATTATATCTAATTTATCAGAAAATGATATGCTTCCAGCTATTTATTTTACTTTTTCCAGAAAAAAATGCGATGAACAGATGGAAAAATGTTCCGGGTTAGGTTTGAATACAAGAGCTGAACAAGAAAAAATAAAAACATTTATTGATGAGTTTATTTCAGAAAATCCGCATCTTTATGGAAACAAGCATATAGAATATTTAATTCAAGGAGTTGCATCTCATCATGCAGGGCTTTTACCGGCGTGGAAAAATTTAGTTGAAAAATTGTTTCAACAAGGACTTATAAAAGTTGTTTTTGCAACAGAAACACTCGCAGCGGGAATTAATATGCCTGCACGTTCTACTGTAATAAGTTCAACCAGTAAAAGAACTGATACAGGGCACAGAATGCTTACTGCCAACGAATTTTTGCAGATGTCAGGAAGAGCCGGAAGACGCGGGATGGATGAAGTTGGATATGTTACAATTGTCGGTACGTCTTTCCAATCTCCGGAAGAGGTTGCTGAACTTGTTTTAAGTGATTCTAATCCGTTGGAAAGCAGGTTTTCTCCAAGCTATTCTATGGTGCTTAACTTGTTACAACGTTTTAATTTGGAAGAAGCAAAAGAATTAATTTTGAAAAGTTTTGGTTATTATTCTTCAGATTTTAGACTAAAACCAATTTTATCATTACTTGAGCAATATGAAACCGAAATTCAGGAAAGAAGTTTTGTTTGTCCGTTTAAGCTTTCTGACCAGGATATGTTAGAATACGATAAGTTAAGATTTTTATATGTCCAAAACAGGCAAACTTATAAGAAAATTTTAAAGCAGGAAAAATCAAAACATAGGGCTTTATCTGCTGAAGTTATTGAATTCGGGGAAAGAAATAAGGCTGATTTGCATAAACTGCAGAAATTTGCCTGTGATAATTGCAAACATTATAAAAAACATGCAAAAAATCTTGAAGTTATTCAACGATTGCTTAATAAAAAACATAAATTAGAAAAAGAAATAGAAAAGCAAAAAGATATTTATTGGAATAAGTTTCTGGCACATAGAGCGGCCTTACAGGATTATGGCTATCTTGATAAGGATTACCCAACCAAAAAAGGTAAAACAACGTCTCAAATTCGTTCAGAAAATGAGCTGTTTTTAGCAGAAATTGTCTTTTCCGGAGTGCTTGAATCTCTTACCCCTGCGCAGCTTGCCGGAGTTATATGTGCCATAACCACTGAAGAATTAAGGATGGAGATTCCTTATATTCCATTTTCTGAACCTGTGAGAAAGACTCTTAATCATATTCGCAATATAAAAAGAAAGCTTGAAAAAGTTCAAACCAGATACGATATTGGAGCTCCGTTGAATATTAATCCGTATTTTAGTTCATTGATTGAATTATGGGTTGAGGGGGCAGAATGGGAAACTGTGTCTGAACAAATAGATATTGGTGAAGGTGATATAGTACGAGCTTTCAAACGTGTTGTGGATGTTTTGCGCCAGTTAACAACAATTGATAATATCCCGGAGGCTCTTGTCTTTACAGCTCGTGAGGCTATAGAAAAAATATTACGCGCCCCTGTAGATGTTGATTAATAAGTTTTTTGTATAATTTCTTGACTGTGTGCAAATTTTGACGTTTAATAAGTGTATAAAATACATTTATCACATTAGAGAGGATACTTATATGCTTATTTCAAAAATTTCAAATTCTACATTTACTTCAAATAGTTTTAATTCAACAAATTGTTGTAAACCAAAACCTTATGTAAATTTAAATTCTGGGCTACATCAAGATACTGTTTCTTTTACGGCTAATTCAAAACAGATGAATGAAGTGATGAGTCTTGTATTTGAAAAATTGTCTCAATCAAGAAAGGGTAGAAATAACGGAACATTTATTGGTACAACAAAAGACAATGTTGATATTCACATTCGTGAAACTTTATTTGGTAAAAATGCTCAACTAACTTTGACTAACTTCAATTTTAGAAATAAAAATTTTGCTATGTTTGAGTTAAAAAGATCTTCGGGTGTGGCACCGCAAATTATTTCAATGGAGGATAATAAGGAGTTTCCACAGGCTGCAGACATTATTAAGAAGCATTTGTTGAATTTAAAATAACAATATCAAAAAATGTTTAATCAGCGGCACAGATTAAATATTTAATCTGTGCCGCTGATTCTTTTTTTATTTTTAACTAAATAAAAGTGTAAAATTTCCACTATTTAGATTTGTAAAAGCCTTGCAGTTAAAATGATTGAACATTTTGTTAAAATATGTTACAATAATAGTAGGAATACCCTATTTGCCCTCATAGGTCTCTGATGAGTGTTATTCCCCAACCCACTCTAAAAACAAAAAGGTATCCGGTTACACTAAAATTTGGGTGACATCATGGATACACTTCTTGAGTTGCAAAAAAATCAAATTTCATTACAGTTTAGGACTTGTGAACATGTCCTTGTTGGTTCGCTATTTGTGGCTCTTATACTTGCAAATTCTATTTTTTTACCTCCAATCTTTGCAAATGACAGAATTGCTAACACTGCAATTCAAACTTCTATATTAAATAAAATGGGAGAACAATTTAAGGAAGAAATAAATCCTCAGCTAAAAAAAGATGAATTTGATGCACGTATAGCTGCTAAATATAGAGGATATAATGTAAAAAATGTTGCCGATGGTATAAAACATATAAAAATGACAAAATATTTTAACGGGAAACCTGTGAGAATTAATATTGTAGAGGCAAACCAGCAGGTTTCTCAAGAATATGAAATAAAACCTGCTACTGCTTCGTCATATACTCTTCAAAATAAAAGAACGTTAAGAGCTATAGCTCAGAACACTAATTCTATAGTTGCAATAAATGGCGGATATTTTAAACCGCAAACAGGTGTTCCGCTTGGAACTCTGATGATTAATAAGAAAGTTTATACAGGACCGGTTTATGATAGAGTGGCTCTCGGAATTTTTGATGATCATTATGAAGTCGGGAGAGTTCAACTTGATGCGAAAATTACAGGTAATAATCAAATTATCAAAATTGATAATATAAATCAGCCAAGAATGTTATCCTCATATATTTTAGCTTATACAAGGGATTGGGGGAAACATGCACCTGTTTCACCACAGTATGGTGTGCAACTTCAAATAGTTGGAAACAAAATTACTGCTGCTTCTGCCAATCCCCTTTCTATTCCGGAAAATGGTTATGTTCTGGTTGGTCCAAAATCAAAATTAGGTAAACTTTTTGGGGCAGAATATGTAGATGTTGAAATGAATACCAATCCAAAATGGGAAAATGTTAAACATATAATAAGCGGTGGTCCATATTTAATAAGAAATAATGAAATATTTATAGATATGTCTGCTCAAAAACTCAATGCTATTGGTGGAAAAAATCCAAGAACTGCAATTGGGTATACTAAAGATAATGATTTAATTTTAGTTGCTGTCGATGGCAGAGAGGGCAGTTCAGTTGGCTTAACATTAGGGGAACTTGCCGGATTTATGAAATCACTTGGCTGTACGAATGCAATAAATCTTGACGGTGGAGGTTCAACTGTTATGTATGTGAATGGACAAATTGTAAATCGTCCGCAGCAGCCTGGAGGTATTGCTTTATCAAATGCGATTGTTATCAGTAAAAAACATAATGGTTAAGATATTACATATATTTGCTTTATATGGTAAATATAGTATTCTGACAGTTTAAACCGGGTCTGTTAATATTAAAAAGCCCCTATAACTTATTGTCATAAGGGCTTTTCTTCCAGCTATTTATTTTGTTTAATTGTTAAATGATATGTTGTTAGCATCTTCTAACATTATGTTCAGGTATAATAGTTTGTTTGCTGTTGCCTGATCTATGTTAATGAATTCTGCACCTGCTCTAGATGTTGATGCTGAAACAACTTTGACATTTGCTTGAATATCTAAATCACCGTAAGTTAAGTGTACAGGAATTACATCTCCAACTTTTAAACTGTTGTTGTGTTTTACGGCAATTCCACCTCTAGATACGTCAATTAAGCTATCTATGTTTGTTGAGCGTTCTAGTGTAACAGGTCTTTTGCTGTCTGCAACGTTAAATCTCATAAATTGTCTCTTATCTATAGAATCAACGTCATTTTCATCTAGTTTTTTCTGAATGAAGGTGATACTTCCGTCTTCGTTAGGAATTACAATATCGTCATCAGTATCAGTGTCTGTATCAGTATCTGTATCAGTATCTGTATCAGTATCTGTATCAGTATCTGTGTCAGTATCTGTGTCAGTATCTGTATCAGTATCTGTATCAGTATCTGTGTCAGTATCTGTATCAGTATCTGTATCAGTATCTGTATCTGTATCTGTGTCAGCTGGTTCGTCAGGAATTTCTAACGGTGTGTCATCCACAATATTATCATTGTCGTCAACGTCAGATTGCTCTCCATCAAAGATTCCATCCCCATCCCCTTCTGGATAGTAATAGTTTCTCTCATGTTCATCTCTGCCAATTTCAGTTACATCTTCCGGTCTCACTGCATGTCCTGTCGGAATTCCGTCAACTCCATCCAAAGTCCCTTCAACTTTATTTGTAGAATTGTCCGTAACTTTAGAAAAACCATCCTTACCAAAGTTTACATAAACTCCATTAGCATAAATATTATCCGCTGTAATATCTAATTTTCCTTTATCCAATACAGCATTATTTACTCTGACCGTAGAATCAGCATATGCATAGTATCCATCCACATCAACCCCATCCGGTCTTGTGTTCTTATTAATATCTAATGCTTTTAATGTAACATTATTAGGTAATACTTCATGTTTATGGTCATCTTTATCATATCCGCCATCAGCAACCCATCCATCCGGTCTTTCTCCAAAATAATCAGATGGTGTAACGCTGTTATCCTTTATATGTCCAAGGTTATCAACAACTAAACTGGTTCCTCTAGTAATAGCAGTTATATCACCTTCCGCAGTAATGTTCTGAATGTGTGTATTGCCACTGAATTCAACATTAATATCCCCTTCTCTGGATATCATAGTACTAACATTATTGACCGTGTATTTGTCATCTAATGCCTTTAAGTTAATGTCCTCATTAGCTAATACATCCATACTGTAGTTCTTCCCGTCAGTCTGGTTGAATGTAACTTTATTGCCCTTACTACCAATGTTTCCATTAGCAATAAGCGAAATTCCAGTACCCTCAATATTAGCCTTACTTTTATCAGTAGACGCATTAATCATATTGTATCTAGGTCCATTATTGTTGTTCCCAAAATCATCGTCCACCGTAAGTATAACTCTGCCATCCGCCTTGATATGATCAATGTTCATATTAGAGTCAATAGCCGCATAGTTAATAACTAAATCATCCGGTTTGTTAACTTTATTAGTAGTAGCCTTAACTTTACCTTTAACATTAGCATTTATAGATTTAGTAAAATCTCTAGAACCTTGATCCTTTGGTCCAATTCCAGTTCTGCCAGCCTCAACCCCGTTTTGTTGAACCGCAGTACCAATCGTCCCGTCAGTAACATCCATATTAAGATTACCGCCAGCCTTGATTAAAGTCTTTTCAACGCCATAGTTAAGTATGCTTCCATTGTTAACAGTGATGTTAACATCTTTACCGGCATCTAAATAGTTGTTGTTGTCAGTATTGTCACCTAAAACAACATTCCCATTAACAGATTTAACGTTAATGTTGTTGTTAGCTTTAACAATCCCTTTAACATTAACTCCGCCGTTAGAGTTGTTGTCAATAGAAATATTGTTGCTTCCGTTAACTCTAGCTGCAGAATC
>CATXCB010000012.1 GCA_958366705.1 uncultured bacterium
TAAATGGTCGGGATGACACGATTTGAACGTGCGACCCCCTCGTCCCAAGCGAGGTGCGCTACCAAGCTGCGCCACATCCCGAGGAGTAAATTTGTTATAATAACATCTTTACCTGTCGAATTATTCAGTTATCATTGTTCTCTTTTTGCGAACAATTTAAGTGTAAAATAAAAAAAATTTTACGTCAAGCACTTTTTTCAAAACTTACATACAAATTTCCACCAAGTAGACTCAGAATAGACTCAGAATGCCAATTATAATTCATTTGTCCCACTTTAACTCAGTTTCTAATCTTATCCTAAAACTGAGTTCAGAATGAAAAGTTAAAAGTTAGCACGATAATTACCCTGTCATTTTTCATTTACATATTTTAAATATTTCAATATTTAAATATTTGTATGATACAATTATTATATTATGGTTAGGCTTATAAATAAAAATAACATGAAACAGATTACAAATCTGGCATATTCAATTATGAAAGTGCAAGAGTATTTTACTTATATTGCAGAATATAATAATCCTAATATTACACCTTGTATATATGCAATGTGGCATGAAAATCAATTTTGCCTGCACGGGTTACCGGATAGGTCTAATATTAATATTTTAATCAGCAATTCTCTTGATGGAGAAATTATTGCAAAAGTTTGTGAAAAATGGGGATTTCAGACCTGTAGAGGATCTTCAGCAAGAAAAGGTTCTGTCTCTGCAACATTGAAAATGATTTCAAAACTAAAAAATGGGGAAAATATTGCAATAATGGTAGACGGACCAAGAGGACCTTTACACAAGGTTAAACATGGAGTTATAACACTTGCAAAAGAAGCTAAAGTTCCTATAGTACCCGTACATTGGTACTCTCCGAATTTCACATTTGTAAAATTCCCATCATGGGATAAAATGTCTTCCCCTATAGGACCTTGCTGGTTACTAAATTGTTACGGAGAACCTATTTATACTGACAACAAAACAGATAATCAAATAGCTGAGGAAATAAAAAAATCATTACTGGAGCTGGAAAAAACTGCTCCTGAAAAATACAAAGAGGCTAAAAAACTAAAATTATGGAAGAAAAGAAAATAACAGTTTCAATACTTCAAATGTCTTCCACCATAGGAGATATAGAGCAAAACTGCAACAAAGTAAAATCACTTATATTAGAATGTCTTGATAAAAAAACGGATGTTCTGGTTTTGCCAGAAGTATGGACTGTCGGATGGGACTGTACACAATTTAAAGCAGCAGCACAAGAGATACAGAACAGTACTGTTATTTCTTTTTTATCTGATTTAGCAAAACAATATAATATAAATATTATAGGCGGAAGTTTTATAACAAAATCTGAAGACAAATATTTTAACACATGCCCGGTATTAGACAGAAATGGAAAATTAGTTGCAACATATTCAAAAAATCACCTGTATTCCTACTATGGATGTGATGAGGATAAATATATTTCACCTGGTAATTCTCCAGTTATGGTTGAACTTGACGGGATAAAATTCGGATTAACAATATGTTATGATATAAGATTTCCGGAAATATACAGAGAATATAGAAAAGCTGGAGCTGATATTCTTGTTAATTGTGCAGCCTGGGGTGCAAACAAACCTATACCTTGGGAAATGATGACTAAAGCCCGTGCAATTGAAAATCAATGCTATATGATTGCAGTTGACCAATGCGGCCTTATCAACGGAAAAGATTACAATCTCGGCGATTCCAGAATTATAGACTACAAAGGAGAAGAAGCAGCTTATATTAATAATAGTGAAAATATCGTAAGCACAACTCTTTTGCTGGATGAAATGTATGACTTCAGAAACAAATGTAAAGTTCTAAATGATATCAGAGATAATTATGAGGTAAAAATTTATGCATAAAATAATTAGTCTTTTATTATCACTATGTATTTCTGTGACATGTGCAAATGCAGAATCAATAACAAAAGTAATAAATTCTTTAAATGTAAATAAAAGTGCAGTCTCAATTTCTATAAAAGAAATTGAAAGCGGAAAATCTGTGTATTCTCTGAATGAAAAAACTCCGATGATTCCGGCGTCTACATTAAAACTAATTACATCATCTGCTGCCGCAGATACTCTTGGTATAGATTATAAATTTTCTACAAAAATGTACAAAAGTACCAACAATGACTTATACATTAAACTTGGTGCCGATCCATTTTTATCATCAATGGACTTAAAAACACTTATAGATGCAGCAAAAGAAAAAAATATCATATCCCCTAAAAACATTTATCTTGATGCATCAATTTTTGACAGTGTCGAATGGGGAGAAGGCTGGCAATGGGATGATGATTTAAACATATTAATGCCAAAATTCAGTGCTTACAATTTAGACGGGAATCTGTTAAGGGTTGAAATTTCTCCGAATGCAGACAACACACCGGCCTCAATAAGCGTAAAACCATTCTATCCCGTAACATTTATGAATTTAGTAAACTCAGACTCTGCCTCTGGTTTAGACAATATAAATTTATCCAGAAATAACAGCATAGCTCCAAATATCATTGAAGCAAAAGGGTTTGTTTCTAAGACCAATATTGTAAAAATTCCTGTAAATAATACAAAAAGATATTTTATATTACGAATGGAAGATGCAATACGTGATAAAAAACTTGATTATTATGCACCTATAAAAAATGCAAACTTACCTCAAAATAATATATATCTTGTAGGTGAAATTTGCCATGAGTTACCAGAAGCATTAAATGCTATTTTAAAAAGCAGTAATAATTTAGTAGCTGAAACTCTTTTCAAACTTGGAGGAGCAGTCTGGGCTAAAGCTCAAGGAACTACAGAGAATTCTTTAAAAATGCTAAATGCATATTTTGAAAAATTAAATATAAAAAATGATGATATAAAAATAGTTGACGGAAGCGGCGTTTCAAAAAATAATCTAGTCACTGCGGATTTCATGACTGAATTTTTAGTCATAAAATCTCATGATACAAATTTTGAAGTATTTAAAAACTTTTTACCAACTTCTGGTGAAGGAACTTTAAAAAACAGAATGCTGTACTTCAAAGATAATTTGAAAGCAAAAACAGGAACGCTATCTGAGACTAGTGCGATTGCCGGGTATATAACTTCCCGCAAAGGTAAAACTTATGCATTTGATATTATGATAAATGATGCAAAATCAACACCAGCTGATAAGAAAAATCTTGAAGAGCAGGTTCTTCGACTAATTTATACAAATTACTAATAAAGAAAAAGGATTTTTGATATGTACGAACCAGAAGTCAGTGTAATAACTCCAACATCTAATATTGTTGAAACTGAACAGGCAGATGATTTTAATCTGCTGATAAATATACTTAACAGGCAAACATATCCATATGTTGAACATATTATTATTGATAATGCCTCATCTGATGGAACACAGGAACTGTTAAAAGATTATAAAAATAATGGTTACATAAACTTTTTTTCAGAGCCAGATCATGGCAAATTTGATGCAATGAATAAGGGTATTATGCGAGCAAAAGGGAAATATGTTTCATTTCTAAGTTGTGATGATTTTTATCATGACATAACCGGTATTGCTGATGTGGTAAACTTAATGGAAGAAGAAGATGCAGATTTTTGCTACTTTCCATCATACTGTTCACACCCTGATGGATTCACATTTTTATTTCAACCGGCAATACTAAATGTATTTCAAGTTTCACCATGCCCGCGGCAGGCATTTTTCTTCAAACGAAGTGTTTTAGAAGAGATACGATATTTTGATGACAAATTCAAACTTCTTGCGGATTATGATTTAATTATCCGCCTGTTTCTTAACGGATATAAAGGTGTAATGTTTGACGGAAACATAGTAACTTGTAAATTAGGCGAACAAGTTACCAAACACACAGTTCAGGTAGAAGCAGAATGCAGTCATATATTCTACAAAAATTATAAAAATCTATATCCTATGACTAATGAAGTTTTAGATAGAATGGTTAAAATTTCAGAAGTTCCAAAACCGCTTTTGGATAAACTGGTAACAAAATTTCCTCAGGAATACAGGGATGAATATTACCAGCAATATGAAAATATGTATAATTTAAGAGTTCAAGCATTACAAAATCTAAAAAATCAGTAAAAACAACGTTAATTAAATATTACATATTTGCAAAAAATATTTTCAAGTTTATAATTAGTATAAGATAGTTATTGAGAGAAAAAGGTTAGGGAAAGATGAGTGAACAAAAAATAGCAGTACTTGGTTGCGGAATCTGGGGCAGAAATATTGTTCGTAATTTTTACAACTTGAATGCTTTAGGTATGGTTTGCGACTTAGATGATGAAAATCTGGCCAAGGTTAAAGAACAATATCCGGATGTAAAAACAACAAAAGACTTTAATGATATTCTAAATAGTAAAGAAATTACGGGCGTTGTTGTTGTTACCCCGAGTCATACGCATTACAAATTTGTTAAAGCTATGCTTGAAGCCGGAAAACATGTTTATGTTGAAAAACCAATTTCAACAGTAGCTCAAGAAGCTAAAGATTTAACTGAAGTTGCAGACGAAAAAGGTTTAGTACTGATGGTAGGACATCTTTTGCTTTACCACCCTGCCGTTAACAGACTAAAAATGCTTATAGAAGAGGGTGTTCTAGGTGATATTGTCTACGCGCAAAGTGACAGATTAAATGTTAACTTCTTCAAAAATGACAGAAGTGTAATGTGGGATTTGGCTCCGCATGATGTATCTATGATGAGCTATGTAACAGGAAAAGAACCTGTAAGAATTATATCTGCTGTGGGATGTTCTTCCGACCAAAATGATATTATGGATATCACTCACATAAGTATTGAATTTGAAGATGGAATGGTTGGACAAATTTCAGACAGCTGGATTACACCTAAAAAACACGTTCAACTACTTGTGAGAGGAACTAAAGCTACTGCAATATTAGATGATACAGTTCCAGAACATAAACTAACCATCTATGATAACTTCAAAGCCGGAAACATGGAAAATGTACAGCTTGATTACCTTGAAATAGAACCTTTAAAACTTGAATGCCAGCACTTTATCAGCTGCTGCGAAACTGGTAAAAAAGCTCGTTCAAGCGGAGATAACGGATTTATGGTTACAAAAATTCTTGAACAGGCTGAAAAAATTATGCTTGGCGACAGAAGAAAAAATCTGGATGAAGTAAATTTTGCGCTCTCTAGATCTAAGAAAAAATAACAAATTAGAAGGATAGAATAAAATGGATATAAAAAATAATACAGCAAATATTGTTTCAATAAGTCGTGTTTTCATTGCTTTTATTGCTATTGGACTATTATTTGTAAAAACACAACCAGCATACATATGGGCTTTAGTACTTACAATTATCGCATTCATTATGGATGGTGTAGACGGTTATATTGCAAGAAAATACAATCAATCTTCAGAACTTGGCTCTGTTCTTGATATTATGGGGGATAGAATTGTAGAAGCCTCTTACTGGATAGTTTTTGCCGTTCTTGGATGGATTAATATTATCTTTCCTTTAATCTGTGTTGCAAGAGCATTTACTACAGATAGCATTAGAAGCGTTGCACTATCAAAAGGAATGACTGCATTTGGAGATAAATCAATGCAATCAACAGCATGGGGAAAATTTATCTGCTCATCAAAATTTATGAGAATAAGTTATGCTGTAGCTAAAGTAGCCGCATTTGTATTGTTAATATTTGCAGCAATACCGGGATTAAACCCTAATATAGCGGGATCTACTAATTTAGTTGCAATTATTCTTGCATGGTTTGCTATCATATTTTGTGTAGTCAGAGCAATTCCTGTTGTCGCTGAAAGCGGAAAACTATTTGATAAATAAAAAGATACTCATTCTGAGTTCGCATATTATGAGATTCTTCGGCGACTTCTCAGAATGAAGAAACAGCGAAGAATCTCTACAAAGTAAGACATGGCAAAATTAAATATAGTTTTATACGAACCGGAAATACCGCAAAACACAGGAAACATAGCAAGACTGTGTGCTTGTACTGGTGCAAGTTTATATCTTATAGGAAAACTTGGATTTTCACTAACAAGTAAATATACAAAACGTGCAGGACTTGACTATTGGGATAGCGTTGATCTTCATAAACTGGAGTCTATGGACGAGCTGTACGATGAATTTCCTGATGGAACATTTTATTATCTTACAACTAAAACCGATAAATTGTATACAGATATAAAGTTTAAAGACGGAGACTTCATCGTCTTTGGACCTGAAACCAGAGGTTTACCTGATAAATATGTAAAAGACTCCCATGCCAGAACAATACCAATGCTTGAAGGACAACGGAGCTTAAATTTGTCTAATTCTGTAGCAATTGTAGCGTATGAGGCAATTCGTCAAAATGGACTTTAAACTTCCTACTCGTATTGAAAATTCAAACAAAGCAACTTATGGCAGAGTCTTAAATATTGCAGGCTCAGACTACATGCCGGGAGCTGCTTATTTATCAAGTGTTTCTACGTTGAAAGTAGGTTGCGGATACTGTTTTTTAGCTTCTACAGAAAGAGTAATTAATGCTGTAGCGGCTCAGACTCGGAATATTGTTTTTATTCCGGTTTCACATATACCGGAGCACATTAATCAGGCTGACGTTATTGAAATAGGATGCGGATTATCTCAGGATACTTGTGCTATAGATATATTTGACACAGTTATCTCAAACGCACCGAAATCAATCCCATTAATTATTGATGCTGATGGGTTAAACATATTATCAAAAAATCCCCAATTTTACACATCAAAAAACTTTGAAAAAACAATATTTACACCTCATCCAAAAGAAGCCGCACGCTTACTTGATTGTTCGCTGGCTGAAGTTTTAGACGATACTGAAAAAGCCGCTTTTAAAATTTCTAAAATATATAACTGCGTAACAGTGCTAAAAACACATAGAACAATTGTAACGAATCCTGACGGAGAAAAATATATTAACACTACAGGGAATAATTGTATGGCAAAAGCCGGTTCTGGAGATGTGCTTGCTGGTATGATCGCTGGACTAACCGCTCAAAAAATGAATATATTTGAAGCTGCCTGCCTAGGTGTATATTTGCACGGTCTGTGTGGAGATATTGCAAAAGAAGAGCTTACCGAATATTCAGTAATGGCTGAAGATTTGATAAGCTACATTCCTTGCGCTATTAAAACTTTGCTTATATAAAAAGATTAATTTTACTAGCTGTCAATGCTTCTACTTCAGGTTTACCATGTGCAACGGCATAAGAATAATTATCAGCTTGAGCTTGTTCAGCCAAAACTCCTGAATTTCTAATAGAAGTTAAAGCAAAAGGGCTTGTATATTTATTAGATGAAACATTTTGAGCAGCTTTATTTACCAATTTATCAACAGTTTTAATCTCATCTGGAGAATAAATTTTTGCAGCACTTACATATTCATGTGTTTTTTTAATTGTATTGCTAAGTCCTTTTGTCAACATTGCTTCTCTACCTGAGAAAGTTACATTACTAATCATTTTTGTCTCCTTTTTTGTTATATTGCTGTATTTATTATTACCTACTTAATCTATTAAACTGCCTTATTTTATAAAATAAATAGCCTAACTAGATACTCTTACTCTCTAATTAGGCTATTTAAACGTAAAAATCTCTTTGTTATTAAATTAATTCGGTTTTATAAGTTTTTAACTTTCGATTTGTTCCATAATTTCAAAAGGTTTTTCCAAAACTTGCATTGTTTCTTTTGAAATAATACCTCTTTTTAATTCAGTAAAACTTGCTCTTTTTGAGCTAAATTTATTCTTTAGAAATTCATAAGCAACTTTTGGATCACATTTAGAACCGCAGGTGAATAAGTCAACCGCAGCATATCCTAATTCCGGCCAGGTATGAATTGCCAAATGACTTTCTGCAATAATTACTACACCTGACACACCATACGGATTAAACATATGGAAACATTTTTGAACAATAGTAGCTCCGCATTCTAAAGCTGAATCTACCATGTACTTCTCTACTTTATCTAAACTGTTTAAAGTATTAGGATCACATTCAAAAAACTCAGCAAGCACATGCTGCCCAAGATGGATTTCATCAGCTTGTGAATTAAATTGTAACATGTCTAAAGGTGAATCTGTCAATTTATTTATCTCCTTATATAAATGTATATTTACCACACTAATAAATAATATAATAAAAAAATTATTTTTTGTTATATTATTTATTTTATTTATATTGCAAAAAAGTAATTAATCGTCATAACTACACTTATAGTATAGTTTTCAAGATTTTTCAATTATTAAGTTTTATTAATTCTGTATAAATTTATAATATTTTATTATAAAATTGCCATATGAATAATAAAATAATAGTCATAGATGATGACATAGCTATCAATGAATTAATAAAAGTAAATCTGGAACTGGCAGGATACAAAATCTTTCAAGCGTATGATGGAATTAAAGGGTTTGCACTCTGCAAACAAGAACTGCCATCCTTAATTGTTCTTGATGTTATGATGCCTGATGTTGACGGTTTTACCGTGGCCAAAAGAATTCGTCAAAATGAAGAGACGAAAAATATACCAATAATCATGCTTACAGCATTATCTCAATTAAATGACAAGGTTAAAGGTTTTGATATTGGAGTAGATGATTACTTAGTAAAACCATTTGAAATAGAAGAGCTACTTGTTAGAGTCAGAGCATTGTTAAAAAGAACAAACCAAATTCCGGTTTCTGCATCAACACGAGACTTACTCACATTAGGTGAAATAACTCTCCTCCCTGAACAATATAGCGTAAAAATCTCTGAAAAACAGGTAAAATTAACTCCTATAGAGTTTGACATTTTTAACCTGCTTTTCCAAAATCACGGAAACATGGTTTCTTCTGCCCAGTTATTGAAAGATATTTGGGGCTATTCTCCTGACGATGATATTGAAACTATCAGGGTTCATATCAGACATTTAAGAGCTAAAATAGATAAAATTTCAAACGGGAAAAGATATATAGAAACAATCTACGGCGGCGGCTACAAATTAAATGTAGACTAATTGAATAAATCTGCGCATTGTAGAAGAATTTTAGTAGTATATAAAAAAGAGCCTTTTAAATTTAAAAGACTCTTTTTTAACAAATTTTCAATTTGAAATATAAACTTAAGCTTCAGCAGGAGCTTCTTCTGCTTGAGCAGCAGCTTCAGCTGCAGCTTTTGCGGCTTCTTCTTCAGCTTGTTTTTTAGCCAATGCTTTTTTAGACAATTTCACAGCTTCTTTTTTAACATAATTTAAAGAACCATCGTCATTACAATTTTTGATTAAGTAAGCAACAGTTTCAGTTGGTTGAGCACCTTTTGAAATCCAATCAAGAGCTGCAGCTTTATCCAATTTCATAACTTTAGTTTTTGGATTATAATGACCTAATTCTTGAATTGGTCTGCCTTCTCTTTTTGTTGTTGAATTGATAACAATAATTCTGTATGTTGGAGCTTTTTTAGCACCTAATCTTTTTAATCTGATTTTTAACATATTTATTTCCTTCTTTTATTTAATTGATATCCTATCAGTAACTCAACCGCCGCTTGCTAAATTACCTGAACCAGGTTAAAGAGGAATTACCCAGTTGTACTTAAATTTAACCATAAACAGATTATTAGTGCAACCCATTGTTAATAATTGTGGAGTATTGCTTAATACGCCTGCATAGTCCATCCTTATGAGTTGATTTTAATATTTTTTGCGGTAAAATTTGAAAAGATACATGTAGTAAATTAAAAAGGACATTAAAAATGAAATCAACATTAACTCAAAAACAAGACAATTTAGTAACATTAAATATGGTTATACCGGCAAATGAAGCTACATCAGCTTACAATACTGCAGTTAATCGTATTGCTCAACACATTAACATTGACGGATTTAGAAAAGGCAAAGCACCTAGAGCAGTAATAGAAAGACATGTAGGTGTTGACAGAATTCAACAGGAAGCTTTGGATATTTTATTACCTAAACATATTGGTCAAGCCATTTACGATAACAAACTTGATGTTATTTCTCAACCGGCTATTACAGATTATAAATTTGAGTTAGGTAAAGATGTTGAAGTTAATTTTGAAGTTGAAATCAGACCAGAAGTAAAACTTGGTTCTTACAAAGAGTTAGATTTAAAAGTTGAAATTCCTACAAAAGATGACAAAGCATTTGACAAAGCTTTAGAAGGATTTTTAACACAGCATGCGTCTATGGAATTAGTATTAGACAGACCTTCAAATGAAACAGATACAGTTGTATTTGATTTTGACGGAACTTGCAACGGTGAAAAAATTCAGGGCGGTTCAGCTAAAAGTTACACACTGGATTTAGCTCATTCTAATTTTATTCCAGGATTTGCAGAACAACTAGTTGGTCATAATATCAAAGATGAATTTGATATTCAAGTAACATTCCCTGCTGACTACCACGATGAAAAACTAAAAGGTCAGCCTGCTACATTTGCAATCAAAATGAATGAAATTAAACAAAGAGTATTACCTGAATTGACTGATGAATTCGTAAAAAAATCAAGCAGATTCTCTACAGTTGATGAATTAAAAGCTGACATTCAAGATTATATCGACCACCAGAGAGAAAGCTTGAAAAAATCAGCTGCTGAAGCTGCAGTATTTAAATCTGTAGTTGAATCAACAGAAATTGAAGTTCCTCAAAGAATGATTGACAGAGAAGTTGCATCTTTAAAAGCTGATTACCAACAAAGATTATCTTATCAAGGAATGGATTGGGATACATTTATTAAATCTCAAGGCAGTGAAGATGAATTCAACAAAACTTTAGCAGAAGACGCAAAAGTTAGAATTGTTAATTCATTAATCATTGATAAAATTTCAAAAGAAGAAAATATTTCAGTAGAACAGTCAGATTTTTCTGAAAAACTTTCTCAAATGTCAGCTGTATACGGAGTTGGCCCTGAAGAAATGCTAAAACAATTCGGACAAAATCCTGACTTTTTATCAACATTATCTCAACAAATTGTTAATGATAAAGTAAGAAATTTCTTAGTTGATAACAACAAAATTGAATATGTTGAAGTTGATTCTAACAAAGAAAAAGTTGAAGCTTAATTAAATACAAGTATAATATTAAAATAAGAAAGGGAATTAAATCATGAGTTTTGTACCTGTAGTAGTAGAACAATCAAGCCGTGGTGAAAGATCATTTGATATTTTCTCAAGATTATTAAGAGAAAGAATCATATTCTTGGGCACAGCGATTGATGATATGGTAGCCAATCTGGTTGTTGCACAATTATTATTATTGGATAGCGAAAATCCGGAAAAAGACATTATGCTATATATTAATAGCCCTGGCGGCAGTGTAACTGCAGGTTTTGCAATTTATGATACTATGCAGCACATTAGAGCTGATGTTTCAACAATTTGTCTTGGACAAGCTGCTTCAATGGGTGCATTCCTGCTTTCTTCTGGAACAAAAGGAAAGAGAATGGCTCTTCCTCACTCTAGAGTATTGATTCACCAACCTTTAGGTGGTGCTCAAGGTCAAGCTACTGATATTGAAATTCAAGCAGCTGAAATTATTAGAATTAAAAAATCATTAAATGAAATTTTAGCTAATAATACAGGTCAATCAATCAAAAAAATTGAAAAAGATACTGATAGAGACTATATCATGACACCTCAAGAAGCTCTTGAATACGGTATGATTGATAAAGTTATATCAAGAGATATTATAAAATAATAAAAAGTCATTCTGAGATGATGTATTTGAGATTTTTCGCAAATGCTCAGAATGACTTAAAAAGTCGAAGAATCTCAAAAGCGGATTTTATCCAAAAGATGGTGATAATAAATGCCAAAACATGATGATGATAAATTAAAATGTTCTTTTTGCGGAAAAACTCAAGACCAAGTGAAAAAATTAATCGCAGGGCCGGAAGTTTATATCTGTGATGAGTGTGTTGAACTTTGTAATGAAATTTTAGATGAAGAATTTTTTGAATCTAAAGAAAAAGAAAGTTCAACAGATGGTGATAATCCTGAAAAGGCTGAAAAACCAATCCCAAAACCTCACGAAATTAAAGAATATTTGGATCAATATATTGTTGGTCAGGATGATGCGAAAAAAGTATTGTCTGTAGCTGTTTATAACCATTACAAACGTCTAAAACATAATAAAGAGAATAAAAAGGATTCTGTTGAAATTCAAAAATCAAACATTTTACTTGTTGGTCCTACAGGTTCAGGTAAAACGTTACTGGCTCAAACTCTTGCAAAAATGCTTGATGTACCTTTTGCAGTTGCAGATGCTACAACATTAACAGAAGCCGGCTATGTTGGTGATGACGTTGAAAATATACTTTTACGCTTATATCAAAATGCAGAATTCGATTCATCAAAAGCTGAACGTGGTATTATTTATATTGATGAAATTGATAAGATTTCCAGAAAATCTGAAAATACATCTATAACTAGAGATGTATCAGGAGAGGGTGTTCAACAGGCTTTACTAAAAATGATTGAAGGTACTGTTGCTCATGTACCACCTCAAGGTGGCAGAAAACATCCACATCAGGAATTTATCGAAATTGATACAAGTAATATCCTGTTTATTGTTGGCGGAGCGTTTGTAGGCTTAGAAAAAATTGTTGAACGCAGAGCTGGCGAGGGAACTTCTGTTGGTTTTGGAGCAAAAGCGCCAATGACCCAAATAGAAAAAGAAGCTGCTGCGGCACGTTTATTGAAAAAATTGCAGCCGGAAGATTTATTAAAATTTGGATTAATTCCTGAATTTATCGGTCGTGTACCTGTTTATGCAGTATTAGACCAGTTAAATGAAAAAACATTAAAAATGATTTTAACTGAACCTAAAAATGCAGTTCTAAAACAATATCAGGCATTACTAAAAATGGATGGAGTTGATTTGGAATTTGAACCTGAAGCGGTTGAATTAATAGCAAAAGAAGCAATTAAACGTAAAACCGGAGCTAGAGCTTTGCGTTCTATCGTTGAAGAAATTATGCTTGATGTTATGTATGATGTTCCAACAAAAGAGAATATTGATAAGTTTGTTGTAACAACAGAAATGGTTAAAAATAGAAAAAATGCCGAAGTTGTAAAACTTCCAACTAAAGATACAACAAGTGAAATTGCTTAAACTTAATACTAATAAAAAAACAACGCGAGTGACAAAACTGAGTCACTCGCGTTGTTTTTTTATTAGTATTTGAAGATACTTATTAAGTTATAAAGGTTTTAAAGCTCAGCATTTATTACAATAGCTATGTATAAGCAAGATGCAATTTTTCTTTGTGATGATTTTAGAGATAAAATTTGAAATAATTATGAGCCCAAAACTAGGAATTCAGCTACATAATTTAAATTGCAAAACTCGTATTTTTATGTGAAAATTGTGTAAAAGGGAGAATTGTGTATGGGAGAGTCCAAGACTTTAATATTAATTGATGGTCATGCTTTAGCATTCCGGCAGTATTATGCACTGGAAAGAACTAATATGCAGACAAAAGATGGCACACCAACCTGGGCTGTTTATGGTTTTTTCAAAGCAATTTTCGACTTACTAAAAAATGAAGCATTATCCGCGGATGCAATTGGAGTCGCATTTGATGTATCGCATCACACTTTTCGAACGGAGAAATACACCGAGTACAAAGCAAATCGCCAGGCTATGCCTGACCCTATGCGAATCCAAATGGAACTTATCTATGATGGACTTAAAGCTTTCAATATTCCTATTTACACCAAAGCAGGATTTGAAGCTGACGATGTGATTGGAACAATATCTAAAAGAGCATGCGAACTTGGTCATAAAGTTCTTATACTGACAGGTGATCAAGATTCGTTTCAGCTTGTTGATAAAGATGGATGTGTAAAAGTAATAATTCCTTCAAAAGGGGAGCTTGTTGAATATAATTGGGATAAAGTTTATGAAAAATTAGGGGTTTACCCTAATCAAGTCATAGATTACAAAGCTCTAAGAGGTGATACTTCAGATAACATACCGGGAATTAAAGGTATTGGAGAAAAAACAGCAGTCAAATTACTAACAGAATTTAAAACAGTTGAAGAAGTACTAAATAACGCTGATAAAATTAGCGGGAATGCAATTAAAGAAAAAATAAAAAATGGAAGAGAACAAGCAGAGTTAAGTAAATACCTTGCAACTATTATTCGAGATGTTGATGTTCAATTTGACTTTGATAAAACAAATATTGAGCTTCCTGAAATTGCAGCAGTAACAGAATTTTTAAGAAAAATGCAATTTTATACATTTTTAAAAAATATTGAATTCATTCTAAAAACATTCGATAAAAATCACTCATTATCCGAAGAAAAAATGATACAAAAAGAAACTGTTAATCCATTAAATATAACATCACCTAACGGACAATTAGGTTTGTTTGCACAAGCTGTTCAATCTGAAGTAAACAAAGAAGAGTTAAATTTTACCTCTAAACTTATCACTGATGCTGATGATTTTAAGGATATGATTACAACTCTTTCTAACCAAAATGTTATTTCTTTAAAAGTTTTTGCAGATGTAAAAAACGCTGTTGATTCAAAAATATTTGGAATTGCACTAGGCTATAATGCAGGTATAGAATTTAAGGAAAAACTACTATTTAGCCATGATTCAAAAACTATGGTGTACTATATACCAGTTTCGCATAATATAACAAAACAACTAGGACTTGAATTTGTTGTTGAAAATTTAAAAGAACTGCTTTATAACAACTCCATTAAGAAAATAACACATGATTTAAAAACAGAGTACAATATACTAAAAGTAGCAGGTCTGGAAATTAAAGGCGTTATTTTTGACACATTGTTATCAAGTTATATAAAGGATTCTAACGCATCTGCAGAATTTGATATTCAATGCATGGAAAGAATTAATCATGTTCTACCAACAATTTTGACCGAAAACAAAAACTCTAAATTATCAGATTTTGAAATAGGGACAGTTCAGAATTATACAGGTGATGTTATTGCCAGCTTGTTTGAATTAACAAAATTTTGGTGTAACAGCCTTGATGAAAAAGAACTTAATATACTACAAACAATTGAAATTCCATTAGCCCATGTACTGGCTGACATGGAATATATAGGAGTTTCAGTTGATGTTGATTACTTAAAAAATTTAACCGGCGATTTAAATACAAAACTATCAGAACTAGAGATGAAAATTTTTCATCTGGCAGGAGAAAATTTTAATCTAAATTCACCAAAACAGGTAGGGCATATTTTATTCGACAAACTGGAATTAAAAACACGTAAAAAACGCGGCAAATCTAAAAATTCAACAAGCGCAGAAGTATTAGCAACACTGGCTGAAGAACATGAAATTGCAAAATTAATATTAGAATACAGAAAATATTCTAAACTAAAATCAACTTACACTGATGCTTTACCGGCGCTAATTGAAAAAAAGGATAACAGAATCCACACAACATTCAACCAAACAACTACGACAACAGGAAGATTATCTTCTTCTAATCCTAATTTACAAAATATACCAATCAGAACTGAAGAAGGAAATAAAATTCGTCAGGCATTTATCCCAGGTGACAGAGAAAACTACCTGATTATGTCTGCTGATTATTCTCAAATCGAACTTCGAATACTGGCACATGTTTCTGAAGACAATAACTTGATAAATGCTTTTAACTCAGAAATTGATGTACATACTTTAACTGCGTCAAAAGTCTTTGATGTTCCAATTGAAGAAGTTACTAAACAAATGCGTTATAAAGCAAAAGCCGTTAACTTTGGGATTGTATACGGACAAAGTAAGTACGGACTAGCAAAAGCTCTCGGAATTTCCGCAGCTGAAGCAGACATGTTTATTGGTAAATACTTTTTAACATATCCAAAAATAAAAGACTATATGAACAACATGGTAGCACTGGTTGAAGAACAAGGATACGTGGAAACAATCTTTGGACGAAAACGCTATCTGCAAAATGAAATAAATAATCCAAATGCTATGATTAGAGAATTTGCAAAACGTGCAGCAATAAACCATCCAATGCAAGGATCAGCTTCAGATTTAATAAAATTAGCAATGATTGATTTTGCTAAAAAACTAAATGACAATAATCTTAAATCAAAAATGATTTTACAAGTTCATGATGAACTTGTCGTTGAAGTAGAAAAAACAGAGCTTGAATTAGTAAAAAAACTTGTTATAGAAGCGATGGAACAAAATCAACCACTTAGAGTTCCATTACTTGTAGACGTTAATGTAGGTGACTCATGGAAAGAATCGTAAAATTTATATTTTTATTTATATGTTTAGCAGTACTTGGAACCTCACAGGTCTATGCCACAGAGACAATGAATTTGAGCACATTAATTACAGCTCAAAATGTAAAGTTTGAAACTTGTACCAAAGTTTTTAATACAGACAATGTTTCACTCTTATATCTAACTATAGCTGCAATAAATGCAAACAGATTTACGATTGAAGAAATTCAATCTAAATCAGGATATATTCTATTCACCGCAGTTAATAAACGGTTTTTAGCAACAGTAACTAATGTGAATACAAAACAGGCAATGCTTAAAATTACTCCGGAAGACAACAATTATTTCTTCCAACCCGGAATTGTTTTAAACATTTTTAAATATATTGAACTCAATTTGAATGAAAAGCCAAAAAACATTTTAACTAATTAGAATTTATGATTTTGAATATTTTTAATGCGTTTGATGTTGTAGATTTTGTAATCTCTTCAACTGATGCATTCCGAAGTCTTGCAATTTCTTCAGCAACATATTTAACATAACACGGTTGGTTTTCTTTACCGCGAAATGGAACTGGAGCCAAATAAGGATCATCAGTTTCCAATAACAGGTATTCCAGAGGAATGCTTGCTGCAACTTCTTTTGCATTAACAGCATTTTTAAACGTCACAACTCCGCCTAACGAAATATAAATGCCTTCCTTTATACATTCCCTTGCAAATTCCAAGCTGCCTGAAAAACAGTGCATTATTGCAATTGAGTTTTTATTATACATCTTTAAAATTTCAAGAGTATCAGCATGAGCTTCTCTGGAATGAATATTTAATGGTAAATTCATCTGATTTGCAAATTCAATTTGTTTTATAAAAACTTCTTTTTGAATATCTTTAAAGGATTTATCCCAATAATAATCCAGACCAATTTCTCCAACACCAATAATTTTAGGATTATTTCTTATAATATACTCCATATCTAAGAGTGTTTTATCAGAAAACTCCTTGGAGTATTCAGGGTAAACACCAACATATCCGTACGAATCATCATATTGCTGAATAAAGTTATCAACTTCAAAAATATCTTGAGGAGAACTTGAAGGTACTATAACCAGAATTCCATCATCCTGCGCGTTATTCATAGCTTCATCAATATTAGTCTCGCGCAACATATTTGCATGTGAATGAGTATTAATAATTTGAATATTTTCCATATCACAATTATACCATTAAATTACAAATAAAATTTAGAAACATAATTTAGAAAACATAGAAAAGAGGTATCCTCACAAATGGATACCTCTTTTCTGCTACTGGAAAGCGATTAACTATTTCATTAATTCGCCAACAGCTTTGTATACAGACATACGTTTTGCAGCATCTTCTTCTGCTTGAGCATATAAAGCTTCAGCTTGTTCAGGGTTAGTCTTCATAAGTGATTTATAACGACCTTCTGATTTAATGAATTCTTGATAGCTGCCTTTCGGATCTTTAGCGTCCCAGGTGAACGGTTGTTCAGGGTTAGCAGGATTGTATCTGTATAGTGGGAAGTAACCTGCTTCAACTGCACGTTTTTGTTCAGTCTGAGTTTTAGACATATCGATACCGTGTGCAATACATGGAGCATATGCAAAGATGATTGATGGTCCATCGTAAGCTTCAGCTTCCTGGAATGCTTTAAGAGTTTGACCTCTATCAGCACCTAGAGCAACTGATGCTACGTATACATAACCATAAGACATACTCATTAAGCCCATGTTTTTCTTGTATGTTTGTTTACCACCGGTTGCAAACTTAGCAACAGCACCGGTTGGAGTTGATTTAGAAGCTTGACCGCCTGTGTTAGAGTAAACTTCAGTATCAAGAACAAGAATATTTACGTTTTTGTTTTGAGCAAGAACGTGGTCGATACCGCCGTATCCTATATCGTTTGCCCAACCGTCACCACCGATAATCCATACAGATTTATCAGTAAAGTAGTCTTCTAATTCTTTAACTTTAGCTAAGTCTGAACAATCACATTGTGCAGCGTATTTTTCAATAACTTCTTTAGCTTTTGCTTGAGCTTTGATTGCTTCATCAGTTTTTGAATTATCCCAATGAGACATAGCTTCATTCAAAGCATCTTTCAAGTCTGCCGGAGCTTTTTCATTTTCAAGAACTTTTTCAACATAAGTTTTTAAAGTATCTCTGTTTTGATCAACTGCTAATCTCATACCGAAACCAAATTCTGCGTTGTCTTCAAATAATGAGTTAGCCCAAGCCGGACCTCTGCCATCCTTATTAGTTGTATAAGGAATAGTAGGGAATGTACCTGAATAGATTGATGAACAACCAGTTGCGTTAGCTACAATTGCATTTTCACCAAATAATTGAGAAACCAATTTAACATACGGAGTTTCACCACAACCAGCACAAGCTCCAGAGAATTCAAATAATGGTTTTCTCAACATAGCACCTTTGATGGTTTTTGTAGTATTTTTACCCATAACATTGTCAGGTAATTCATCAAAGAATTTTTCATTTTCAAGTTCGCAAGCTTCAACTTCTTTTTCAATAGTTGACCAGGTCAAAGCAGCTTTTTCAGGATTTTTAGACATTGGACATTGATCTAAACATACACCGCAGCCTGTACAATCTTCACAGTATACTTGAAGTTTGAATTTTTCGCCGTGGTCATTAGGTTTAGCATCCACTGTATTAAATGAAGCAGGAGCATTTTTCAAATCATCAGCTTCAACCAATTTAGTTCTGATTGCAGCATGAGGACAAGCTGAAGCACAAATACCGCATTGAATACAGTATTCAGAATTCCAATGTGGAACTCTTGGAGCAATACCACGTTTTTCAAGACAAGCTGTACCTGTAGGGATAACACCGTCATTGCTCATTGCTGATACAGGAATATCATCACCTTTTAATCTCATTGATGGTTCAATGATTTTCTTAGCAAATTCAGATGCATGTTCAGGGATGAATTTTACATCATCAACACAACCAACACCGTCTAAAGATGCAGGAACTGAAACTTCTTCAGTTGCGTTAACTGCAGCATCAATCAAGGCAAGGTTCATGTTTACAACATCATCACCTTTTTTCTTGAATGTCTTAGTTGTCATAGCTTTCATACCTTCTAAAGCTTGTTCAAAAGGAATGATTCCAGAAACTTTGAAGTATGCAACCATCATAACTGTGTTTGCACCTTTACCTCTTAAACCAGGTTGTTGTTTGATTAGAGATTCAGCATCAACATTGTAGAATTTAATTTTCTTATCAATAATAGTTTTTTGCATATCTCTGGTTAAATGAGCAAAAGCTTCATCTTTAGAGTAAGGGCTGTTTAGTAAGAATGTACCGCCTTCTTTAATACCTTTTAACAGGTCATATCTTCCGATGTAAGAGTGAGCTGAACAAGATACGAAATCAGGAGCTGTAATTAAGTATGTTGACTTAATTTGTTGATCTCCGAAACGTAAGTGAGATACAGTTACACCAAAAGATTTTTTAGAGTCATAAGCAAAGTATGCTTGAGCATCTTTATCTGTATATTGACCAATAATTTTAATTGAGTTTTTGTTAGCACCAACAGTACCATCAGAACCCAAGCCCCAGAACATACAATTTGTAGTTCCAGCAGGTTCGGTAACGATGTGTTCTTCAATTTTCAATGATTTATTTGTAACATCGTCTTCGATACCAACTGTGAAACCGTGGAAACCATTATTTTCAGCATGTTTGTAGATAGCAAGAACCATTGATGGAGTAAATTCTTTTGAAGATAAACCATAACGTCCGCCAATAACTCTAACATCTTTATTTTCCAATGCTGCAACAACATCTAGATATAAAGGTTCACCAATTGAACCAGGTTCTTTTGTTCTATCTAAAACAGTAATACGTTTTACTGACTTAGGAAGAGCTTCATTGAAGCGTTTAACATCAAACGGTCTGTATAATCTAACTTTAACTAAACCGTATTTAGTACCGCGGTTAGCATTCAAGTATTCAATAGTTTCTTCGATAGTTTCGCAACCTGAACCCATAGCAACGATAACATCAGTAGCATCAGCTGCACCAACATAATCGAATGGATGATATTGTCTTCCTGTTACAGATGCAACTTTATCCATGTATTCTTGAACGATATCAGGAACTGCATCATAGTATTTGTTAACTGTTTCACGACCCTGGAAGTATACGTCAGTATTTTGAGCACCAACTTTACATACAGGAGCTTCAGGTCTTAAAGCTCTTTTTCTGAATTCTTCGATATATTTAGGTTCTACTAATTTAGCGATATCTTCATATGAAATTTCTTCGATTTTGTGAATTTCGTGAGAAGTTCTGAAACCATCGAAGAATTGTAAGAATGGAACTTTTGCCTTGTAAGTAGATAAGTGTGCTACCAAAGCTAAATCCATTTCTTCCTGAACAGAGTTAGCAGCTAACATTGCATAACCTGTGTTACGGCAGCCCATAACGTCTGTATGGTCACCAAAGATTGCTAATGATTGAGCAGCTAAAGCACGAGCTGATACGTGAATTACGTGAGGTAACATTTCACCTGCAGCTTTGTGCATAACAGGAATCATCAAAAGTAAACCTTGAGAAGCTGTATATGTTGATGTTAATGAACCAGCAGCTAAAGAACCATGAACAGCACCAGCTGCACCTGCTTCAGATTGCATTTCAGCAACTTTTACAGTTTTTCCCCAAATGTTTTTCTTTCCTTGAGAAGCCCATTCATCAATCCATTCACCCATAGTTGATGAAGGAGTGATAGGATAAATTGCGGATACTTCACTTAACGCATAGGCAATATGCGCTGCGGCGTAGTTACCGTCAACTGTTATTGTTTTTCCTGGCATAATTAATAAACCCTCCTTATTTATATGCGCTATTACTTAAATAACTGTACCCTTATATGATAATACAAACATATACTTAAGCCAAATTATGGTTTTGTAAAATTATGTTAAGATTTTGAAAATTTTATAGGGTTTATTGTAAAAAAACTATATTCACCCACATTCTAAACATTGAAAGGATTAAATTCATGAATATACTATCAATTACTCCGCTAAGCTTTCACAGTAACCAACCTAACAAGCAAACCAATATTTCAAAGAACAATTTTACAATTCCAAAATTAAATTATTTAGCAAAAGATACAGTTTCATTTTCAGGCGGAGAAAAAGTTTTATCGCAAAGGACAAAGGATATCTCTTATCGTGTAGCTAACGATATATTTAACGAGTTAGAACCAATTTGTAAAGATTTTACAAATATATTAAAAAAGAATTTAAAAAGCCTGGTTGAATCCGATTCTCACCCTGACAATCCTATTATGGCAGGCCACGGTTTAAAAGGCAGAGTAAAAAAACCACTATCAATTATTGAAAAAGCACTTTCTCGCAACCTGAGAACAAAAGATGAAATAAAACAAATGGGAGATGCACTAGGTTTTAGAATAACATTAAGAAGTGCTTCTCAAAAAGATTTTGATAAACTATTCACTGCTCTTGGCAAAATGGTAAAACAAGGCCTATTTGAAGTTACAGAAATGGAAAACTATCGTTTAACAAGACAGGAAAGCTATGTATCTTCAAAAACATTAGATAAATTCGAGAATATATGTCAAGCAAAAGGGCAGTTTCCAACAAGAACAGGAAAAGCAATCCCTAACGGTTACACCGCATTTCATATATCCATAAAACTTCCAAATGGACAAAATGCAGAAATACAAATTATGGGACGTGATTTAGAATGTGTCAAAGAACTTGAAGACTTTTATTATAAATTAAGATGTCATAAAGAATTTGACAAAAAATATAAATCCATACAAGAGATGATGGAAAATAAAATGGCAAACCTTGATAATTTTCAACAAGCAACGCTGGACAGATATATTAAAGATTCCTACCGCCATGCACTTGAAATACCTCCAAGATCATCAAAACAGAAAACTACATCCAAAGACTTCTTACCAATACCATATTCACTGCCACAAGAACTTGGCTTTGCAAATTTACAAAAAATGAAAGACAAATGCGATAGCGTTGCAAAAGCTGCATCTACGAAAAAAAATAAAAGTACTATTTCTCACAGAGAGAAATAATTGCAACATTTTCAATATGGTAAGTATGTGAAAACATGTCAAAAGGTTGTATTGATTCTACAGTACAGCCTTTTTCTGTCAGATATTTTAAATCTCTAGCCAGTGTTGCCGGATTGCAGCTAACATAGATTATTTCAGATTTAGACAGACGAACTGCATTATCAAGACTTTCTTTAGAACATCCTTTTCTAGGTGGATCTAAAATAATCGCATCAAATTGTCTTTTTTCGTTTTTAAAGAATTTCGCAGCATCTTGATTGTGTATTTCAATATTTTTTACACGATTATTTTGTGCTGTTTCTCTTGCAAGTTCTGTAGATTCTCTGTTTTCTTCAACTGTTACAACTGTTTTACAAACATCTGATATACAAATGCCAAAAGAAGAAATTCCTGCATAAGCATCAAGAACTGTCGGCTTATCAAAAGCTTGCAAAAGATGTTCTTTTACATATTTAAATATGTTTTCAGCACTTTTTGGATTGATTTGGAAGAATGTATTTGGTCCTATTTTAAAAGTTTTGTCCAACATCTTTTCTTCAACAAAATTTTTACCGCAGAGACATTCTGATTTATTACCAAGAATAACATTCGTTTTTTTTGAATTAAAGTTTACACAAACACCTGAAATTTCTTTAAATTCTTCATATATGCATTTAGCAAAATCGTTTAGTCTTTCAAATGATTTTGTAGCATTCACAACCAGCACTACTAAATTTTTGCCAGTTGATTTGGAACTTCTTATAACAACGTGTCTTAGGTCACCACTGTGTTTTTTTTCATTGAACCCTGAAATTCCAAAATCAAATGCTTTTTCTCTTATAAAATCTATAATTTTATCACATATTTCAGGTTGAATCGGGCAGTATTTTATATTTACGATTTCATGAGTTCCTGGTTTATAGTAACCCGCAAGAATTCTTTTTGAATTTTTTGTTTCTGATATTGGATACTGAATTTTATGCCTGTAATTTTTAATTTCAGGGCTTGGAATAACATTTTCTATTTTTACATCAATACCAGAGATGTTTTTAATAGTTTCTTCTATAATCTGCTTTTTTATTTGCAGCTGGTAGTCATAATCAATAAATTGAAGCTGGCATGCACCGCACACTTTTTGCATAGGACAAAATGGCTTAGTACGATAAGGAGATTCCTCAATTATTTCAATTATTTTTGCGTTTGCATAATTTTTATTTAGTTTAGTTATTTTAATTTTTACTTTATCCTGCGGACAAGCATCAGATATAAAAACAACAAATCCGCCAACCTTTGCTAAACCTGCACCAAGATTTGTAATTTTTTCAACGTCAACTATATATTCATCATTAATCTTCATATAATTAATTATACCTTAAATATTCTTTATAATTTAACATCTTTTTTAAATTATGTTATTATATTTTATATTTATAAGACTTAAGGAGAGAATTTTATGAAAAAGATTATAGTATCACTATTATTACTGGTTCCAATTGTTACGGGCTGCACAAATATTGATACTCAACTAACTATTAATGACGACAAATCCGCTTCTGTAGTAACTTCATTGACTTATTTTGGAGACTTAAAAGATAAAAATGATAATATTGCATTAACAATATCAGATAATTATGAAAAATTTCTAGATTCATTATATAAAACCGAAAAAGTAAACAGTGCAAAATTATCCACAATAACAGCCACCAAAAAAGTAAAAAACCTTAAATATTCAGACATTGATTTGTCATCCTTAGGATTCAAGACTAATCATCCGGATGGAAAATTCGTTGAATTGAAAAAAAACTTTTTTATAACATCATTTAACATTGATTGTACTTACGACTTAAAAGAACAAATTGCAAAGATAAATGAAGTTAAAAGCATATCCCAAAATAAAACATCCAAATCTTTAGAACCGGAATATTACCAAAAATACGGAGACCCGTCAGAATTAGAAACAGACGAATATAGAGAAGATTTTCTTCAAAATTTGGATGAAGATACAAAAGAATTTGTACAGAAACATGCCATCCAAAATAACCAAGAAAGCAAACCTGCAGATATTAACGACTTAAAACTTTCATTCAGTATAAAAGTCCCGTCATTTGCATCTTATAATAATGCTGACAGTATTGACGGTAATGCATACATATGGAATATCAAAAAAGATTCACCAACAAATATAAAACTACAATATGTACAATACAGCGGCTTTGCAATTGGATTTTTACTTATTGCAGGAGTTGCATTGCTTGTATTACTGGCAAGAAAAATCCTTAAACACGATTCCCAAAAACGTATTGACAATTAAATAATTAGATAAATTTCTCAACAAAAAATAGCTTTCAAATGAAAGCTATTTTTTATTTAATATAATTCAAAAATTATTATTATTTCGAAGATTGAGCATTACATCTGGTTTTTGTTGTCCAGTCTATAACTTTTCCTGCAACACATTTTCTATAATCCATATTCTTATTCACCAGAGCCCAGGCACTGCATGCTAAGCCGTTAGCTTTATTATTTTTTAAATCTCTTCTGCAATTTTCACTGAATTTGAAATCATCCCCATAAAATCCCATAGGGAGTAGTGAAGTTCCTGACAGATAAAAACCAAAAAGATCAACCCCTAAAATATTAGGAACATCCGGCCCGTTTACATCTATATAAACAATACCGCATAAAGGTCTATCCAGACCATCCGAAGTAGCCATTTTACCGTTACAATAAGTTGAACTTGTTTTTAAAACCAGCGAACCGCCTTCCAATAAAGAAACGTAAGTAGAACTATATTTTGGATTAGCAGTCGTATAATCTAATTTTTCATTAGTTACACTTATATTATTGCTATCCAAGCCTGAATCTGAATCATAATTATTATCAAATTCGGAATCTTCATACCGAACATCAAATCGATATGATTCTTTTTCCATGCTTTCAGAAGCAGATTTCATATCTTCTTTTACAATATCAGTTTTTAAGCCGCCGAGAGTTTTATACCCTTGAGCTGCAAAACAACCGGTCGGAGAACTTCCGCAATATGATAAAATTTTTAATCTTTTAGATAGTTCTTTTATTATCGCCTGAGATTTATTAGAGCTGGCTCTTACACTCTCCCAGTCATCAGGAGTATAATTATGATTCATTGCAGAAACTTCATTTATTGCAACCTGTACTAATTCTCTATTTTTTTGTGCTTTTTCAATAAATTTAGAAGAACCTCTTGTTTGCACAAATGTTGGTAAGGTTAAAGTACATAAAAACCCAATTAATGCAATAACAATCAAAACTTCTGCCAGAGTAAAAGCTCTCTTTTTCATATAACCATCCTCTTTTTAATACGATATAATATTAACATTTATTAAAAAAAATTTCAAACCTTTAAAAATTACTAATAATAAAAATAAAATAAAGCAAAAACACAGAGAATAAAATTTATTAAAATATCGTAATATTATAAAAAAATATAGCAATTATAAGATAAAAATATATTTTATATATATAACAGGGGATTTTAGATTATGAGTATTAAATGGAATTTACCAGCAAATATATTTACGACACAAAAATTTGTGTACACTGCACCAGCAGTACAGCAGTATTCAAATCCTTTTGCTGCAGGATTATTTAATATGGCAAATACAGGAACTCATACATTGCCTAATTTTCCAATATTTACTCCAAATATACCGTTATTCAATTTTGGAAAAATAAACTTTTCAAAACCTGTAACAAATTTTTCAAAAGGAATAAATATATCTAATAATAAACAAAATTTATCACTCTGGAAAAATTTAGGATATAATTCACAAAAAGGATTACAGCTAGCTCAAACCGCAGCATCAAACGCAGTAGGATTTACCGGTTATTGCGCAAAACACGTAAAAAAAGCCATAGCCAAAACCGGACTAGGAGCATACGAATCTGGTAACGCATGCGATATGACAAATATCCTGCGCAGAAATAAAAATTTCAAAGAAATTTCACCTAACGGAGTTGACCTAAAAAAACTTCCTGCAGGATGCGTCTTAGTATATGGAAAAGGCGTTGCGGGATACAGTTCAAAATATGGACACACTGAAATAACAACAGGTTCAGGAAAAGCAATTTCTGATGGTGTTACAAACAATTTATATAAAAAACCGACAGCAATATTTATGCCGGTAATGGCATAACCGTGCCCGGGGGGAATCAAACCCCCGACCTTGAGCTTCGGAAACTCACGCTCTGTTCTACTGAGCTACGGACACAAAAATTAAAAAGCAAATTTTTGCCTCTTAATTTTTCAATTCACTAATTAAAGTACTCTGCTGCATTTACAGCATTTCTGTCATTTGCATCAGCTTCAAAGAATGGATAAGCTGAAATTCCCATAGCAGAAGCAAAAACTGAACTTGGAAATATTTCTACAGCATTCTTAAGGTCCTTTGCAGCACTATTATAAAATCTTCTTGAAGCTGCAATATGTTCTTCAACTTCTGAGTAAGTCTGCATAGCTTGCATCATTGTTTGATCAGATTTTAGCTGTGGATAATTCTCAACATTTACCATTAATTGATCCATTTTACCCGTAATTTGTTTATCCAATTCCATTTTTTGCGCGATTGTATTTTGATCAGCTTTTATAGCTGCAGCTTGAGAACGTAATCTAGTAATCTCTTCAATCAGTCCTCTTTCATGCTCCATAAATTTATTAGCTATTATCAATATGTTAGGAATCAAATCATAACGTTTCTTTAATTGAATATCAACTCCACTCATTGCCTCTTCAACTGTATTTTTTAACTTAATTAAATTGACATAAATATTATATAGAGCACTTATAACAACTAGTGCTATAAGACCTAATACAGCAAATCCAACATAGTTAGCAAACATAAAAACCTCTCTTTCTTTTATTTTTTTCAATATAACATATTTATTTTAACATTACAAGCCAAGCTTTTTATCCAATTTAAAATGGTCAACTAACTCCAATATTGAAACAAATTCATCAAAAAGAACAGAAAACTGCGTAGTATCAGTAACTGGTTTAGTTAACCTAAACAAATCAAACAAATCATCTATTGAATAAGGTGCAATATAAACCGAATCCCCATAAAAGGCACAAAAAGTACCCCTTGAAGAAAATGCCATAGAAATATTTTTAAAACGCTCCATAAAACTTGTTGTAATTAAATATCTTGCTTCTATTTGATCTGTAGAATATACTTCATATTCATTTTCAAATTCAATATCTTCTAATTTTACAAGTTTCATTTTTAAATTCTTTAGATCGGAAGAATTACATAATCCTACATTTTTAGGCCTAATTATTGTAGACCCCTCAAAGTTTTTATTCATTTTTAACTTAACAACACACCCCCTAAAGATAATAACCGAATGCTTTCCACCTGTCTCATAACGACATTCAGATAAATTTAAACTAACATTTCTATAACTACCAACAAAGCTATCATCAAATGATCTAGCTGCATTTTTTATTTTAGGGAAAATATTTATCTTGCATAACTCTTCATGGGAAACGGGTGGTGTTTCCTGCCAATAAAACCCTTTAAACGCATTCATTAATAACGGCATTATTTTACGCTTAACTTTCTTTTCAAAAGATTTCTTTATTAACGCCCAGCTACCAACTGCAGCCGCAACACAAAAAGCTGCAGCATCACCTGCCACACGCCCTTCTATAGCGAAAAATAAAATTATTCCTAGAAGTATAAAAATTACAGATAAAATTACTGCAAAAGCAAGACGCTTTTTTCTTTCTTCGTCATACTCTACAATTATAGGAAAAACTTGGGAATGAAAAATATTATTATAGTCTTCTTTAAATTTTTGAACAGAATACTCCTCTTCATCATCAATAGCAACTTTTTTACTATCAGATGAAGGCTCTTCAATATTCATATGATGATTGATTTTTATTTTATCACCAAAACTACCATTACCACCGATACTAGGTATTGTCATACAAACCTCCTATTTATTTTCGCCGGCAACGACAACTGTAAAATCTGAATTTGCGCACATAAAATTCACAGGATCATATACAAATTGTCTTGACTTCACCTCGGGAACTTCCTTTTTTAAATCAGCATAATAGTCTACAGTTACATATTTGGAATGTGCAATAAATTGAGAATGCGCAGAGTTTGCAGTTCCGGAACAAACAACCTGAATTCCATTTGCTTCAAGAGCTTGTTTAAGTAAGGCAGCTTCATCTTTTTGTGAAGAAGAACTCATAATACTTGCAGTATAAGACTCTTTTCTTCCCAGATTATTTTCACGATATATTAACCTGTCAACAACTTCTTGAGTTTTTTCAGGATCAAGAATCCAGTAACTGATATATCCATGTTTATTAGGAGCTCCAGGAAGCATTGCACTCTCAATATTATCCATATCAATATGCTTAGCTAAAGCAGCATACTGAGTCATCTCATACGGGGACATATCTGTTTTTACATATTTATTTGCAACCGAAATAATTTGTGGAATCTTTGCAAGAGTTTCTGGCTTTTGCAAATCAGCAAGCAATCCTCTCAAAAACCACTGTTGTCTCTGAGTTCTGCCAATATCACCCATTGCATCATGTCTAAATCTCAAATATTCAACAGCATCTTTCTCTGTCAAATGATGCTTCCCTTTTGTAAAGTTTATATGTAAGTGACCAGCATTATCATTGTAATGCATATTCTTTTCAACATAAATATCAACCCCACCAAGAGCTTGAACAATAGCTCTTACACCCTCATCATGAAACATTATATATTTATCAATTTTCACCCCAAGTGTATCTTCCACAGTCTTGATTGTCATATCAATTCCGCCTATAGCATGAGCGGCGTTAATTTTTTGTATGCCCATTCCGTTAGGTAAATAAACTTTGCTATCTCTTGGTATTGAAATAGCATTTATAGTCTTTGCTTTAGGATCAATATTTAATAAAATCATTGTATCAGTACGAGTACCAACCCATAAATCAGAATCTGCACCATTTGAATCAACCCCTAAAAGCAATATATTTTGCCTTCTTGGTCCAAACGGAAGAACAAAATCTGGCTTATCCTTTGAACTATTTTCTTTCGATAATTTAGCTAAAAACTGGGAAACTATAGAATTCTTACCCAGTTTCTCGGTTATATAATCCTCACTGTTTGCAAATAGTAAAATTGCAAATATCGCAGTAAAAAAAAGAATTACCATAACAGTCAAGACTTTCCTAAAAGATGATTGAGTATTTCTACGGCTTTCCGCATAGCTTTCAAATGGATTATCTGCAGAACCGCTAGAGTATCTTCTGCCTCTTTTAACTGTCGAATTTCTTGATATACGTCTATTTTTATCTTTCATACTATTCATTTCTCTAAAATTAATTCCTGTCATTCAATACGTTATTAATAATATAATAAAGCAATTATAAATATATACAATAAAAAATGTATTTTCAAATTTTAAATCATGCCTATGACATGAAGAAGAAATTTTACATTTTCACATTGATTATGAATTAAAATTTGAGAAATTATCAATAACTTAACAAAAATTTACATAAAATTTTAAATATAAAAATTCCCCAAAAACGAAATTTTCAAAAAAAAATTAGTGTATTTAGTACATATTATAAAAAAACAATCTAAAGAATCCTATCATTATAAAATTATACAAAAATTAATCTTTACATTAATTTTACATTTGAGCATTTTTTAGCAATTAAAAAAATTGAGGACTTTTCAATAACATGTGCTTTGGTTATAATAAAGGAACATTCGGCAATAAATAATAAAAAGTTATGATTAGTAAAGTTGAATTAGGTAGTGTAAATAGCAAAAATAAAACCCCGATAAGATATGTCAGTAAAAAACAAACAGGGGAAACAAGTTTCACAGGACTAGGTAATTTAGCACTAAAGGGTATCCAGAAGTGTGAAGAAAAACCTATGATAAATGTGGCTGTACTTGATTTAGCCACAGCAATCCTGCCAAGAACATTCTTTGAAACTTTCATCGGCTCAAAACAAAAAGATGAAAACGGAGAATCTCAAGGCAGAAAACTTAATGTTCTGGGAGGATTTGAAGCTTTCAGAAGAGAATCTTCAGGGCTTTTAATTAACTGTATTATACCGAGCTTTATTGTTATCGGTGCTGCAAAATTATTAAACAAACCAATTATGGGAATGTTTAATAAATCTAACTTAACAAAAAGCTGGGCAAATGGTGATACAATAAATCAGGTTGAAAAATACTTTAAATCAGCCCAGGGAACTTCAAAAGAAGAAAAAATATCAAATACCTTAAAATCTATGTTTGAAGATATTGAAGGTGTAGATGGAGATATCAAAAACGGCGGATTAAAACAGTTTAAAAACATTCTGGCTAACGACAAAGAGTACCAAGATGCAATTAGTCAGATGGCACAAGACATCCTTAGCGAAAAACCGGAAAAAGGTTATGCTGATAAACTATATAGAACGATGATTAAAAAAACCGGAATTTCTGAAAATATTAGATTTTCCGGAGACGAAAAATTCTTCTCCAGCAGCCTTTCTCACTTATGCGAAAGCGCAGGAGAAATTCTACATGGTGCAAACAAAGAAGGTTTACTTGAACACATTGCTGACCCTAATCAGCAAAAGGCTGCAATGGAAAGACTTTCAGAATATCTTTCAAAATCAAAAAAACTTGTTAACGCAAAAAGTTTAGCCGGTCTTGGTATGATTATTCCGCTGGCAATAATGGCTCAGCCTATTAATAGATGGATTACTCACAAAATGTCCGGTAAAAAAGGTGCACCAATTTATAATGATGATCAGGAAAGAATATTAACACCTGAAGAAAAGAAAAAACTAACAGCACAAAAATGTTTGGCTGTACCTGCAATGTGGGGTGTCGCAGGTTTATCAATGCTTATGGATAGACCAAGCCTAAAAATGTTCCAATTCAAAAACATTTTCCCTACAATGGATCAAGCAAGAATTATTTCTGCTGCCACATTCTCAAGCAGACTGGCTGCTGCTGAAGATTCAAACGAATTAAAAGAAAATACAATAAGAGATATTGCAACATTCTCTAGTTTTTATTTCCTTGGAGATTATGCAGCAAAAGGAATTGCTACATATCTAGAAAACTACAATAAAGATGGAATAAAACTCATAAATAGACTATATAAAGAAGAAGGCTCTAATGTATTCCAAAAATTATGGAATTGGGCTAAGCATACAAAAATGAAATCTACAGATGAACTAAGCGCAATAGGTAACGAAGCTCTAAAAACAAAAGCAAAAAATCTTAGAGCAATCTGCCAATTTGGCAACCTGGCATTTTCATTACTATCATTAGGAGTATTTATTCCTATATATACACGAACCCAGACTAACAAAAAAGAAAAAGTTGGAAATGATGCGACCAGCTCAACTTTAACGGTTGCTCAACCGTCGAAATCCACAACATTTACCCAAAATCTTATAAAAGATAATTCACAAACCTTTAAATCTTTTTTCGGTTAGTATAAAATAAATAGCAAAGGCAAAAATATAAATGAAAGTAGAACAAAATTTTAAACAAACAAATATAAAACAAATTCAACCAAAATATATTGACAATAAAGGATTCACACAAAGACAAAATCAATATAAAAATACAAATCCAAATTTTACCGGCGGTGCTGATTTATTCTTAAGATTTTTAGATACAAATCAAGCCTGGGGGGCAAATGCTGTAGACCTGTTTTGCATGGTACTGCCAAGAACACTAACAGACTTTTCCAGAGGGGTTGATGCAGGAACAGAAACCCTAAGACGTGAAGGTATGGGGACTGCTAACCACTCTATGGTTGGTGCATACGGAACTCTTGCCGGATTAGCTTTGGCTTCTGGAATAAATGGTATGTATAAATTGGGTGAGAACGATATTAAAGCAAGTTCTATATTCACAGATGCCGAAACTATGGATATGCAAGGTAAAATCTGGGGTGCAAAATTAAGAAATTCAATTGATAAACCGGATGCAAATCCTATAAAAGAATATTTAACCGAAACATTCAAGCAATATGAAGCTCTTAGCCCTACTGAAAACGGCAAATGGATTAGATTTAAAGATGCAGATATAGAAAAAACTGTAAACATTTTAGAAAAAGAAATAAAAAATAATTCATCAAAAATGAGCAAAGAGGGATTTGCAAATGCCAGAACCATTTTAGTGTCATCCCTTGGTGCAGAAAATAATTTAAGAATAATTGCTGAAGATGGGAAACCTGCTCATACTTCCCGCTACACAGTAGATTCAATTATTGAAAACACCTATAAACTTGGCAAAGTATTCACTAAAGAAAAAGTAAAAGAAGCATTTTTAGCAGCAGAAAATATTTCTGAAAACGCATTTTTAAAAGCAATGAAATCAATGAACGTAAAACGTTCTCTGCTTGGAATAGGAATAGCTTCTGTAGCAGGGGTTTCTGCGCAACCTCTAAATATGTACCTAACTAAAAAGAAAACAGGTAGAAGTGACTTTGTTGGCGGCGGTGCAGAAGATAAATCAACAGGGTTCAAAATTAAAAAATCTCTTGTCGCAGCTCTCTTTGGTGCCGGCGTGATGGCTACAATCGGCAAACCTAAAGAATTAATCAAAAACCTGCAATTTAAAGGTTTTACACCTACAATTAAACAATTTAAGTTTATTTACGGTGTAACAATTATGTCAAGATTCATGTCTTCCAGAAATGATAATGAATTAAGAGAATGTTCAATTAAAGATACTTTAGGTTTTGCAAGCTGGCTTATTTTAGGTAATTTTATCCAAAAACTTGTCGCACAAAGTCTGGATAAATCACTTATCAAAAAAGATGGTGACGGCGCAATGAACTGGATTAAAAATTCAGTTCTAAAATCAAGAGATGAAGTTCTTCACGCAGCACTTGGAGATAAAGTATTTAAAGATGGAAAAGCTCTAAGTTTTAATGAAATGGTAAAATCTTTACCTAAAAATAGTATCGCAAGAAAACAATTAAAAATATTATCAATAGCACAACTTGCAGGTTATGCATATTCTGCATTAGCACTTGGAGCAGGTATACCAAGATTGAATATATTTATTACAAATAAAGTTATGGCATCTCAAAAAAACAAAATGCACAATGAAGCTGCCGAAAAAAATGCAACTCAAAATCCAGCATTCAATGCCCAGCTGCAAACTGATAATATGCTAAAACCTGAAAATGTTGCGTTTCTAAATAATAATCAAAAACATTTTACAGGCACATTTGGCAAATAATCAAAAGACCTATTATTGCTTTAAACATGATTCTAAAATTTTATAGGATAATTTGCAGGAATTTTAAAACCATTTTGTACAATTGCATGTGCACAAAAAGAACTAGGAGATGAGAAATCTGCGGGATAGCGATTATTAGCTTTACAATATTCTAATACTTTTTCTCTACCCGACGGATTATCGTATTTATGATTAAATATTTGTCTATATGCATAATTATCCAATCCATCATTTCTAAATAGAAATGTGAAATAATCTTTACCAGCCAAAAGCTTTTTCTTTTGCGGATTTAGTATAACATCAAATACAAAACCATCATAATTTCCACCTCTAGAAAAACCTAACACCGTACCGTTATTTAATCCTACATATATTGTATAAAAATAGTTACTACCAAAGGAAGTCGTACCATCGGCAGAATAGAAATAAAATCTTCTTGAATTTTTAGGATATAATGTGCAGCCGCTAAAGACAGGAAGAAACATTGCCTCAAAAACTTCCTCACTGCGACGGTAAGAAAAACCATTAACATCACCATCATCCCCGGCTGAATCCAGCAATGCAGTCTCATTATACTGAGCCATTTTAATACCCTGCAAAATAGTAGAATATACAGCTTTTAAACGTGTTTCAGTAATATATTTATTATAATGACTCATTAACATAGGTATTGTAATAGCTGCAACAACACCTATTATGCCCAGTGTAATTAAGACCTCTGACAATGTAAACCCCAGTTTTTTATCCATATTATACTCTCCAATACCAACTAAAAGTTTTAATCCTAATTAAATATTTATTATATAAACATATATGTTCATATTACAAATTATATGTTGTAATAATAAATTGTCAAACTTGATAAAATACAAGAATGTTCGATAAAGAATTCTTACTTAATAAATTAGCAGAAAATCTAAGAGTAGAAAGAGCAAGAAAACACTACTCTCAAGAGTTCCTTGCAGAAAAAGCAGACATAACTCCACAACACTTATACCGAATAGAAAATGCAAAAGTATGCCCAACAATACTTGTCATTGCAAATATTGCACATGCTCTGGATATAACAATAGATAAATTATTTAACGTTAAAGAAAACAACAAAGAAGACTAAATAACTAACCCAGCTGAGAATTTGCACCTGACACAACTTCAATAATTTCTTGAGTAATAGCAGTCTGTCTTGTTTTATTGTATTCTATAGACAAATCATGAATCATTTTTTCAGCATTTGTATTTGCTGCTGACATAGCTGTCATTCTGGAAGCCAATTCACTTGCCTGAGCTTCTAATAAGGCTTGATAAAAAATATTTGTCATATACATAGGTACGACCTTTTGCAAAATATGGTGTTTATCAGGAATGAATTCCATAAGAGGTTCCGGTGTATCATCATTCAATCTTTCGACTGAATCCACAACACCAACAACCGGCAAAACTTGCCAATCTTCTACAAAATAACTCATCATATTTTTAAATCTTGTGGTTACAATCTCAATTTTATCAATCTTACCTGAAACATAGTATTCTGCTAGGTCCTCAGATAACTCTCTTGCTTCCATTGGAGACGGATTATTAATCGCTGAAAAATACTTATTCTCAATGGGACACCCCATTTCCTTACATTTATTTCGAAGTGCCGAAATCCCTTTCTGGCCAACAATAAAAAGCTTAACACCAATACCTGAAGCATTATATTCTTTTATCCTACGAATAGCATCACGCACAACATTTGCATTATACGCACCGGCAAGACCTTTATTAGAGGTAATAACAAGCATTCCTACATTTTTTATTTCACGCTTCTGCAACAAGGCTGGATAGTCATCTATGGCATGTTTTATTTTCAAAGTTTCACTGCTAAATTCATCCATAGAATTCAACAATTTTTGGAACATGAATACGAGTTCTTTTGTATAGGGTCTGGAAACTTTTACTGAAGTTTCAGCGCGCTTCACTTTTGCCGCCGCAACCATTTTCATCGCACGCGTAATTTTTTTAGTACTTTCTACACTCATTATTCTGTTTTTAATATCTTTTAAATTTGCCATAATTACCTTTTTAAATAAGTTTTTAATCTAATACAAGAAACAATAATCCTGCAATTACCACAATAGAGAGAACTACAGGTAAAAATTGTCTAATTCTAAAATTATTTTTACATTTATCATTTTTACAGATTACAGAACCTTGCTTTGTCCCCATACATTCAAGACACAAACCTTTACCGCATACGGTACAAATACCAAAAGCATCTCTATCATGGTGATTATAACATTTCATTATCTATCTCCTTATTTAATTTTACATTAGAACATGTCTTAAACATCATGGTTAAAAAGTACTCTTAAATGTTGTTAAACCATCAGTTAAAAGCTTTTTATCCTCATCAGACAAAGCTGAACCTGAATTTAAACGCTGCGCAAGCTCTGAGAAGTTTGCATTGAAATATACAAACCATTCTTTTTTAAACCTTGCAATGTTAGCATTTTCAACATCATCTAAAAGACCTTCATTTGCAGCATAAAGTATAGACACCTGCTCTGCAACACTCAAAGGATTATACTGCGCCTGCTTTAATACTTCAGTAAGCTTTTGTCCTCTAAGAAGTTGCTTTTTAGTTGAGGCATCCAAATCAGAAGCAAATTGAGCAAAAGCTTCAAGCTCTCGATATTGAGCCAAGTCTAAACGCAATTTACCCGCAACTTGTTTAATTGCTTTTGTCTGAGCGGCACCACCAACCCTTGAAACGGAAATACCAGCATTTATAGCCGGTCTTATACCTGCATTAAATGAATTACTTTCTAGGAAAATTTGTCCATCTGTAATCGAAATTACATTTGTAGGAATATAAGCAGATACATCACCTGCTTGCGTTTCAATAATAGGTAAAGCAGTAATACTACCGCCTCCAAGTTCATCATTTAACTTTACTGCACGTTCCAAAAGTCTTGAATGCAAGTAAAATACATCCCCAGGGTATGCTTCACGTCCTGGTGGTCTTTTTAATAACAAACTCATAGCACGGTAAGCCTGAGCATGCTTTGATAAATCATCATATACAATCAAAACGGATTTACCCTGTTCCATAAATTCTTCACCAATAGCAACCCCAGCAAATGGTGCAATATACTGTAATGGAGCCGCTTCATTTGCAGTAGAAGATACAATTATTGTATAAGCCATAGCTCCATGTTCTTCTAAAGTTTTTGCCAGATGAGCAACAGTAGAAGCCTTTTGACCTATTGCAACATATATACAAATTACATCTTTATCTTTTTGGTTAATAATAGTATCAATAGCAATTGCAGTTTTACCGGTCTGTCTGTCACCGATAATCAATTCTCTTTGACCTCTACCGATTGGAGTCAAAGCATCAATTGCAGTTAGCCCTGTCTGTAATGGTTCATGAACAGATTTTCTTGTAACAATACCTGGAGCTACACGCTCAATAGGTCTTGTTTTAGAATAAGGATAATCACCTTTTCCGTCAAGAGGTTTACCAGTTGGTGCAACAATTCTTCCAATAAGACCTTCTCCAACAGGTACAGATGCAATCTGACCAGTTGTCTTTACAACTGTCCCTTCTTTAATATTTGTATATTCGCCAAGAATTACAATACCTACATTATCTTCTTCCAGATTCATTGCAATTCCTAAAGTTCCATTACCATCTTCAAATTGAACTAATTCATTAGCCATTACATTACGTAAACCGTAAACTCTGGCAATTCCATCACCGATTTCTAAAACTGAACCGGTATTAGAAACCTCGGTTTGAAGTTCATAATTTTCAATTTTACTTTTTATAATTGAACTAATTTCATCAGGTTGTATTAATGCCATAATTTCCCCTTTACCTAGTTATTTTTTTCCTTAAATTTTCTATCTTAGTACGAACACTTGTATCTATAACGTAATCATCAAATTTAAATGTAAGCCCCGCAATAAGACTTTTATCAACTCGCCAAACAGGCACAATTTCACAATTTAATTTATGCTCTAGCGCAAATAAAACATTTGTTTTATTTTCAAAAGTCAAATCTATAGAAGATGTAATCTCAACTTTCTTTTTATTAGACATTTTATCCAATATTTCTGTATATGAAATTACAATTGAATCAAATTCGCCAAATCTATTTTTTTCAACCAAAAGTTTTAAAAAATTTAAAAGTTTTACATCAATCTTCTTAGCAAAAACCGATTCCAGAATATCTATTTTATTTGCACAGGAAATCGAAGTATTTGCCATAACAACATTCAAATCAGCTGAAGAATCAAAAACATTCTTAATCTCAAGAAGTTGAGTTTTTATCAACTCGTAAGAGTTTGAAGCTGCAGCAATTTGAATAAGCGCATTTGCATAATTTTTAGATACTATAGAAATTCTATTATCAGTCATCACAATTTCACTTTCTTAAGTTCATCAATACTTTCTTGTATAAATTTTTGATGTAAATCAGGATTTTGCATCAACAAATTCTCAATATGACTTTTGGCAAGTTCAACAGATGCTATTATTGTTTTTCCTGTCAACAAATTTGATAATTTTTTTTCTTCAATAGAAACTGCTCTATCCACATTTTTTTCAATATTAAAAATCGTTTTTTGAGTTGATTCCTTTATTTTATTTTTAAATACTTCTGCTTTCGATTCAGCTTCTTGTTCTATAAATCTTACATCCTGAGGAAGTTTTTCAAATAAAGTTTTAGCATCCTGCAAACCTTTTTTAGAATTTTGTTTAGCTTCATCAGATTTATTTATCGCAGCTCTTACTGCTAAAATAGATTTGTCAAGGGAATCTTTTATACACATTTTTTTTACAATAACAGCCAAAATAGCAATCATTAAAATAAAATTGATTGTATTAGACATCGCCAGATATTTAAAAAATGAAACAATTTCCTGCATAATTAATCCATAACCTTGTTAACAATTTCATAATTCACATCTTCTAAAGGAGTATTTTCTCCTATAAGTTTGGTTGCTATAGACGAAGCTAAATCTAGAACAACCGTTGACTTAATAGCATCTTTCAAATTTCGCTCATCATCAAGCAAAAGTTCTTTTTCAGATTGAATCTTTGATTTTGCATACTCTCTTGCTGAATGAACTTTTTCATTAGCAACATTCTGAGCTGTCTCAACTGAATTTTTAATACCAATCCGGCATTTTGCCTTCGTATCTTGAATTGTTGTATCTCTTTTAGTATTTAAATCTAAAGTTTCATCTGTGTAAATTTTTGCTTCGCAATAATTTGAATTTATATAATCCTCTCTTTTTCTAATTATTGAAAGAATAGGATTGTAGAAAATAGCATTCATTATAAAAATGAACACAACGAAACTCAACATTGCGACTAAAAATGTAGCGTTAAATTCAATCATCCGTAACTAAAATCCTATTTTGAGAATAATAACATAATTGCGATAAACAATGCATAGATTGCTGTTGCCTCAGCCAAACCTGCACCAATAATGAAATTTTTAAAAGCTTCTGCTTTAATTTCAGGTTGACGCGCAATTGCATCTAAAACACCCTTTGTTGCAATACCTAAACCTAAGCCTCCGCCAATAGCTCCAAAACCAATTGCAATACCTGCCCCTAATTTTGCTAAATCTAAAGTTTGTTCTACTGCCATAATAATTTCTCCTTATATTCTAAATATTATCATTATAAAAATTTAATACTACATTTATTCACTGCGCAGTTAATGTTCTTCCTGCACTGCCATTGATATATATGTCGTTGATAACAGAGTAAAAACTAAAGCTTGAATCAATGCAACAAATAATTCAAATAACATAAACGGAAGCGGAACTGCAACTGAACATAAACCTATAAATGTCGCAACAAGCAGTTCTCCTGCCAAAATATTTGCAAAAAGTCGCAATGCCAACGAAAATGGTCTTACAAACAACTCCAAAGTATCAACGAGTGTAATGATTATACCGTCGATACTAAAACCCTTAAAAAAGAATTTAAAGCCGCTTTTCTTGACACCATAAAATATATAATAAATAGAAACAACAATTGCCATTGCTGCAGTCATATTTATATCATTGTTTGGAGAAGCTAGCTCTCCATGTGCCAGATGAATCAATTTTAATGGAAGCTGACCAACTAAATTTGCAGTCAATATAAACATGAATAATGTCAAAATAATTGCAATATGCTTCTGCGCTTCATCATTTCCCATACTTGCTTTAGATATATCATTAAAATACTTTATAATATTTTCTCCGACAAGCTGTAATTTTCCTGGAACCATTTCTAACTTTCTCGTAGTAACAATTGCCAAAATAATTAAAAGAAGCATTGAAAACCACATGGTTAAAATTGTATCCATATTAAATGATACACCATGACCAAATAGTTGAGTTGTATATATCCAGTGTTCCATTTTTCTCCCTTCACGCATTCATGTTAGCACTGAAAAAATATTTTAGCAAATATAATATTTCAAAAAAGTTGATTTTTTTAAATTTAGCCAGCCGGCTAATATAAACTATTACTAAAATTTAAAAATTTTAACACACGATTCATTTGTTTGTTGTATAATAACATCAAATGTTAATTTGCCGGGGGAGCTAATGAAAATTATCACACTACAAGAAGTAGAGTCTACAAACAGCTATGCAAAAGAGCATATCTCAGACATTGCAGACAAAACTGCTGTTCATGCTCTAAGACAAACTTGCGGCAGAGGAAGACTAAATCGTTCATGGATTGATCTTGGAGACGAAAACCTTTTTGTATCAATAGTATTAAAGCCATCAAATACTTTCAACGAGATTTATCCAAATCTGACTCAATACTTATCCGTTGCTCTATGCAAAGTTTTAGAAACTTACGGGCTAAAACCGCAAATAAAATGGCCGAATGATGTTTTAATAAATGGCAAAAAAATTGCTGGAATACTTTCAGAAACAGTAATGCAAGGCAAAAATTTGCAGGGAATTGTTATAGGAATAGGTGTTAACTTAAATTCTGACGCAAACAAATTAAAATCTATTCCGGATAAAATTGCAACCAGCCTGAATCTTGAAACCGGAAAAAGTATAAAATCAGAAGTTTTTTTAAATGAATTATTAACAGAATTTTTTGCAAATTATGACGAATTTCTCAATAATGGATTTACTTTTATAAAAGATGCTTATATTAATAGAAATTGTTTTTTAAACAAAGAATTAAGCGTTCAAATATTTGATAATATCAAATCAGGTTATGCAAAAGAAGTTAATAATAAAGGTGAGCTTATATTACAAGCAGAAGATAATAAAGAATTTGTACTTACGATAGGAGATATTTTATGAGTGTAGGAAACATTGAAAACGGCTTAGTATTGCTAGGCACAGGAATGGGAACAGTATTATTGTTCCTGGTTATTATGATTTTTGTAATGGGAATTATGTCTCAAGTAGTTATTTACCTAAACAAACTTTTCCCTGAAGCAGTTGAAGAAGTAAAATCAGTAGCCAAAAAGACTGCATCCAATGTTGATGAAGCAATTGCGGTAGCAATTGCAGCTATTATGGCAAAAAGAAATTAGTTTATAAGAAAGGACAAAACTTATGGGAAAGAAACTTATTAAAGTTATGGACACATCTTTTAGAGATGGTTTCCAATCAGTTTATGGAGCTAGAGTATTTGTAGACGATTTTCTACCGGCTCTTAAATCTGCAGTTGATGCAGGTATTAGACATTTTGAAGTTGCAGGTGGTGCTAGATTCCAATCACCTATTTTTTATTGCAACGAAAATGCTTTTGAAACAATGGATAAAATCAGAGCTGCAGTTGGTCCTGATATCAATCTACAATCATTATCAAGAGGCGTTAACGTTGTAGGTTTAGATTCTCAACCTAGAGACGTTATTGATCTTCACGCTAAAATGTTTAAAAAACACGGAGTTACTACAGTTAGAAACTTCGATGCTCTAAACGATGTTAATAACTTGTTATATTCAAGCCAATGTATCAAAAAACACGGTTTGAAACACGAAGTAACAATTACAATGATGGAATTACCAATCGGATGTACAGGTGCTCATGATGTTGATTTCTATGAAAGAGTACTTCGTTCAATCTTAGATGCTGGTATCGAATTTGATTCTTTAGCATTCAAAGATGCTTCAGGTACTTCTGCTCCAAGAAAAGTATTTGAAACAATCAAAAGAACCCGTGAAATCTTAGGTGCAGACGCTGATATCAGATTCCACTCTCACGAAACAGCAGGTACCGGCTTAGCTGCATACTTAGCAGCTTTAGAAGGCGGAGCTAACTGTATCGACTTATCTATGAAACCAGTTTCAGGTGGTACTGCTCAACCTGATATTGTTTCTATGTGGCATGCCCTAAAAGGTACTGAATACGATTTAGGTATCGATGTTGAAAAAATCTTAGAAACAGAAGAAATTTTCAAAAATTGTATGAAAGATTACTTCTTACCTCCGGAAGCATTAGCAGTTAACCCTCAAATTATCCAGTCACCACTACCTGGCGGAGCATTAACAGCTAATACTCAAATGTTACGCGACAACAACCTTATGGATAAATATCCGGAAGTAGTTGCAGCTATGAAAGAAGTTGTAGAAAAAGGCGGATTCGGAACATCTGTAACTCCAGTTTCTCAATTCTACTTCCAACAAGCATTCAACAACGTTATGTTTGGTAAATGGAAGAAAATTGCTGAAGGTTACGGTAAAATGGTTCTTGGTTACTTTGGTAAAACACCTTGCGAACCGGATGCTGAAGTTGTTAAAATTGCAGAAGAACAACTTGGTTTACAACCAACAACCGAAACTGTTGTGGACCTAAATGATAAAGATCCTAATAAAGGTCTTGCAGTTGCACAAAAAAGACTTGAAGAAGCCGGACTTGAAGTTAACGATGAAAACTTATTCATCTCTGCGGCTTGTAAAGAAAAAGGTATCTTATTCTTACAAGGAAAAGGTACAATCGGTGTTCGTAAAAATGAAGCTAAAAAAGAAACAGTTTCTTCTGAAGCTTCAAACGGCTACACTGTTACAATCAATGGTAAAAAATATGCAGTTGCATTAGAAGGTGGAAAAGCAACTGTTAACGGCAAACTATATGACTTTAATGTAAAAGAAGGTATTGAAGCTAAAGCTGTTGAATCAGGAGATGGTACACCAATCAAAGCTGCTCTTCCTGGTAACGTTCTAAAAGTTTTAGTTTCAGAAGGTGATTCAATTTCTGAAGGCGATATAATTGCAGTTGTTGAAGCTATGAAAATGGAAACTGAAATCAAATCCCCTGTATCAGGTACAGTAAAATCAGTTGAAATTGAAGTTGGTAATAAAGTTCAAACCGGTCAAGTATTGGTTACAGTTGGTTAAGGAGGCAGTAGATGATATTTTCAGAAGGATTATTAAGTCTATGGCATTCAACAGGTATTTATAATATGGTTGAAAAAGCTGATCCGGCTATTACAAACACTGTAGAACAATTCCTACACCAATTTGGACATCCAATAATGTTAGTTATTTGTTTATTCCTACTTTGGTTAGGGATAAAGAAACAATATGAACCGTTATTATTGGTTCCGATTGCATTCGGTGGTTTATTATCAAATATTCCAGCTGCTGGTATTGCAGAACCAACAGGATTTTTAGGAATAATTTATGAAGCTGGTATTCATAAAGGTTTATTCCCATTAATTATCTTCATGGGTGTTGGTGCAATGACAGACTTCGGACCGTTAATTGCAAACCCTAAAACAGCATTATTAGGTGGTGCAGCTCAATTTGGTATTTTCGGTGCATTACTATTAGCTTTATGCTGTTTTGGTTTTACATTACCACAATCTGGTGCTATCGGTATCATCGGCGGAGCTGACGGTCCTACTTCTATTTATGTAACATCAAAACTTGCTCCTGAATTGTTGGGTGCAATAGCTGTTGCAGCATATTCATATATGGCTTTGGTTCCTGTAATTCAACCACCAATTATGAAATTATTAACAACTGACAAAGAACGTCAAATTCAAATGGAACAACTTAGACCTGTTTCAAAAAGAGAAAAAATCGTATTCCCTCTTGTTGTTTTAGGTTTATGTATTATATTCCTACCTGATGCTTGCCCACTTGTTGGAGCTTTAACTTTCGGGAACTTATGTAAAGAATGCGGCGTTGTTGACAGATTATCTGATACTATGCAAAATGCATTAATCAATATTGTTACTATTTTCTTAGGATTATCTGTTGGTTCTAAATTATCAGCAGAACAGTTCTTAACAGTACAAACCTTATTCATCCTAGTTTTAGGGATTGTTGCATTCTCACTTGCTACAGGTGCAGGTGTATTAATGGCTAAATTAATGAACTGGTGTACTTCAGTATATGGCAAAATAACAGGAAAAGAAGTTAAACTTATCAACCCGTTAATTGGATCTGCCGGAGTTTCAGCTGTTCCAATGGCAGCCAGAGTATCGAACAAAGTTGGCTTGGAATACAATAACCAAAACTACTTGTTAATGCACGCAATGGGACCTAACGTTGCAGGTGTAATTGGTTCTGCGGTTGCTGCAGGGGTACTACTTGCACTTTGTCATTAATAAATATATCTAAATAAAAAAGAGTAGTTTCTTCTAGGAAACTACTCTTTTATTTATTTTTTAAGTAGTATAAAATAGTAAAAGAACAGTGACAGAAAAATATGTTCAGATACGCATAGAGTAAAAATTATTGTCATGCTGAACTCGTTTCAGCATCTAATTAAAAAACTAAATTCAAAAGAAAGAAGAATTAATGACAAAAAAAATAGCAATAATGGGTTCCGATAACAGCAGAAATTTTGAAAAAATTGTTAAGTATTTTAAAAATAAAGATGTTACAATTGCTTGTTTATCTGATAACAAAGATTCAGAAATATTAAAAAAAGCGCAAAGTCTAGATATCCCCAACAAGTATCTACCCTACGAAAGAAATACACAATATTTAGCAGCAACTGATTTCGATCTAATAGTTTTGAGCGGCTACAATAAAAAATTAGCCACAGAGACTTTAAAAACAGGACAGGTGATAAATATACATCCATCATTACTGCCGGCATTCAATTGCGAAGATGCTATAAAAAGAGCATATTTGACAGGTGTAAAAGTAAGCGGAGTAACTGTTTATAGGGTTTCGACAAATGTAGAATCTGAAACTATTTTAGCGCAATATCCTGTACTTATAGGGTTAACCACCCATTTTGATGAATTTGAAGAAGAAATACACACACTCGAAGACAACCTATATCCACCTGTAATTGAAGCTCTTTTAGAAGACAGAGTTTTCGATTTCCAAGATTTATTCAAAAATTCGTGCCACAACAATAATTGCGGCGGATGTAACGGATGCAATCACTAATTGCTTGAGATTAACAAACATATCAGTCTTTTGAAACAATTATATTCAATTTTTCAATTACACCATTAAAAAAAGATTTTGAACCTTTTATTTCTGATTTTATAGCTTTAATATCTGCTTTAACAGCAGTAGGGTCGGTATTACGAATTTTAGATGCGTAAATTGATTTAATTTCTTTTATTACAGATTCATCCATTATCTTTAAGGCCTCTTAATTCACACTTAGGGTATAATTACATAACATTTTGAAATTTTATAAAATCTCCATGGGTTCTACTCGAAAGTCAATTATAAAAGTTTCATTTGTTGAAAATGCTTTTTTTAGAGCTTCATCAATATTTGCTACTGAAGAAACTTCCATAGCATTTAATCCATAACTTTGTGCAAGTTTAACAAAATCAGGATTTGATATTTTTGTTTGAGAATAACGCCCATCACAGGATTTTTCTTGAAGTTGTCTAACCATTCCAAGATAGCCATTATTCAAAATCATAATTTTTACATTCAAATTATTATCAACACAAGTCGCAAGTTCCTGAACCCCCATCTGAAAAGAACCATCTCCAGTGATACAAACAACAGGGATATCAGGATTAGCAATGGCTGCACCTATGGCTGCCGGAAACCCAAACCCCATGGTACCGGCTCCGCCAGATACAAAAATTTTACGGCTTTCATTGAATGTTAAATTCTGAACTGCCCATAACTGATGCTGCCCAACTTCTGATGTAAAAGTTAAATTCATATTTTTTGTAAAATCATTTATTTTTTGAATTACTTCAAATGAATGCATTAAATTTGTTTGTTTGATTCTTGCAATATTTAAAGATTTTAACATTTTTGCATCATTAAGCCAGCCAGAAAAGCTTTTGCACTGAGACTTCTCTAATAATTGGTTAAATTGAGACAACACAGCTTTTGCATCAGCACATATAAAATCTTCAGCTTTAATAACTCTGGAAATTTCAGATTCATTGATATCGATTTGAATAAATTTCTTAGATAAATCCACATCCTTAAACATGCAGGTAATACGGTCATTAAATCTTGCACCTAAAGAAATTATTAAATCTGACTCTTTAATAAGATGATTAGCAGCTTTATCTCCAAAAATACCTATCATACCAAAATAATTTTCATCGTCCTGAGGGTAAGTACCAAGTCCCATCATGGTATCAACAACAGGAAGATTCAACAATTTCACGAATTTATAAAGTTCTTTTTCTGCCTTGGAATGAGTTACACCGCCGCCTGAAACTATTACCGGCTTTGAGGATTTAAGAATCTTTTCTAAAATTCTGGAAGAATCAATTTCTAATGTATATTTCCTGTCAATAGACTTGCAGTCTGACGAAAATTCAAAATCAGATTCAATTCGTGCTGAAAAAATATCTCGAACCAAATCAACCACAACAGGACCTTTTTTACCAGAATTTGCAAGATTAAAAGCCTCTACCAGTGTTTTATGAATATCAGCAGCATCAGAAATCTGGAAAACCTTCTTGGTACAACTTTTGGTAATATCACATATATCAGCTTCTTGAAAAGCATCTTTCCCGATAAGGTTTTTAAAAACCTGTCCAGTAAGCACAACAAGAGGATATCCATCTAAATATGCATTAACTATACCGGAAACGGTATTAGTTGCTCCCGGTCCTGATGTAACCAGAACAACACCGCATTTTCCAGTTGCTCTTGCATAACCTTCAGCGGCATGCACTGCAGATTGTTCATGACGGACAAGAATATGTTTAATATCAGACTGTTTGTATAATTCATCATACAAATCCAGTACAACACCGCCAGGGTATCCAAAAATCGTATCGACACCAAGATATTTCAATGTTTCGATAATGGCTTTTGCTCCGGTAAATGTTTTAATATTACTTTCTGTTACCATGTATATATACACCCTTAAGTCTGACATATTTTATTCTAGCATAGATAAATCTTATGAGCAATAAAAAAGCGGAATTTTGCTAACACAAAATCCGCTTTTAAAGTATTAAAATTATTATTAATTACCCATTAAAGTATTCCAAGCATCTTTTTTCTTTTGAAGTTCTTTTTCTCTGGCTTTTTGGCGGGCTTCAGCATCTTTTCTTGCCTGTTCTTGCTTTTTAACCCATTCCTGTCTTTGTTGTTCTCTTGCTTTCTGACGTGCTTGTTCTCTTTTAACAGCTTCGTTGTGAGCATTTTCTAATTTTTGTTCTCTTTGATTTACAGTTTTAGCTGCATCATTCAATGCATCTCCTAAAGGACCTGCATAAGAAGCTGCTCCTATTGAAACTATTGATAAAGCCATCAACGATACTAATAATTTTTTCATTTCTTATCTCCTTTCTTTTCACTAGAAGTATAACTTTCTAATTGTTGTTTTTTAATTTCTAATCTATTTTGCAAAAATTCAAGTTCTTTTTGCTTCATTTTTTTATTCATATCAAGTTTGCCGAGTTGTTTTTTATTTTTTATATAATAATCAGAATTTCGCTTTTTTCTACGTTGTTCTTTCCGTTGTTTTGCCGGAGTTTTTAGAGTTTTTTCAACATCTTGAGATATTTCTATACCTTGAGTTGATTTGACCGGCTCTTTACGAGCAGCCAGAACAACATCACTAACTCCTAACAATAGAATACACAAGCATAAACAAAGTTTGACAAATAACATATATGAATATTACCTCAAAATTAATATTTTTCAATAACTTCATATATGCCTTTTTGTGCAAGTTTGAAAATTTCCATCATCTGACTAAATTCATAAGGTTCTCCCTCTGCAGTCGTTTGAAACTCTATAATTTTACCACTTTTTGTTAGAACAACATTAGAATCTACCTGTGCATGAGAATCCTCTTCATAGTTCAAATCTAAACGGACTTCACCATCCACAATACCTGCAGAAATTGCTCCAACAGGTTCAATTATAGGGTTTTCCTTTAATGTACCATCAGCCAGAAGTTTTTCCACAGCATCTGAAAGGGCAACAAAACCTCCGCAAATACTTGCCGTTCTTGTGCCACCATCAGCTTGAATTACATCAGCATCAATTGTGATAGTTAAATCAGGCATTTTTTCTAAATCAACACATGCTCTTAAACTTCTACCTATCAATCGCTGAATCTCCTGTGTTCTACCGGAAATTTTTGTTCTTTCGCGCTGGCATCTTGTTGATGTTGATGATGGCAGCAAAGAATATTCTGCAGTTAGCCAGCCTCTTGTATCATCCTTTGACATCCATTTCGGCTTTCCAACTTCAACCGATGCAGTTGTAATAACCTTTGTATCTCCAAATTCAACAAGCACAGAGCCTAGAGCATGCTTTGTATAATTTCTTGTAAACTTTACTTCTCTTGTTTGATTATTCTCTCTGTTTTCAATCCTCATACAACTTTCTCCTTATATTTATAACGATTTATCAATAAAAATGTTCACTATTATTCAAATTACAATTACTAACCTCTGTAATCGTAATCCCACATATAAATTTGCCCGCAATATCTGCATACTGCATGTTCATTCATAAACTGCAAATCAGGAATAAAAACATACCCGTCTACTGTAATTTCTATTTCATTTTTTTCATTATACCGCTGTGAAAACTTTCTATCCCCTTGATAATCAGGAGAAAACATAAGTTCAAACTTATCTGAAGATTTGCAATTTTTACAAATAAACATACAGCCCACTATCTTTCATCATCACAATTTTCTTTTCTTGAAACTCTTTTAGATTTTTTTGGAGTTCTATAATTTGCAGAATCTTTCATATCTGAAAGATTTTTATACCACAATGACCAGCAAATACTTCTGATTGGAAGTGTAAGTCCTGCGACTATGCAACTTAAAACTGTTGTAAACAGCCAGTGAGATATCATACCTATCGTAATAACTGGCAGTTTCAAATAAATTAGCCCCTTATTAACCAAATCTAGGGGAATAGTTTTTCCAATAAAATCAAAAATACTGCATACAAATTTTGTTATATTTAAATAATCAAATACAACAGTAATACCCTGTGTAATTATAAAAATTGAAAAGAATGATAAAAACAGTAACAAAATAAATGTTCTAAACCACTCACCTTTAACAAGCAAAAAACTTCTTTTAAAACAATCAGGTATTGAAATTTCAGGCTCAAATGTAAACACCTGAAAAACGAGTATAAAATAAATCCAAAGAACAAGCCCCGGAATTATAAAAAATATAGTTGAGCCAATTGACATTAAAATACTTAATACTAAAAGGAAACCAATATATTTCCAAGTTCTGCTTGTTGCAACTTCATTATGAGACTGAAAATCATACACTCTGCCTGTAGTAACGGCTCCCTCTGTCATTGAATTTAGCGCAACATAAGCCACTACATAATCCCAAAATGCTTTAGCAAATATTAACAATCCCGGAATTGCAAGAAGAATTATAGCAATAAGAGCATATGTAAGATTATCAAATCTTGCCGCAACTTTATCAGCAAATCCAAGTGTCAATCCAAAAGCCAAACAAATACCAATCACCTGACCAAATACAGGAAAAAGCATATATACAACGAATTTATCAATATTTGAAAAATAAATTTTTATCCCCTCTGCAAGTATAAACCATATACTATTTTTAACCTTGTACTTGGACATATAACCTCCTTTGATGTATTATAATTTTATTACAAATATATTTAGAAAAACAATGAAAAATTACAAAGAATTAATTAAGAGTTTTACAAAAGAAGATTACCTGAACAATAAAGTGAATCTACATATACACTCAACATATTCAGATGGACTTGCCGACTTTTTAGATATCGAGCAGCAAGCAAAATTGAAAGGCTATAAATACATAGCAATTTCTGACCACAACACTGTTAAAGGGCATATAAAAAACCCAAATACTGACATAATTCCGGCTGTTGAATTTGATGTATGGTATAAATACATTTTTTTACACCTGCTAGCCTATGGTATAGATGTAAAAAACGAAAGTCTGAATATTTTTTTTGCAAAAGATAAACGCGGTACAGAAATGGATATTGTTAGATTTTTTACCAGAAGAGATATAAAAAAGCTTATACAGGCTATCCATGAGTCTGGAGGAATAGCAGTTCTTGCTCATCCGGCATGCTGCTGGGCTTTAAATATGGAAAAATTTATTCAAGAACTTACCAATTTGGGACTTGACGGCATTGAAGTCTATTATCCTTATCCAAGGTGGAGAAAATATATAAAATTTTCAAATCCTGAAAATATAGAAAAAATTGCAGACAAATACGGGTTAATTAAAACAGGCGGAACTGACTGCCACTCCAGAGAACTATCATAAATATAAAATACTAATAAGATTTCCCGATTAATGAATTATGGGTCAACAATTCCAATTTGTCGTCAAGTTTTGACAAACTAATTTTTTCGCCATAACGCTTTTCTAAAGCCAATTCTATCAAATAATCCGCAAAATGAGGATTTTTAGGAAGTAATGAACCGTGCAGATAAGTTCCAAAAACATTTTTATATCTCGCACCTTCATGCCCGTCTTTACCATTATTTCCGCTGCCAACACTTACAATACCGAGTGGAAGAGTATCCCCGTCTAAATAAGTTAAGCCGCTGTGGTTTTCAAACCCAACAAGGGTTGCAGGAGATAAGAAATCAGTTTTTACGGTGACATTACCAATAAATCTTTTATTACCGGCAACAGTATAAACATCTAATAATGAAATACCTTTAAGTTTGTCTTTGTCATGCGGTTGATAATAGTGTCCGAATAACTGATACCCGCCGCAGATTCCCAGAAAGACTGCTCCATCATCCCTCTGAGACAATAAATCCGCCCTATGAGAATACAATTCAGAGGCAACTTCTTCCTGCTGCTTATCCTGCCCGCCGCCTATAAAATACAGGTCATGATTTTTTATAGAATCACCAATATTAATTTCATCAAACTCAACATCTATTCCACGCCATTCACAACGGTTCTTCAGGGTAATAATATTTCCCATATCGCCGTATAAATTCAAAAGCTTAGGATACAAATGAGCTATAGAAATTTTCAAATTTTTCTCTTCCATAAGTGAATTATAACATAAAATCAGAAAACTAAATTATTTAGTTCATCTGGTCATAAACTTTACGAACCTCTTTAATATCCTGCCACATAAGCCATTTCGGCGAACCTTTTTCTCTACTGTCATTTCTTAACAAATAAGATGGATGAAAAATCGGCATCATCTTAGAAAAATTAGGTCCCTCAAACCATTTACCGCGTAGTTTTGTAATACCTAACTTTGTATCAATAAAAGAATTAACTGCGACTCTGCCGCAAAGAAGAATTATGCGTGGCTTTAAAATTTCAATCTGCGCATCCAAATACCCTCTGCAGGCAGCTTTCTCTTCCGGAAGAGGATCTCTGTTTTCAGGAGGTCTGCATTTTAAAGTATTACAAATATAAATATCATTTTCACGTGAAAAGCCAACACAATCAAGAATCTTATCTAAAAGCTGACCGGCTTTTCCAACAAATGGTTCACCTTTCTGATCTTCATAATACCCCGGTGCCTCACCGATAAGCATTAGCTTAGAATTTGGTTTTCCTCCGGAAAAAACAATATTAGTTCTGGATTTACAGAGCTGGCATTTTTCACACTGCAAACATTTTTGTTTAATACTATTAAGTTTTTCATCAAATTCTGTAACCATATATCCTCAAAAGTGACTACTTTAACTTTCAGGAACTAATACTGAAATCACAGCATCATCTATAGATAAATACTGGCAAATAGCAGATTCAAGATCTGAAACTGAAATACTTTCTAAATCTGACAGATAATCCTCAATAAGTTTTAAATCATCGCATACAGTCATATAGTAGCCTATATTATCACCAATCTCTGAAACTGTTTCTGCGGTGTAAGCAAACCTTGATTTGATACATTTCTTAGCCTTTAAAAGTTCTTCTTCTGAAATTTTGTTTACTGTAAGGTTATTAAGTTCTTGCTTTACAAGCTCTAAAGCCCGTTCTTTGAATTCCGGTTTAAAATTAGCCTGAATAAAGAAATTATTACCATCTTTAAAGTGATAATGCTCAGAACCTATCATATTAAAGATTTGTTCCGGCAGCTTTTCAATCAAATTTTGCTGCAAACGAGAACTGGAGCCGTCACCGAAAATTATACTTATTAAATCAAGACAAATAGAAGCTTTCAAATCGGCAGCAACAGGTCCTAACCAGCCAAACATCAGGTAAGAAGTTTGAACATTCGCACTTGTTTCGATATATTTTGTTTCAGATACCGGAGCATCTATTTTATTTTCTCTTTTGATATGTGAAATTCTATCCGGGAAATTAAATTTTTCACAAATAGTATTTAAAACTTCCTCATGGTTAAAATCGCCAACTACAATAGTTGTAACATTTTCCGGAGTATAAAAACTTCTATAATAATTATCGATATCTTCTCTTGTAAGCCTTGATATAATTTCAGGAGTACCAATAACGTCTCTGACATACGGATGAGAAGAATACATATTTTTGTTACATATATTGTAAACTTTAGTCCATGGCTGATCTTTGCGCATTCTAATTTCTTCAATTACAACATGGCGTTCTCTTTTGTCAGTTACTGTTTGATCATTTATATCAAATGGGGCGCCGAGTTCTTCAGCCGGAAACACAGGATTCATCATCATGTCAGCGTGCAGATCCAGAGCTAATTCAAAATTTTGATTATCTATCCCTTTAGGAAGAGTTATGTAATAAAAAGTGTAATCTTTCCATGTTGCAGCATTCACGATTGCACCTTTTGACTCCAACATTTTATCAAATTCACCGACTTTATGAGCATGCGTACCTTTGAACATCAAGTGTTCCAAAAAATGAGAAATACCGTTATTATTATCATCTTCATTTATTGAACCTGTCTTTACCCATGATGAAACATTAACCATTTCACCCTCTTTGTGAGCCAATACTATTTTATGACCGTTATCTCTTTCGTATATTTCTACATCTCTTGTTAAAAACGGATATTTTACCAGTGTTTTATTCATATAAATTTCCTCATTATGTAATTAATATTTTTATTATAGCATAATGCAAAAAGTTTTGTTTAATATATAATTTCATGTATGAATAATATTATTAACAAGATTAAGGGAACTGTTGTTGTATCTGTCCAGGCAATGCCATCCGAACCGTTGTATCTGGAAAAATGTATGGTTGCAATGATGAAATCAGTTGTATCAGGAGGTGCAGGAGCATTAAGAGTTGCCGGAGCAAGAGATGTAAGAAATGCAAAACGTCTGTTTAACGTGCCGGTAATAGGGTTAACAAAACCAAATGTTATTCCTAAAAACTGGAAAGAAATAGTTTATATCACACCAACTGTTAAAGAAGTAATTGAACTTGTAGAAGCAGGAGCGGATATTATTGCTACTGACGGAACTCTAAGAAAACGCCCGAATGGTGAAAAACTACAGGATTTAATAAAATATATTCATATAAATAAAAGACTTGCAATGGCTGATATTTCGACATTAGAAGAAGGCATCAAAGCTCAGGAAGCTGGCGCAGACATTTTATCAACAACCCTTGCAGGATACACATTAGAATCTGCTTCTTCACCATCTAACGAACCGGACTTTGAACTGCTTAAACAACTTGTAGAAAATACGAATTTACCTGTTGTACTGGAAGGCAGAATCTGGGAGCCAGAACAGGTTAACAGAGCATTCGAACTCGGCGCACACTGTGTTGTCATTGGTTCTGCAATAACAAGACCACAGCTTATTACAAAAAGGTTTGTATTCAGAAAGAAGTAATAAAAAATGAAAATATTTCCAATAAAAGTTCTGTCTCCGGCAGACAAAATTAATAACTTTATTAAAATCATAGAACAAGCTCCCTTATCATCCAAACCACAGTATGATAAAGAAGTAAGCATTTTGAATGCCAAATTTACAATAAGAGAACTTCGTTCTATATACAAAGACGGGCTTAAACAATTGAACCGTGATAAATTTGAGAAATAAAATGAGGGGTATAAAATGAAGAAAGCTCTAGCAATTGATGTCGGCGGCACCAAAATATACAGTGCTATCATTAATGAACAGGGAAAAATAATAAGTGATATCGAAAAAACGCCAACTCCAAAAACTTTTGAAGATATAAAAACAGCATTCAAATCAATTATACAAAAACAAGAAGCGAATGTTGATATTATAGCTTTTTCAACCTGCGGAGCAGTAAACAATTCAAACACCGGAATTCTTGGCTCCACCGGAAACATTGCAGAAGGTTATCCGACAATGCCATTTACTGAACTTTCAGACAAACCTGTGTTTGTAGAAAATGATGCAAATTGTGCAGCCTGGGCTGAGCATGAAATCGGAGCATCTAAAGGCTGCTCAACTTCTGTCATGATTACACTTGGAACTGGTGTTGGCGGCGGAATTATTATTAATAATAAACTTCTAAAAGGTCAAAATGGAGCTGCAGGAGAAATGCATTTTAAAATGTACACTGATAAAAGAAGAAAATGCTCCTGCGGTTCATGGGATTGCTTTGAAATTTATGCATCCGGAACAGGTTTAAAACTTACAGCAGAAGAAATGCTTAATAACAAAGAGGTAACAACATACGATGTTATTGCCGGAGCAAGAGAACACAATCCGCAAATGATATCAATTCTTCAAAGATGGGAAGAAGATATAACAAACGGGCTTATTGGACTAGCTAACCTTTTTGACCCTGAATGCATTGTCCTTTCCGGTTCAATGGCAGAATTTGTGAATACTGAAAAAATTGAACAACAGGTAAATTCTGAAATTGTAACAACACCAACAAAAGTCTATAAAGCAACTGCAGGAAATTATTCTGGCATGATTGGTGCTGCCCTTTTAGCCTTTCAAAAAGGAGAATTAAATGGGTAAATCTAAGTCCAGAATTTTTAGAAAAGGGATAAACAATCAATTTACCAGAATGTCAAGAGAAGATGCAATAACAACAGCTGCAAAACATTTAAATACCGGCTGCAGTGATGAAGCACACAGCCTTATCACGATGTTCGGACTATCCGCAGAAGAAATTCTCGAAGCTGGCGCCAGTTATGAATCCGTTGTTGCAATGAAAAATATTTTTGAAAAATAATGAACAAATTAAAAACTTTTTTTAATAAAATTTTTTTCTGGCTTAAATGCGCAAGATTATATTCAGTCCCAATCACACTTTTAAGCTGGCTTGTCATATTTATTTATTCAATAAAAGACGGAGGGTATCCCATTCTTGGGCTAATAGCGCTTATTGGAATATGTCTTGTTCATCTTGCTACGAATTTAATAGATGATTATATTGATTACAAGGTTTTAAGTAAAGATAAAAACTTTGTAAAAGCTGGCAGAGACCACAAATGTGCTTACTTGAGAACTAATCAGGCAACTGTTGACGATTTACGAAATGTTATTATAACATTCCTGACAATTGCAGCCATAACAGGAGCCGTGTTATTTTTCACATCAGGTCCAATGGTTATTATTTTTGCACTGATAGCTCTATTAATTGCTATAGCTTACCCGAAATTTTCCATGAACGGACTGGGAGAAGTTCTGGTAATAATAGCCTATGGACCGCTGATGTTTGAAGGGGTTTATTACGTTATGACAAAAGAATTATCTATTAATGTAATACTACTCTCAATTGCCTGCGTTATGTTCGTAAATACAATTCTTTATGCACACATGCTAATGGATTTTGACGGAGATAAAAAAGCAAATAAAACTACACTTTGCTTAAAAATGAAAACAAAACAAAATGCCTTGAATCTGCTTCCTGTATTTTACATAATAAGCTACATAATGATTGGTTATATTGCTTATAAAAGCCTGAACTATCTGTACTTTGCAACATATATAACAATCCCGATGGTAGTCGAATTGTATAACTCATTAAAAATTTATAATGAAAGCCGGGAGACCCTGCCTGCAAATCCATTCTGGAACCACCCTCTGGACAATTGGAATGAACTCAAAGACACATATAATGCATCCTTTTATTTAAGATTTTATATGGCTAGAAATATAACAAATTTTTTCATGATTTTAACATGTATTGCAATAATACTCGGGTAAAAATTTAATATATTAAGAATTATTAAGAAGCAAGAGCCCCCAAAAAGCTTATAAACAAAGGATTTTAAAAATTAATATATATTTTTTCAATACAAAATAGCACTTTTTTAAATCAGAAATTGTTTATATAAATGTAAGCGATTTGAGAATAGATTTAGTAAAAAAGGAGAATATATGGCGAGAGTTTTGATTTCAATGCCTGAAGAATTTTTAAACAGAATTGACCAGGTTGCAGATGGTGAAAATCGTTCCAGAAGCGAACTTATCAGAGAAGCACTAAGAACTTATATTTACAAACAAAAAATTAAAGAATCAACAGGTGCACTCCAAAATGCTAATCTATTAGAGTCGTTGTTGAGTTAATCAAAAGGCAAGGAAAAAGGCGAAACAGATTTGGGAAACAATATATAGAAGCCCTCGATTTAGTTCGGGGGCTTCTATATATTAATCTTAATATTTATATTTATTCCTTGCTGTACAAGCAATGCTAATAATTCAAACTATTTTCTGCCAAAATATACAGCTTCTGCAAACTCTTCACCGTATTTTTCTTTTAATTCCATATATTTTGCAGATTGACGTATTTTATCATTTTCAATTGAAACTTTAGAATTATTTTTAACACTATCAGCATTCTCAACAGAATTTTTAGCAGTATTTAATTTAGAATTTTTCAAAGACAGACTATCGTTTTGTTTATGAGAATCTAAGCGTTCAGAAACAGATATTGACTCATTAGTAACATTAGTATCAATTTCATCTGCTGCGTTTTTAGGATTTTGAGGAACTAATTTACGTTCATAACGTCTTTGAGATTTCATTTCTGTAGACATTCTTTTGTATTGCTTACCTTTTTGGCTAAAATCTCTAGCATCAAGTTTCTCTTTAATAAAAGCATCTAAATTTTCTTTTGAAATATTATCACCTTCAAATTTTTGAAAAACCTTATAACCGAGCGCTTTTAATTTACCGACGAATTTCGCATCTTCACTATCCGGCACTGAAATTCTGGCATGTCCGGTTTTGCTTTTTCCAATAAGACCATTTGGATATGATTCAATAAGTTCTTTTAACTTTGCTTTCTTTGCTGAGTTTACTCCAGCCTGTGTAATAGAAATTCTGTAAGTTGACCCGAAATTAATATCTGACATATAAATTCTCCTTTTTAAAATTATAAACCCCGTAAAATTATTTTTTGCGAAAAGTTTTAAAAATATATTTGTTATATAATAAATTTACGAGGTAATTATTATGCTATTAGAATTTTTACATTCAAAAATACACAGAGCCACAGTAACTGATGCAAATTTAAACTATGTAGGCTCTATTACGATTGATGAAACGCTATTAAAAGCTGCAAATATAAAAGAGTGGCAAAAAGTTGAAATTCTTGATGTTAACAATGGTGAAAGATTCCAAACTTATGTCATAAAAGGAAAAGCCGATTCAGGTCAAATTTGCCTTAACGGTGCCGCAGCAAGAAAAGTTCAACCTGGAGATAAAGTTATTATTGTAACCTACGGACGGTTCAAGGAAGAAGAAATTAAAGACTTTAAACCAACAATCGTTATTGTTGATGACAACAACAAAATCATTGAACAAAAATAAAAATGTTAAGTTTCTTAAAAATTTAAATTATTCTAAAAAGCTTATAAATTTTTTATTATTAAAAATAATATAAGCTTTTTTTAATAAAATATAACAAAATATTTAAATACTTAGAAAAACAATTTAACAAATAATCATTAAAAATAAATTCACAAAACACTCTTTATATAATCTTTACACTCAAAAACTTGACCTTTTGATTGAAACTTCTTATTCTAGTAAAGTAATCTGTATAAGAATAGAGGACAAAGACTGAGAAAGAGGTTATTTATGACAGAGTTTAAATATGCCAGACTTGATGGTAAAGGTTTCACCAGAGAAGAAGTTAAACAACTTATTATTGAATACAATATAAAATTCATAAAACTACAATTTGTTGATATTAATGGACAGGTGAAAAATATTTCAATACCGTCTGAACAAATTGATAAAGCTCTTGATAATGAAATAATGCTTGATGGTTCTTCAATAAAAGGTTTTAGAAGTATTGAAACTTCAGATATGTTCTTCCATCCGGATATCAATAGTTTTCAAATTTTACCTTGGAGAGAACATAACGGAATAAATTCAGCAAGATTAATCTGTGATATTTATAATGCTGACGGAACTCCATTTGAAGGATGCCCTAGATGTAATCTAAAAAGAGTTATGGAAGCCGCAGAAAAAATGGGATTCTCAATGAATATAGGTCCGGAAGCTGAATTTTTCTTATTTGCAAAAGATAAAAACGGAGATGTCACAACTGAAACTCAGGATAGAGCAGGTTATTATGATGTAGGCCCAGAAGACCTTGGAGAAGATGTCCGCTCTGATATCGTATTAACACTACAAGAAATGGGATTTGATATCGAAGCTTCCCACCATGAAGTCGCAGATGGACAGCACGAAATAGATTTTAGATATGCAGATATTTTAACCGCCGCAGATAATGTTACAACTTTCAAAATCGCAGTCAAAGCAATTGCGGCAAAACATAATCTGCATGCGACATTTATGCCAAAGCCAATATTTGGAATTAATGGTTCTGGCATGCACTGTAATATCTCTTTATTTAAAGATGGCAAAAATGCGTTTTATGATGAAAATGCAGAATATCAACTTTCAGATGTAGCAAAATATTCTGTAGGCGGAATGCTAAAACACGTAAAAAGTATTACCGCAATTACAAATCCGCTGGTTAACAGCTATAAAAGACTTGTTCCTGGATACGAAGCTCCTGTATACTTAGCTTGGTCACTTGCCAACAGAAGTGCATTGTTAAGAGTTCCTGCAAAGCGAGGAGTGTCTACTCGTGTAGAATTGAGATCTCCGGATCCTGCTTGTAACCCATATTTAGCCTTTGCCTCAATATTAGAAGCTTGCCTGGACGGAATTAGAAACAAAATTGACCCGCCAGCACCTGTAGAAAGCAATATTTACAAATTAACATCAAAAGAACGCAAAAAACAGAGAATAGATTCTTTACCCGGAAGTCTATCTGACGCATTAGAACAAATGGATAAATCTCTAGTTGTTCAGGCTGCTCTTGGCGAACATATTTTTAAAGAATTCAGGACCTCTAAGAAAAAAGAATGGGATTCTTTCAGAACCTACGTTTCACAATGGGAACTTGATAAATACCTAGAAAGATACTAAAAAAATTTGAAAGACCTCTTTTTAGAGGTCTTTTTATATATAAGAACTTTACTTATAATTTTTTTTTGTGTTAAAATGAGATTGTAATAAAAATGGGCTTGTAGCTCAGTCGGTAGAGCAGTTGACTCTTAATCAATTGGTCGTGGGTTCGAGTCCCACCGGGCCCAAGTTTATAAAAAAACGGTTCTTTACAAATAGGTTATAAAATATCCATCTGAACCAATTTTATAGTTTGTGTAAGTGTTTTAGTTTAAATAAGAGAAGGGGTAAAAATGGTTTGTACACTAGATAAAAATAGGGTGAATACTATCAGAAAAGCTTTACAAGCTTTAGGTAAAAAGAATTTTGTTTTTATTATGCATAATGGAAGTTTTCCTTCTGTTGAGGGCGAAAATACCGGATTTGGCACAATAAATTCGAACGGCGGTAAAAACTTCTTGAACTACGCCTCAGGCTTATTTGATGCCATCCAAATGGGACCTGCAGGGAAAACAAAAACATCCGATTCTTCACCATATACAGGAACTATTTTTTCAAATAATCCTTTATTTATTGATTTAAAATCGCTTACAACAGATAAGTGGCACAATATTTTATCAGAAAAAACATTTGAGGATATCGTATCTAACAATCCAAACAAAGATACTAATAGAACAAGTTATTCTTATATAATAAAAAGACAAGCTGAAGCTTTATCTGAAGCCTATGAAAACTTCTTAAAATTAAATGATAAAGAATTAAATAAAGAGTTTGAAAAATACAAGAAAGAAAATGATACATGGTTGTCAAAAGACAGCTTATATGAAGCGCTATCAATTGAACATGGCACAGATTTCTGGCCAAAATGGAAAAGCGCAATGGATAAAAATTTATTTAATCCTAAAACAGAAGAAGAAAAAACAGCTTATCAAAAAAGAATTGAAGAAGTTTCAAAACAATATACTAAAGAAATTGATGAGTATAAATTTATACAATTTGTATTAAACAAACAAAATTTAGAAACCAAAAAACTTGCAGATTCCAAAGGTATAAAAATGATTGCCGATAGACAGGTAGCATTCTCAGACAGAGACACCTGGGCTTATCAATCATTATTTCTGGAAGGGTGGAGTCTTGGCTGCCCTCCTGATTATTTTTCAAAAGACGGACAAGCATGGGGCTTCCCTGTTATCAATCCTGAAAAACTTTATAACGAAGATGGTTCTTTAGGAGAAGCAGGAATCTTAATGAAAAACCTATTCAAAAAAATGTTTAAAGAAAACCCGGGTGGTGTTAGAATTGACCACATTGTAGGTTTAATAGATCCATGGGTTTACAAAGCAGGCAAAAAACCTATGCCGGAACAAGGTGCTGGCAGACTTTATTCATCTCCTGAACATCCGGAATTGAACAAATATGCAATAGCAAAATTAGAAGATTTAGACAGTACACTAAGCTCTGATAATGAAAAACGTGTAAAAACACTCTCAAAAGAACAAATTAAACTCTATGGCAGACTTATTGAAAAAATAGTTATTGCTGCAGCAAAAGAAGAAGGTTTAACTAAAGACTCTATTGTCTGCGAAGACCTTGGAACTTTAACAAATCCTGTTGCTGCTGTTATGAAAGAATATGAACTGCTTGGGATGAGACTTACACAATTTACTGTTCCAACAGAACCGGAAGATCCATACCGCTGCAAAAATATTACAGAAAAATGCTGGGCAATGGTTGGAACACATGATAACCAGCCGGTAACACTCTGGGCTAAAAATATGGTTCACACCCATGAGGGTTATTTGCATGTAAAAAATCTTGTCGAAGATTTATTTAAAGAAGAACAGGATAAAGATGCTCTTATTGTTAAACTGACAAATGATGCAGAGTTTTTAAAAGAAACAAAACTTGTAGAATTATTTGCCTGCAAAGCTGAAAATATTCAAATGTTTTTCACAGACTTTTTCAACATGGATAAAACATACAATACACCGGGGACATCAGGCGATAAAAACTGGAGTCTCAGACTTCCTGATAATTTTGAGAAAATGCAGACAATTAATTTGCCTCTAATTCTAAAAAAAGCTATAATATCAAGAGGAGAAGAATTTGCCGATGCAAATAAAAAAATAATAGAGGAACTTGATGAAATACAGTAAAATTTTAAAATCAATATTAGTGCTAAGTATATTATTGTGCTCAAATCAAATAAGTTTTGGTTCAATAGCTACAGATGCAAAACTTCAATACAACAAGGGGATTGATTATTATCAACTCGGACAGTTTGAAGAATCTGCATCATGTTTTAAAAAAGCTGTAGAGCTGGATCCGAATTACATTGATGCCTATTATAACCTTGGTTCAATACTAGAATACTTAAAACAGGATGAAGCGGCTTTAGCTGTATTTAAACAAATCATCCTGCGTAAACCTGATGATTATGAATCAGTATACAAAGCAGCAGTTCTAAGCAAAAAACTAGGAGAATATGAAAAGGCTAAAATGTACCTTACATTAATTCCTACAGACACACTTATAGGACAAAGAGCTAAACAGCTGGCATCTACAATGAATACAGATTTACCAACAGCTAAAGCTGAGCAAACAGCTCCTAAAAATTACGCTGAGGCTAATCCGAAAAACAATTCTGACGGTATGTACAGCGATATAGCAAGTCCGACGGGAGTAATTGCAGATAATTCCGGAAATTTATTTGTTGCAGGGTTTTCCGATAATACAATTTATAAAATAGGTCCTGATAATAAAAAAATTGTTTACATAAAAAGTCAAAAAATAGATGGTCCTATTGGTTTGGCAATAGATAGCCCCGGAAATATTTATATAGCAAACTACAATAAAGATAATGTATTAAAAGTAGATAAAAACGGAGCTATAACAGAACTCATTTCAAATGTACAAAAGCCATATTGCATGTATGTAACTGGTAATTTATTGTTCATTTCATCACAAGGCAGTAATTCCGTTATTAGATACAAATTAGACAAATAATATCAATTATTATTCCTGATAAAAAAAAATTATCTACCTGACTTAATAATAAGCTGATATAAAAATAAAAACTTTCTCATTACCATTTAGTTAAGGAGAAAGTTTTTATTATGCCCGAAAGTAAGTTACTCTATAAAAAAATGCCAATAGAGGAACTTGTTGTTCTCTCACAACAAGAGGATTATAAAGCGCTTGAAACATTAATAAAGCGAATTCAAAAAGATGTATTTGCCACTCTTGCATACATGAAAAACAATAATGATACAATTTCAGATCTAACTCAAGAAGTATTGCTAAAAGTCGCAAAAAATATACAAAATTTAAAAAATCCGAAATGTTTTAACAGCTGGTTGAACCAGATTATAACACGTACATATTATGACGATTTAAGAAAAACAAAAAAAGTTCCGGATACTATATCTATAGACTATACCTGTGAGCCGCTAAATATAGGTGTAAAAATTGAAATTCCGGATCAAAAAAGTAAACCCATTGAAAAATGTATAACCTCAGAATGTGAAAAATTTATCAAATCCGCAATCAGAGAACTTCCGGAAGCTTTTAGAATACCAATTATCCTTAGAGAATTTCAAGGTCTGAGCTATGAAGAAATAGCGCAGACAACCAATTCAAGTATCGGAACCGTAAAATCCAGAATCTCAAGAGCCAGATTGAAGTTACAAGAAGTTTTAAAAAATTATATCTAAAGGGAGGAGTTAATTATGAAGAAAGATCTTACTTGTAATCAGGTATCAGCACTAATAAACTTTTATATCGAAGGAAAACTAAACCCAAGATTACGTGAATACATAAACTTGCATATACAAAAATGTCCTGTCTGTAGAAAAAAAATTCAAGAATTAACAAAAATACTAAATAATTATAAGCAACAAAAAAACACTAAAGAAAACCAGGAAGAACCATTAAACTTTGAATTTATAAATAATTTATCAGCATATATGGATAACGAATTAAGTTCAAGCGATAATATAAAGATAAAAAAAATGACAATCTCAAATCCAAGCGCAAGAAAAAAACTTGAAACAATGTATAAATTTAAAAAGGTTGTACATTCAGCTTATGAAAAAACAAAAAACGATTCTAAATTTGATTATTCAAAAGACATTATTACACAACTACAAGATACACCTGATTATACAACAACCTACTTTTATAAATTAGCAGCAATTTTCTTTATAATTGTCTCTACAATCATAGGCGGTTTTATATATTTATATTTTTAAAGATGACGCTCCGGCTGAATACTTTATACTGGATAAAGTTTGAAAATCGCCCATTGTAGTCTTCTGAGTAAACGAAGATTCTTTAATTGGAGCCAAATTTAAATTCATTTTTGCAATACCTGATTTTTGACGTTTTGCAGCAATTTCATTACGAACAATTGGAGTCACTATATTGCAAGACAATATAGAACCTATAGTTGTTGCAACAACATCTACACCATCCTCAAAGGATTTATAATTTTGTGCCAAATCTTTTGGCAAGTATGCATCCTTAGCAATATTGAAATTATTTTTACCAATTTTATCAGTTAATTTATTCTCATTAACAAATTTTCTAACACTGCCAGGAAGCAATTTACCGGTTTTTACAAGTTTTGCGGCAACTGATTTGAAAGACTGCGTAATCAAATAAAAAGAAGCAATATTTACACCTGCATCCGCCATTTCTTGCGGAATTAGAAACATTTTTTGCTCTTTAGGAATTTTATCATTAATTACAATTGCAGCAACTTGAGCTGCAGAAGACAAAATCCACCCGACAACACCGGTATGTATAAGCATCCTGCCGGGATTTTCACCATAATGCTTTGCTATAAAATCTTTACATTTGCTGAATAGTGAGGACTTAAGCATTGTTTACCCCGCTTTCAGATACAGGCTGAGATTTTTGAGCATTTATTTTATCTACAAATTTATTTGTTAAAAATTTTGTTAATGGAGCATCAATTAAAAAATTAGTTATTACCATAACAAATAATGAAAAAATCGTTCCAAAGGATTTTTTATACTGATTCAAATCTTTCAAAATACCTTCACTCGGAGTAAATAAAGTCCTTAGTTTTTTAAATTTCATATCCGGAGTAATTTCCTCCGGCTGCTTGGTAAAAGCATCAATGGCATGGATACAGCCAGAACGTATTGCAACACCGGTTAAAGTCCCGGCTATAATTTTTGCAACAGTACGAGCTGCAGAAACTTTACGGGTTTCCTCATCAACTTTTTTATTAGATAAATCTATAAATGGCTGGCTCATTAACGCTGAAACACCTAAAATCAAACGATTTTGCGGAGAAGAAACCTTTTCCCCAATCCACTTTAATGCTCTCAAGGATTTTTCGTTAGAAACAGTCATATTTGGAGCAGCATCCACAATCCTCTGAGTAATAGCAGATGGTAATCTAGATATTGAATTTGAAATTGAGCCTATTGACATTCACACATTCCTACCCACATCAATAAATATTATAAAGCCAATTAATTGCCAAAATTTTTCATAACATTAATAAAAATTTACAAAAAATGAGGCACAAAATAAATTGTACCTCAAACAATAAAAATTATACATAGTTTATTTAAAACTATAAAATTGCACCTTTTGGCACTACAGTAACTCCGCCCTCTGAAACATGAAAACCTCGTTTGATATCTTCTTCTCTATCAAATCCGATTTTAGTATGAGGAGGTATCACGACATTCTTATCAATAATAGCTTTCTTAATTTGAGAATATCTTCCAACTTCAACATTCTCCATCAAGATACTATCTGTGACGCTGGAATAACTGTTGATTCTTACCTTTGGAGATAGAACGCAATGAGATAATCCGCCGCCTGAAATAATACAGCCCTCTGAAACCATCGAATTAGTAGCCATACCGACTCTATCACCCTCTTCCCAAACAAATTTAGCAGGCGGATAATTGTAATTAAAAGTTCTTAACGGCCATTCTTTAGAATATAAATTCAGTTCAGGAGAATAAGCAAGTAAATCCATATTTGCCTGCCAGTAAGCATCAATACTTCCAACATCCCTCCAGTAGCCGCGCTCTGCTGGAGCCATTCCCGGGAATGTATTTTCAGCAAAATTATAGACATAAATATTTTTTCCCTCGTTAAGAAGCATTGGAATAACATTTTTACCAAAATCATGACTAGAATTCGGATTATCAAAATCTCGATTTAACGCATCAAGCAAAATTTCTTTATCAAAAATATAATTTCCCATAGAGGCTAAGCATAAGTCAGGATGCCCCGGAATTGATTTTGGTTTATATTGAGGCTTTTCAACAAAATTTATAAGCCTCCAATCATCATCAACTTCCATAATTCCAAATTCAGAAGCTTCTTCGATAGGAATTGGAATTCCTGAAATAGATAAATCCGCCTGCTTTTCTTTATGAAAATCAAGCATTTGAGAAACTTTCATCTTATAAATATGGTCACCGCCAAAAATACAAACATACCTTGGATCTTCATCTGTTATATGAAAAATATTTTGATAAATCGCATCAGCAGTTCCTCTATACCAGTCATTACCTGTCCTCATCTGAGCTGGAGCTAAATCAACATACTGGTTTAAAAATGGAGACAGTGCCCATCCTCTGGTAATATGTTTATTTAAAGAATCTGATTTGTACTGAGTTAAAACTTTTATTTTATAAAACCCCGAATTAATAAAATTATTAATAACAAAATCAATAATTCTATATCTTCCACCAAACGGAACGGCAGGTTTAGCTCTATCTTTCGTCAAAGGATATAATCTTTTACCTTCTCCACCCGCCAAAATCATAACAATTGCATTATCTATTGACATATAAATCCTCTTTCACTATATAAAAATTATATAATAAAACATTTGAAAGGTCATTAATACTAAATAACTAAATTTTCATAGAATCTAATTAACAATACAGATGCTGAAATAAATTCAGCATGACACAAAAAGCAAATTCTGTAATAAGCAGCCATGTCATTCTGAGTTAACAGAACATCATTCTAAACACACAATTTGTCACCCTGAAC